>CAXYYR010000001.1:0-58039 GCA_964293265.1 uncultured Propionibacterium sp.
ACGCGCCGCAGACCGGCGAAGGCCGCCACCTTGGTGCAGATGGCCATGAAGGCCGTCACGGGCGGTGGCGCACCGGTGTAGACATCGGGCACCCATGAGTGGAACGGAACCGCACCCACCTTGAACAGCACACCTGATGTGACCAGCGCAGTGCCGGCAAGAAGCAGGCCGATCGACTCGGTGGACGAGCTGATCGCAGCATCGATCTCACCGAAGTTGAAGCTGGCCGTGTAACCGTAGATCAGCGCCACACCGAAGAGGAAGAAGGCGCTGGACAGTGCACCCAGAAGGAAGTACTTCAGAGCGGCCTCCTGCGACAGCAGACGACGACGGCGAGCCAACGCACACATCACATAGAGCGGCAGGGAAAGAATCTCCAGAGCCACGAACATGGTGAGCAGGTCGTTGGCGGCCGAGAAGATCAGCATGCCGAACAGCGACATCTCCAGCAGTGCGAAGACCTCGGAGTTCTCCTGACGAGCAGCGATCGCCTGACGCTCGGCAATGGAGCCGGGCACCGTATGGCCCTGGGGGGCGAACGAGCTTGTTCCCCCACCGATGCGGCGTTCGCCGTACAGCAGCGTGGACAGCAGACCGAAGCTCAGCAGCAGCATCCAGACGATGCGTGTTGGCCCGTCGATGGACAGGGCCCCCATCACCACCGGGCCGGGCTGATCAGACCAGCTGAAGCAGACGAACCCGAGCGCCACCACCATCACCAGGATGGCCAGGGCGAACTGGATGGTGAAGCGCTGGGCACGGCCGATGAAGGCCTCACCCAGCACGGACACGATGGCGCCGACCAACAGGACCAGCAGCGGAGCAATCAGCCCATATTCAATCGTGGGACTTTCCATGACTCAGTTACCCCTCTTCACGGTGGGCTGTGGATTGTCCATGCCAACCTGCACCATCGCCTCGGAGGCGGTGGAATTGACCACATCCAAGGTGGGTCCGGGCACGAATCCGAAGAACAACAGGAGCGCAATGAGCGGGGCGATCACCAGACGCTCACGACCGGTGAGGTCGTGGCTGAGGTGCTTCTCGCTCTGCTCAGTCGGCGGACCGGTGAACACCCGCTGATAGGCCAGCATGATGTAGACCGCAGCCAACACAGTGGCCACAACAGCCACCGCGATGAACACGTGGTGACGCTGCCAGGCCCCCGCCATGATCATGTATTCACCGGCGAAGTTGGCCAGACCGGGCAGACCCAGCGTAGCCAGACCGGAGGTGAGGAATACACCGGCAATGAGCGGCACCAGCTTCTGCGCGCCACCGAAGTCGGCGATCAGAGCACTGCCACGGCGATCAATGAGGAAACCGACCACCAGGAACATCGCCGCAGCACTGAAGCCGTGGGCGAGCATGTAGAAGATCGAGCCACTGATCGACGTGGTGGTGAACGAGAAGATGCCCAACACCATGAAGCCGAAGTGGCTCACCGAGGTGAAGGCCACCAGGCGCAGCAGATTCTTCGAACCGATCGCCATGAAGGCGCCGTAGAAGATCGAGATCACGGCAAGCGTGAGCACGAACGGAGTTGCCCACTTCACAGCCTCCGGGAAGAAGGCCAGGCAGAAACGGATCATTCCGAAGGTGCCGATCTTGTCGAGCGTTGCCACCAACAGAGTGGTGGCACCCGGACGGGCCTGCTCGGCAGTATCGGGCAACCAGGTGTGCACCGGCACCATCGGCGCCTTGATCGCAAAGGCGATGAAGAAGGCGATGAACAGCCAACGTCCGGTCCACTCACTCATCGGCAGGCCGGCCAGGTCTGCGGTGAGCAGACTCGGCGACCCGGCACGTGTGGACACCAGATACATGCCGATCACACCGAGCAGCAGCACCAGGCCACCAGCCAGGCTGAACAGCAGGAACTTCATGGCCGCCGCAGCGCGCTTCGCACCACCCCATCCTGCGATGAGGAAATACATCGGAATGAGTGTTGCCTCGAAGAAGATGTAGAACAACAGCAGATCGGACGCCATGAAGACGAACAGCGTGAAGCCCTCGAGCATCAGCGCAAGCGCCATGAAGGTTTCGCTGCTCCAACGGGCAGGCGCCACCTGGGCCGACTTGTCAACCGATTCCAGATCACCGGAACCAACCGAGTCGCCAACATGCCATTCGGCAATCAGCACGATCGGCACGAGCACCACTGTGAGCAGCACCAGCACCTTGGCCATGCCATCAAGATCAAGCGCATACCATGCGCCGATCTGAGAGATCCAGCTGAACTTTTCGCTCAGCCCGGTCATGAAGAAGGTCGCCACGCCTACAGCGAGGGTGACCAGCGAGAACAGAATTGCGGCAATCTTGCCGCCGCGTCCACGCAGTGCGAACACCACGATGGACCCGACAAGAGGCAGCAGACCCAGAACCGTGAGCCAGGGGAAAGTCATCACTATTACCTTCCTCAGGCCAGCTGGCCCAGGATCATCACGACGCCGATCACGACGAGGCCCAGCGCCATCGTGACGCCGTACGTTCGCACATAGCCGTTCTGCATCAGGCGCAGGGCGCCGGAGGCACCCTTCACCGCCACAGCAGAGCCACGAACCGCACCATCGACCACATGGTCGTCAGTGAGTTCCAGTCCATCGCACAGTGCTTGTCCGGGGCGCATGAAGACCGCCTCGTTGAATTGATTGGCATAGAGCTCGTTGCGCCCGGCAAGCACGAAGAAGTTACGCGACTTTTGCGTCTCGGGAGCAATGTTCTTGCGATACAGCACCACGCCGAGCACAACGCCCAGGGCAACCACTGCCAGCGTCACCAGGCTGATCCAGCCGGTGTCGAAGACATGCACGGGATGCACCTCATTGGCCACTGCCGGCGCAAGCCAGCCCTGGATCCAACCGTTGAGCGCAAGACCACCGACAACCGAGATGGCTGCCAGCACCACCAGCGGAATCACCATCAGTGCACCGGGCTTGTGCGGGTGCACCTCGGGCTGCCAACGCTGCTTGCCGGCAAAGGTCATCATCATGAGCCGCGTCATGTAGAACGCGGTGATGCCTGCACCGATGAGGGCAAGCCATCCGAAGATCGGGCCCTTGTCGAAGGCAGCGGTGATGATGTGGTCCTTGGAATAGAAGCCCGCGAAGAACGGGAATCCGATGATTGCCAGATAGCCGCAGGCGAAGGTGCCGAACACCCAGGGCATGGCCTTGGCCAGCGCCCCGAAGTGGTGCATGTTCGTGTCCTCGTTCATCCCGTGCATCACAGCACCGGCACCGAGGAACATATTGGCCTTGAAGGCACCGTGGGTGAGCAGGTGGAAGATCGCGAAGGCCGCGCCCGCCGGTCCAAGACCAGCGGCCAGCATCATGTAGCCGATCTGGCTCATCGTGGAGCCGGCCAGCACCTTCTTGATGTCGTCCTTGGCGCAACCGATCCAGGCGCCGGCGAACACCGACGCGAGACCGACCACCGTGACCGCCAGGCTGGCAGTCGTGCTCATCTCGTAGATGGCATGTGAACGCACCACCAGATAGACGCCTGCGGTGACCATCGTTGCCGCGTGGATCAGGGCCGAGACCGGGGTCGGGCCCTCCATGGCGTCCAACAGCCAGACCTGCAGGGGCACCTGGGCAGACTTGCCGCAGGCAGCCAGCAGGAGCAGGCAGCCGAGTGCAGTGGCCCAACCGGGCGAGGCGCTGGCAACAGAGCTGCTGACGTCCTCGAAGCGCACCGAGCCGAACAGCGAGAACATCGCAAAGCTCGCGGTGAGCAGGCCCAGATCGCCCACCTTGTTGGTGACGAAGGCCTTCTTGGCGGCCAGCGCCGCAGAATTGCGATCCTGCCAGAAGCCGATCAGCAGATAGGACGCCAGGCCCACACCCTCCCAGCCGATGAACAACATGATGTAGTTGTCGGCCAGCACCAGGGTCATCATCGACGCCACGAAGAAATTCAGGAAGGCGAAGAAACGACGACGGTGGGGATCATCGGCCATGTAGCCGATGGAGTAGATGAAGATGAGCGAACCCACCCCGGTGACCAGCAGTGCGAACAGGATCGACAGCTGATCAACCAGCAGGCTGATGTCGATCGAGAACGCACCGGCGCTCGCCCAGGTGTAGACGGGCACACTGACTGCCCGGCTCGACTCGTCGCTGCCCATCATCTGGATGAACAGCAGCAGTGCAATGACAAAGGATGCGATCGGCGCCAGCACGCCAAGCAGGTGACCCCACTTGTCGCTGCGCTTTCCGATCACCAGCAGCAGCCCGGCAACCGCGAGTGGAATCGCGATCATCAGCCACGCATAACTGAACAATCCGGTCGCCTCGACCGGAGCCATGGTCTCGAGAAGATTCACCGATGCCCCCTCAGTGCTTCAGCAGATTTTCGTCGTCGACCGAGGCCGAGCGTCGGGTTCGGAAAATCGTCACGATGATGGCCAAGCCCACAACCACTTCTGCGGCAGCCACCACCATCACGAAGAAGGCGGCTATTTGGCCGTCGAGATTGCCATGCACATTGGCGAAGGTCGCCAGCGACAGGTTCGCCGCATTGAGCATGAGCTCAATGGACATGAACGCGATGATCGCATTGCGGCGCACGAGGAATCCCAGCACGCCGATGCTGAACAGAATCGCGGACAGGATGATGAACGCATTGGGGTTCATCGGTTGACCTCCTTGGTACCGTTCTCATCGGCCTTGTCAGAGGCGATCTGCTCGTCGCTGGGCACAACGCCCTTCTGGTCGTCACGCACATCGACGATGGCCTTGTTGGCACGCATTGTCGGGGTGACCAGACGATCACGATCGACCACCACGATGCCGCGATCGGCGAGCGTGGGAATGATCGAATCCTCGGCAATGGAACCGTCAGGCAGCAGGGACGGATTGTCCACGGAATTGTGGCGTGCATAGACACCGGGATTCGGCAGCGGTCCGGGCTGGGTGCCCAGTTCGCCGAACTCCTTGGTGCGACGCACGATGCGTTCGGGCTGACGTTCCTTCTTGAACAGCTGCTCGCCGTGCGCCAACACCATTGCAGCCAGAGCAGCGGTGATGAGCAGTGCGGCAGTCGCCTCGAAGGGGAAGACATATTTGCTGAACACCAGATAGGCAATCGACTTCACATTGCCCTCGGTGCCCACGGCCTGATCAAGACCGACCGAGTCGGACACGATGCCGTGGCCCACAGCCAGGATGAGCAGCGCAAGCAGGCCCACCACCCCGACAATGGCAGCAATCCGCTGACCCTTGATGGTCTCGATCATCTCGTCGACGGTGTCGATGCCGATCACCATCATGGTGAACACGAACAGCATCATCACTGCGCCGGTGTAGACGATGATCTGCGCCACGAACAGGAAGGGCGCATCGAGACTTGCATAAAGGCCAGCCAGGCAGACCATCAATCCGGCCAGGCAGAGCGCCGAGTGCACGGGCTTGCGGCTCGTCACCATGCCGATTCCGGCAATCACGGTGAGCGGCCCCAACACCCAGAAGGCGACTGCCTGGGCAGTTACCAAGGGGATCATTTGGCGTCTCCAGTCCAGTTGTTTGCTGCGGCGCGAGCGGCCACAACCACGCCACGCTCGTCCAGCTCGTTGTCGGGAGGCAATCCGAGGAAATAGTCGTCCTCGTCGTCGCCCAGACGGCGCGGGTGGGGCGGCTGCTCCATGCCCGGCAGAAGCGGGGCCAGCAGCCGGTCCTTGTCATAGATCAGGCTTTCGCGGGTTTCGTCCGCAAGCTTGAACTCATTGGTCATGGTGAGGGCACGCGTGGGGCAGGCCTCAATGCACATGCCGCACAGGATGCATCGCAGATAGTTGATCTGATAGACGCGTCCGTAACGCTCGCCGGGGCTGTAACGCTCGTCCTCGGTGTTGTCGGCAGCCTCCACGTAAATGGCATCAGCCGGGCAGGCCCACGAGCACAGCTCACAACCGACACACTTCTCCAGACCATCGGGCCAGCGGTTCAGCTGGTGACGGCCATGGAAACGTGGGGCGACAAGGCGTTCCTTGCCCTTCTCCGGGTAGCCCTGGGTGAAGGACTTGCGGAACATCGTCCGGAAGGTGATTCCGAAACCTGACCACGCACCCATTTACAACACCCCCTTGATTGACTTGCCGGGTTCTGCATCGCCGGGCGCATCGCCACCCGAGGGATCTCGACTCGGCGGAGCGGCCTCAGAGGCCACGATGTCGGCATAGGCGAGCAGCTTCTGTCCGGGCATCGGCGGCACGGGATAGCCATCGGCGAAGGCATCGAAAACCTCGTCGTCAGCATCCTCGGGTTCGGCTTCCTTCGGTTTCGGCCAGAAGGCGTAGACCAACAGGGCCACCACGATGACGCCCACGATGATGCGCATTGCCGGGTTGGCGAACCAACCGTTGGCGATGCCGCCGCGCATGACGGCGATGAACAGGATCCACACCAGATTGATCGGGATGAGCACCTTCCAGCCAAGATCCATGAGCTGGTCGTAACGCACGCGGGGCAGAGCGCCGCGCACCCAGGTGAAGGTGAACACCAGGAACTGGGCCTTGAGGAAGAACCACAGCAGGCCCCACCAGCCGTTGTTGAGTGCGCCATCGGCAATCATGTTGAACGGCCAGGGCGCGCCGTAGCCGCCGAGGAACAGGGTGGTGCAGACCGACGAGACGGTGAGCACATTGATGTACTCGGCCAGATAGAACATGGCGTAACGGAAGCCGGAGTAGTCGGTGATGTGACCCGAGACGAGCTCGGACTCACACTCGGCCATGTCGAACGGCAGACGGTTGGTCTCGCCGTACATCGAAATGAAATAGGTGACGAAGCTCGGCAGCAACAGCAACCAGTAGTGCGAGGGGAAGAAGGTCTCGAATCCGAAGAAATCAAGATGTTCCATCTGCGCAGCAACAATCTGGCTGGTGCTCATCGAGCCGGCGTACATGAACACTGCCACCAGTGACAGGCCCATGGCGACCTCGTAGCTGATCAGCTGTGCGCTGGCGCGCATCGAGCCGAGCAGCGAGTAGGTGCCGTTCGAAGCCCAACCGGCGAGCACGACGCCGTAGACGCCGATCGAGGCAATGGCCAGGATCAACAGCACCGAGACCGGCAGATCAGTGATCTGCAGCCGCGTGGTGTGGCCGAAGATGGACACCTCACCGCCGAAGGGGATCACTGCCCACGAGCTGAACGCGGCGACCGCGATCAGCAGCGGTGCCAGGCTGAACACCAATTTGTCGGTGCGGGCCGGACGGAAATCTTCCTTGAGCAGCAGCTTCACGCCTTCGGCGATCGTCTGTGGCAGACCGAGCGGGCCGTTCATCACAGGGCCAATGCGGTTCTGCATCTTGGCGATCACCCGGCGCTCGAACCACACATTGAAGATGATCCACAGCAGCACGGCGACAAAGACCACGACCACCTTGATGAGCACGACCCACCATGGGTCTGCCCCGAAGATCATGTTCTCCAGCGGAATCATGCGGCACCTCCGGTGACCTCGACCCGCGTGCCGGCAGCGGCAACGAGTCCACTATTGACGGTATTTCTGGTGTTACCTGGCACCCAGACCACTCCGGGAACCATGTCGGGCACCACGACCAGCGGAGCTGCGACGACGGTATTGCCCGCCTTCACCTGCACCGTCTGACCATTTGTCACACCCAGCTCGGCAGCATCGCCGGGAGCCAGACGAACCGACGCCGGCGGCGCGGTGGCAAGCAGTGCATCTGCACCATCGAGCCCGGCTGCGTCGTCAAGCAGGAGACGCCAGCTGGCGAGCACGAACTCACCCTTGCCTGTGGCCTCGGGCACATCGTCGGGCAGCTCGCAGTGCGCCTTGGCACCGCTCCAGTCGGCAATCTCTTCCCATGCCTTGCGGGCCTGGGTGGGAGTACGCATACCGAGATCGGAGCCGAGTGCATCGGCCAGGGCCGCGAGCACTCGCACATCACTCATCGGCGAGACGGTCTCCTCATTCACCAGGTTGACCGCACGATGGCGATGTTCCCAGTTGATGAAGGTGCCCACCTGGTCTTCGATCAGGGCAACCGGCAGCACAACATCGGCCAGTTCGCTGATCTCGGTGCGACGCTGTTCCAGACTCACCACGAAGCCAGCGGCCTCGATGGCGGTGAGCACGGCAGCAGGATCAGCAAAATCCTCGGCCTGGATGCCACCGGTGATCAGCGCCTTGAGAGCGCCCGATCCGGCGCCCCGCAGAATCGCAGAGGCATCGCGTCCCGGCTCGGTGGGAAGCTGTGCCCCACCCCAGGCGGCCTGAAGATCAACGCGGGCAGCAGCATCGGTGACGCCGCGGGCTGCGGGCAGCAGACCCGGCAGCAGTCCCGCTTCCAGCGCACCCAATTCGCCGGCGCGACGCGGAATCCACGCAAACTTGGCGCCGGTCTTGGCTGCTGCATCGGCCACTGCGGTGAGCGCGCCAGCACTGAGTGCTGCCCGCTCCCCCACCAGAATCACGGTGTCGTCGTCGATTTCACCCGACGCCGCCAGAGTGGCGATCTCGGTGGCCTCGTGGCCGGGAGTGGTCGGGCAGAGCCGAGCACCCATCTTCTCGGAGCCACGGCTTGCGAAGGGCGCCAGGGTGAGCACCTGCAGGCCTTTCTTGCGCCATGCCTTGCGCAGGCGCAAGAAGACCATCGGCGATTCGTCCTCGGGCTCAAAGCTGACCAGCACCACCTTGCGGGCCTTTTCGAGCGCCTCATAGGTGACTGAGCTGGCGAGCTCACCACCCACAACATGGTTGGTGAGGAAGGCCTCTTCCTCGGCGCTTGCGGCGCGCGAGCGGAAGTCGACATCGTTGGTGCCCAGCACAGCGCGGGCAAAGCGACTGTAGGCCAGTGAGTTCTCCAGGGTCAGACGACCACCGGGCAGCACGCCCACCGAGCTGCCGGCCTTTTCCAGGCCTTCGGCTGCGGCGTCGATTGCTTCAGGCCAGCTTGCCGCCTCGAGCACGCCATTGCGACGCACCAGCGGGCCGGTCAGACGATCCTCGCCGTGACCCGAACGGAAACCGAAGCGACCCTTGTCGCAATTCCATTCCTCGTTCACAGCCGGATCATTGCCGGCCAGACGACGCTTGATCTGGAAGTGACGGTGATCAACACGCAATTCACAACCCGAAGCGCAATGCTCACAGGCCGACGGGGTGCTCACCAGATCGTGCGGACGCGACTGGAAGCGGTAATCGGCACTGGTCAGCGCGCCGACCGGGCAGATCTGAATGATGTTGCCACCGAAATACGACTCATAGGGGTGATCGGCATATTCGGCGATCTGCGAGAAGCCGCCACGCTCGGCCAGCGAGATGAAGTCATCGCCGCTGATCTCTTCGCTGAAGCGGGTGCAGCGCTGGCACAGAATGCAACGCTCGCGGTCGAAGACGATCTCGGGGTTGATGTGCGTGGGCTTCACATAGGTGCGCTTGACGCCCTCATAACGGGTTTCGCCGCGTCCATGGCTCATTGCCTGGTTCTGCAGGGGGCATTCGCCGCCCTTGTCGCAGATGGGGCAGTCAAGTGGATGGTTGATCAGCAGGAACTCGATCATACCCGACTGGTGCTTTGCCACGGTCGGATTCGAATCGGCCGTCTCCACCTGCATGCCGGGCATGGCGGTGAGTGCGCAGGCCGGTTGGGGCTTCATGGCCCGACCGTTTCCGGCGTCGGGCACCTCAACCAGGCAGACGCGACAGGCGGCAACCGGATCAAGCAGCGGATGGTCGCAGAAGCGCGGGATGTTCACACCGATCATTTCGGCGGCCCGGATGACCAATGTGCCCTTCGGCACGCTCACCTCAGCCCCGTCGATGGTGAAGGTGACGAGATCGGGCTTCGGGGCGACCTCGGTGGATTTCGTTTCGGTGCTCATGCCGTGGCTCCCGTCAGGGTGATCGACTCACGGTCGGGGTCGGGGAACAGCGCGCTCTTCTCGTATGGGTAGAGCTCCCAGGCCGGGGTGTGATAGCCCTGTTCGAATTCAGGTCGGAAATGCTTGATGGCGCTGGTGATGCAGGCAACGAAGCCGTCGGCCAGCGTGCAGAAGCTCTTCATCGAGACGTTGTCGCAGATGTCGAGGAGCTTGTCCACGTCACCCTCGACGCCCTTGCCGGCCTCGAGATTGCGCAAGGTCTGCACAAGCCACCAGCTGCCTTCACGGCAGGGAGTGCACTTGCCACAGCTCTCATGCTTGTAGAACTCGGTCCAGCGCAGTGTGGTGCGCACCACCGAAGTGGTCTCGTCGAACATCTGCAGGGCCTTGGTGCCCAGGATCGAGCCAGCCGCCGAGACGTTCTCGTAGTCGAGCGGCACATCGAGCTGCTCGGGTGTGAACATCGGGGTGGACGAACCACCGGGCGTGAAGAACTTCAGCTGATGTCCCTCGCGGATGCCGCCGCCCAGCTCCAGGATCTCGCGGGCGGTGATGCCCAGCGGGGCCTCGTACTGGCCGGGACGCACAACATGGCCCGACAGTGAATAGATCGTCGCACCCTTGGACTTCTCGGTGCCCATCGACTGGTACCACTCGGCGCCATTTCGCACGATGGCGGGAACCGAGGCAATCGATTCGGCATTGTTCACCACTGTGGGGCAGGCGTACAGACCCTCGACGGCGGGGAACGGCGGACGCAGACGAGGCTGGCCGCGGTGACCCTCGTGGGCCGACAGCTGCGCAGTCTCCTCACCACAGATGTAGGCGCCGGCTCCGGAATGCACCACGATGTCGAGGTCATATCCGGTGCCGAACAGATCCTTGCCGAGCAGGCCCTTGTCATAGGCCTCGCGCACGGCCTGCTGCAGACGACGGATCGCCTGGAGCACCTCGCCGCGGCAGAAGATGAATGCATGGTGGGCATTCACTGCATAACAGGCAATGATGATGCCCTCGAGCAGGGTGTGCGGCGTGGCCATGAGCATCGGCATGTCCTTGCAGGTGCCGGGCTCCGACTCGTCGCAGTTGACAACCAAGTACTTGGGCTTGGGATTGTCCTGCGGAATGAACGACCACTTCATGCCAGTGGGGAATCCTGCACCACCACGGCCGCGAAGACCGGAGGCCTTCACCAGATCAATGACTTCCGGCGACTTCATGGTGGTGAGCGCCTTGCGGGCGGCGTCATAGCCGCCGCCACGCAGATAGGTGTCAAGCTTCCACGAATCGGGGGTGTCCCAGTCCTTCGTGAGGATCGGGGTCAGAGTGTCTGTCACTTCCCAACCTCCTTCGCACCCGGCTGGCCGGGGGCCTGCCAGTTGTTTGCCTGTGCGATCTTGAGGCCTCGCACCGACGATTCCCCAGCGCTGGGGCCTTCGTCTGCCAGACCATCTTCGAAGCCGGCCAGCACGCGCTCAGCGGCACGCCAGTCGGTGATGGTGGCGCCACGCGTTGACTTCACGGTGGCGTCGTTGGCCAGATTGTCGAGCAGCTCGTCGGCCTTGGCGGGAGTCATGTTGTCCATGTATTCCCAATTGACCATCATCACCGGGGCGAAATCGCAGGCTGCATTGCACTCGACCCGCTCCAGACTGAACTTGCCGTCCGAGGTGGTCTCGCCCTCATGGATGCCGAGCTTCTTCTCCACATGGTTCAGCAGGATGTCGCCGCCCATCACGGCACACAACGAGGTGGTGCACACCCCGATGTGCTGGTGACCGGCAGGACGACGCTTGAACATCGTGTAGAAGGTGGCCACGCCGTTCACCTGGGCAGTGGTGATGCCCAGCAGTTCGGCAACCACGCGAATGCCGGTGTCGGAGACGCGTCCATCAACCGACTGCACCAGATGCAGCATCGGCATCAGCGCGGAACGCTTGTTGGGATAGCGGGCCATGATGGCGCGCATCTCCTCAACCGTTGCCTCGCTGATCTCAGTGCTCTGATCGGTGGTGTCGATGCCATCGGCATCATCGAAAACCGGATTGAACTCGTGTTGGCTCATCGGCTGATGCTCCTTGTCGCAACGCTGGGAGTGGATAGCTGGCTCATCGATCCACACCACCCATCACAGGATCGATCGACGAAATCGCCATCACTGCGTCGGAAAGCATGCTTCCCTCGCACAGCAGCGGCAGCGACTGCACGTGGTTGAAGCCTGGATCGCGCAGATGGGCGCGGTACGGGCGGGTGCCACCGTCGGACACGGCATGCATGCCGAGCTCACCGGCAGGTGCCTCGACGGGCACATAGACCTCGCCGGGCGGCACGTGGAAGCCCTGGCTCACGATCTTGAAGTGGTGGATGAGGCCTTCCATGGACTCACCCATGATGTGCTTCACATGCTTGTTCGAATTGCCCTGACCATCGGAGGCAACCGTCAGATCGCTGGGCCACGACAGATCGTGCTCCTCGATGCGATAGGGCTCGCCCTTCGACTCGGCCAGTGCATCGCGCACCTGCTCGAGAATCCGCAGTGACTGGTAGATCTCGTTGAGGCGGATCACGAAACGACCGTAGGAATCACAGGTGTCGGCAGTGCAGACATCGAAGTCGTAGTTCTCGTAGCCGCAGTAGGGCTCCATCTTGCGGATATCCCAGGGATAGCCGGTGGAACGCAGCACCGGGCCGGAGGCCCCCATCATCACCGCGGACGCCAGGCTCATGTGGGCCACGCCCTTGTTGCGGCGCACGAAGATGGGATTGGTGAGCGTGTAGTCACCGATCTCGGGAACGTTCTTGCGCAGCTGGGTGATCAGCTCGTCGAGCAGATCGAGTCCGTCCTCGGGAAGGTCGTTCTGCACACCACCGGGGCGGATGTACTCATTGTTCATGCGCAGGCCGGTGACGGCCTCGAGGAAATCGAGCGTGCGCTCACGTTCGCGCAGTGAGACCTCCTGCACCGAGGTGGCGCCCAGGTCGAGACCCGTTGCGCCCACGGCGGTGATGTGGGAGGCAATGCGGTTGGCCTCCATGGCCAGCACACGCAGCTGATTGCCGCGTCGCGGCATCTTGTCGGTGATGCCGAGCAGCTTGTCGACGGCCAACGAATAGGCGGCCTCATTGAAGATGCCGGCAACATAATTGCATCGGGTGAAGAACACCGAGCCCTGCGACCAGCTGCGGTACTCGGCCGACTTCTCAATGCCGGTGTGCAGGAAGCCGATGCTGGGACGCAGCGAGATGATCGTCTCGCCGTCCATCTCCATCACCAGGCGCATCACGCCGTGGGTCGACGGATGCTGGGGCCCCACATTGATCACGATGGTCTCGTCGGAGCGCTCGCGCTGCGCCTCCACCACCTGGTCCCAATCGCCACCGTTGGCGAGATAGGCACGGTCGCCCGTCTCGTCACCCGGGCCGGCGAAGATGTCGTTGTCGTCGGTTGCAGCGCACGACATACTTGCGAACTGCTCGCTCATCGGTTGTAGCTCCTGCGATCGTCTGCCGGGGGCACGACTGCTCCCTTGAATTCCACCGGGATGCCACCCAGCGGGTAGTCCTTGCGCTGGGGGTGACCCACCCAGTCGTCGGGCATGAGAATGCGGGTCAGGCCGGGATGTCCGTCGAAGATGATGCCGAACATGTCCCAGGTCTCGCGCTCGTGGAAATTGGCCATCGGATAGACCGGCACCACACTGGGCAGATGCGGGTCGTCCTCAGAGACCTCGACCTCCAGGCGGATGCGCCGGTTGTAGGTCATCGAGAGCAGGTGGAACACGGCATGCAGCTCGTGGCCGGTCTGCTCGGGATAGTGCACACCCGAGACCGAGACGCAGACCTCGAAGCGCAGGGCCTCGTCGTCACGGAGCACCTTCACCAGGTCGAGCAGCTTGTCGCGCTCGACAAAGAAGGTGATCTCATCACGATGCACCAGCACGCGGGTGGCGAAACCGGGCACCAACTCGGCCATGCGGTCGGCAACATCGTCGAACCAGCCACCGAAGGGTGGGGTTGTGCTGCCGGTCAGCGAGATGACCCGCTGGATGCCGTCGAAACCGGAGGTGTCACCCGAGCCCTTGCCCGAACCCCACATGCCCTGCACGCGGGAGATGACTTCCTGGTTGGTGTCGTTGCTCGCATTGGGCGAGAACAGCTTGTCGAGATTGCCATGACTGTCGGCTGCCGCCCGCATTGCGCGGCTGGCACCCTCGGTCTGGTTGCCCTCGGGAAGGTCCTGCTCGCTCATCGCATGAGCCCCTTCTGCTCGATGGTGGCGGAGGCAGCCAGGGCGGCCTGCTCGGTCTGGGCCACCACTTCTTCGCGGTGCACGCCGATCGGGGTGTGGGCAACCTTGCCCTTCTTGAGCTTGAACACTGCGTCAATGAGCATGTCCGGACGGGGCGGACAGCCGGGCAGATACATGTCCACCGGCACGATGTGGTCAACGCCCTGCACCACTGCATAGTTGTTGAACACGCCGCCCGAGGAGGCGCAGGCGCCCATGGCGATGCACCACTTGGGGTTGGGCATCTGGTCCCAGAGCTGACGCACAACCGGGGCCAGCTTCTGGCCGACGCGGCCGGCGACGATCATGAGGTCGGCCTGGCGTGGTGAGGCGCGGAAGATCTCCTGGCCCCAACGTGAACAGTCGGCACGCGGGCCGCCGTAGCTGATCATTTCGATGGCACAGCAGGCCAGACCCATGGTGAGCGGCCAGAACGATGCCTGACGCATCCAGCCCTGCACCTGCTCAACGGTGGTCAGGAAGATGCCTGCCGGAAGCTTTTCTTCGATACCCATATCTGTTCACTCAGCCTTTCAGTCCCAGTTCAATCCGCCACGACGCAGCACATAGGTGTATGCCACGAACACGACGATGATGAACGTGATCATTTCGATCACTCCGAAGCTGCCCAAGGAGTCAAATGCAACTGCCCAGGGATAAAGGAAGACGATCTCAATATCAAAGATGATGAAGAGCATCGCCGTCACGTAATACTTAATTGAAAATCGTCCGCCGCCAGAAACTGTCTGCGGGGTTGGCTGAATACCACATTCGAATGAGTCGTACTTGGTGCGGTTGTATCGATGCGGCCCGATGAGCGGTGACAGCACGAGCGCGGCAACCACCACGAACAGGACGGCCAGAGCCACCAGCCCGATGACTGGGATATATGCGTTCATTTCCGCTCGATCCTTCTCTCGATGTACTTCATTGTCCAACCGATCCGCGCACCATTACGCAGGTGGCGCCAGCTTACTCAGAGTATTGATCACAATGTCCATTGCATCGCCGCGATGCTCATCGGTGAGATTGGCAAGCAACTTGTTCACCAATTTCATCAGACTGCGATGTGGAAGGCCATAGGTGGTGCACAGATGCATGATCTGCGGATTTCCGATGAGCTTCACGAAAATTGTGCCCAGCCGGTAATAGCCACCGAAACGCGAGGCCAGAGCGGTGGGATAGGCACGCAGCGCGCGCTCGGCGCCGGCAGTGCCCACTCCCCTGCCATGGGCCTCAACGATGGCATCGGCTGCCATCTCACCGGCCTCCATGGCATAGCTGATGCCCTCGCCGTTGAAGGGATTGACCATGCCGCCGGAATCGCCCACCAACAGCAGGCCGTCGGCATAGGCAGGCTTGCGATTGAAGGCCATGGGAAGCGCCGCGCCACGGATCTCGCCACGCTGGTGTTCGGCATCGAACTGCCACTCGGGCGGGGTGGTGGCCAACCAGGTGCGCATGAGGGCGCGATAGTCGGTGTGGCCGAAGGCCGAGCTGGAGTTGAGCATGCCCAGCCCCACATTCACCGTGCCATCGGACTGCGGGAAGGCCCAGCCGTAGCCGGGCAGCTGCTTGGACTCACCGGGGGTGCCGTCCCACAGCTCGAGCCAGCTCTCCATCCATTCCTCGCTGGCACGCGGGCTCTCGAAATAGGTGCGCACCGCAACGCCCATCGGACGCGAGTTGTCGCGCTGGCGTCCGGCGGCCACGGCAAGACGGGTGGAATTGCCATCGGCAGCCACCACGATGGGGGCGTTGAACTCATTACCCTTCGCATCGCGCACACCCACCACGCGGTCACCAGCCATGATCGGCTCGGTGACGGTGACGCCGGTGCGCAGTGTGACGCCGAGGTTCATTGCATGGCCCGCCAGCACATCGTCGAAGCGGGACCGTGAGCAGACCATTCCGTAATCGGGGAAATCGGCAAGTTCGGGCCACGGAAGCTCGAAGGGCTCGACACGCCCGCCGTAGACCCGCAGGCCCTTGTTGCGCGCCCAGTTGTCGGTCTCCGAGGTGGGCACACCCAGCCGGCTGAGCATCCGCACAGCGCGGGGTGTGAGGCCATCGCCACAGACCTTTTCACGCGGGAATTGCGACTTCTCCAAGACCAGCACATTGAGCCCACGCATGGCGCAGAAAGCGGCAACCGAGGAACCGGCCGGTCCGGCGCCCACCACGATGACATCGGCGTCCGTCTGGTCGGGAGTTGTGCGCTTGGGGTCGCCGAGTTGGGTGGATGCAAGGAGCGAACCAGTGGACACATCGCCACTCGTCTGCTGCACTGCGCCGTGCACCATGAAGCACTCCATCCGAACAAGGACTCGGGCTCCAACTCTGGAGCCCGGGCTGCCGACCCAAAGGTCGCGCCTCGCTCAGTGTAGGCGTGGAATAGGGGCGTCGCCAGTCAACAGACGGGCATCTGAGACAAATCGGACCAATTCAGTCCCTAAAACCTTCGGGGAGTTCCGCCAGACCCTCAAAAGCCACGCCGAGATGCAACTCGTTGCACCCTTTCACCAAGGGCTGAGCACACCCGTGCAGTGTCGTGTCGATGGACGCCGCGGTCACCTGGCCGGCAAACAGCTAGGGCAACGTTGCTGCACAGCCAACTCTGTGGTTTTGCTGCCCCGGGCAGCAAGCTGGGGCACGACTTCGGTTAGCCTCTCAGAGTGATCATCAATCCGGGATCTTCGCGATTGCACGCCAGCACCATCGCCATCGATGACCCCGGCCCGCTAAACCGATTCGTCGATGGCCATGGCGCCGCCTTCCTGCGCGGCGATGACGGCTTCGTTGCCCTGGGCGAGGCTGCCCGGCTTGACGGCGTGCCGATGACCCAGGCCGATCAGTGCTGGCACGAACTGGCCGGCACCATCGAGCAGGAATCCGAGATGCCCGGCACGGTGGGCACCGGTCCGCTCGCATACGGCACATTTACCTACGATCCCCAACACACCAGCCCCCAGTCCGCCTTCGTGGTGCCCGAGACCATCATCGGACGCCGTGACGGCGTCTGTTGGCTCACCCAGCTCGGCTACGACCGGGTGACCCCCAAGCTGCCCGAACCCCAACCTGAGCCGACTCATCCCGACGAGCTGGCTTTCAGTGAGGGCCAGATGGACGACGCGGCCTGGCTGGCGCTCATCGACCGGGCGAGCGCCCGGCTGCGCGAACTCGACGCCGAGGGCGTGGTGGTGGTGCGGGATCTGCACGGCAGCTGCGCCGGCACCATCGAACCGGGCTGGTTGTTGCACCAGTGGCAGCGCAATTACGGCGGCTCCACCTGCTATCTGGTGGACGGTCTGGTGGGCGCAACCCCGGAAATCCTGGTGCACCGCGCAGGCGGTCTCACCACCTCACGCATTCTGGCCGGCACCACGCAGCGTCTTGGCAATCTGGACGACGAGGTGGAAATTGCCAGGCTGCTTGGTTCGGGCGAACGAATGCGCCAGCACCGGATCGCCGTGGAATCGGCAGCCGCCGCGCTGGGCGCGCACATGAGCGGCATCCACGTGCCCGAATCCCCCTTCGTGCTGGCACTGCCCGACATGTTGCATCTCGTGACTGACATCTGCGGGGTTGCTGACGATGAGTCCTCAACACTGGCGCTGGCCTCGGCAATGCATCCGCTGTCGTCGGTGACCGGTTTCCCCCGTGATGCAGCCCGCACCATCCTGGCCGAGACCGGATTTGATCGCGGCCGTTTCTGCGCGCCGGTGGGTTGGATCGATGCCCAGGGCGATGGCGACTGGTTCGTGGCCCTACGCGCCGCCCAGCTCGCTCCCGACTGGAAGAGCGTGCGGCTCTATGCCTCGGCCTCCGTTGACCCGAACACGGCGCCACACACCAAGCTGGTGTCAACGCAGCTGAAATTTGCCCTGATGCGCCAATTCCTCGCCGGCGAATAGTCACCGACGAGGAATTGCAGCTGTCATGAGCACACGCTCACGTGCACTGTTCTCACCAGCGCAGGCTCATTTGCGCAGGGGAGGACGGGTGCGTCCGGTGGGTCCCGAGCGACTGATCACCTGCTTGGGACGTGTGCTGCTGCGCCCACCACGGGCAAGTTCACGTTGCTTGGCAAGCTCCTTGCGCTGCTCCTCGGAGCGTTCCATGAGCTCGGCCTGGTTGAAACCGCCACTGCGCAGCACGAACCACACAATGATGGCAATGGCAGCGGAGACAAGCGGCGGCCAATTGAGCACCAGTGGCGCGGTGATGAGAATGGCCACGTCGATGCCACGGATGAGATTGAACATGAGGCCCGGGGGCACAGCACCGGCGCCGGTGGCAACCATTGGCATGTTGTAGTTCGCCGATTTGGCGCTCACCCAGCGCATGGCGCCGAGCAGGCCCGCAGCGGCAGTGATCACGCCGTACCAGATGGTGTTGGAGACATCGCTGGCATTGTTCGAGCCGTTCAGGCTCAGCAGGAACGCCGGGGTGGCAGCAATTGCCCAGACGAGCGCCAGTCCGGCGGGCACGATCGTCACCGCGGTGCGCAGATCAGAGTCGGTCATCGGGAACAGCCGGGCCAGCCCCTTGGTGCGTGTGAGCACGCGCATGGAGTCCAGGAAGGGCACCATCACGGCAACGAACACCAGGCCGGACAGGATCGGGGTGAGCGAACCCACACCCAGTGATTCCAGGGCATAGGGAACGATGAGACTCACCACGAAGCCGACCAGGGGGCCGGGCGTGCGCACCAGGCGCTGCAGATCGCGCCAGACCAGCGCGCGGGTGCCGTGCCAGCGTCCGCGGGCAGGCTTCACATGGCCGCGCAGATGGTTGCGACGTTCGATGAGGATGTCGCGCATCAGCGCGAAGTCGAGCGCGAAGGCCGCGCCTTGCATGCCCGAGACCAGCTCACCGCCACTGATGAGTTTGGAGCGGCCCACGTTGTCGAGCCGGCGGCGTGCGACAACCGACGCCAGGATCGCCAGAATGAGCCCCACCGCGGCAACACCGATGGCAAGGTGCAGCGAGCCAGCCGCGTCGAGATCGAGCGTGAACCAGCCCGAAGCTGCGGCGATGACGCCCACCAGCACAACCACTGTGACGGCACCGACAACGAGTTGGGCGATGCGCACAACGAAGGTGCGCATGGCGCCCTGCTCAGCAGCGGTGAATGCCATCCACGCGGCGGTGGTGAAGGCCGCCGCGAGCGTCCAGGCGGCCACGGTTTCCAGCGGCAGACCGACAAGCAGGGTGACCAGTGCGGTGACCACTGCTGCCACACCACCGGCGGCAAGGATCATGGCCCACATGCGGCGCGCCAACACCGACGAGCGGCGCAGTGGCGCGTCCAGGAGCCAGAAGCCCTCAGCTGCGGAGGCGACGATCGGACCAAAAATACGGCTGATAGCCAGGGCTGCCACCCACAGCGCGGCAACCACCAACCATGGCAGCAGCTTGCGCGAGGTCACACAGCCGTCCGAGGTGCACGCCGAGGCCTGGTTCTGGGCCGACAACAGGCCGCTGATCACCATTGCGGCAACCACCACAACAGTGAAGATCGCCACATAGGCGTCGGTGATCACATCGCGCAGGCGCCGTGTTGCGCGGCCCTTGCGCCAGTCCTTCACAAGCAGCAGGAGCTGACGTTCGTCAACCATTCCTGCCGCGTCGTCGGCAACATCGACAAAGGGATAGTCAGGATCGAAGGGCTCGAAATCGGGTGCCCTGACGCTGGCCTTCACCTGCTGTTCTGCGCCCTGTGTTCGGTCCTGGGGGCTGTGTTCCCTGCGATTGCGGCGCTTGTTCCGTGCGCTCATGCGAGCTGCTCCGGCTCAGCCGGCGACTGCACCTCGTCACCGGCAGCGCCGATGCGCACGATGCGTGCACCCACTGCCTCCACCAGGCTGGGCTCGTGGCTGGCCATGATGATTGCCAGCCCGTTGTGCTCCTTCTCATGGCGCAGGCGCTTGCCCAGCCAGTCGATGCCCTCCTGGTCGAGGCGCTGCTCGGGCTCGTCGAGCACAAGAAGTTTCTTGGGGCGCACGAATGCGGTGGCCAGGGCGAGTCGGCGGCGCTGACCACTAGACAGGGTGCCGGGGAGCTGGCCCGACTGGGGCACCAGCTGCACCTCTTCGAGGATGGAATCCACGAGCTCGTCGGTGTCTTCCAGCCCATGGGCGCGCGCCAGCAGATCAAGATGCTCCACAACCGAAAGATCGGGGAAGAAATCGAGATCATCGATCACAGTGGCGACATTGCGCCGGAACGACAGCTCGGTGTCCTTGGCCTTCTGGCCGAGAATCTCGATGGTGCCCTCGGTCGGCTTGTCCGAGCCGACGATGCATCGCAGCACGGTGGACTTTCCCGAACCATTGCGGCCGGTCAGAGCCACCGCGTCGGACTCATAGACCGCCAGATTGAAGTGATCGAGGATCGTATGATCGCCGTACTTCTTCACAAGATTGCTGATTTTAAGAACTGTGGAGCGCCTCGCCATGGCCCCCATTGTGCTGCACCACAGCCAATTCACCCATTCGTGTGCTCCAGATTCACCCGTCCAGGTCCCGAATCCACCTCTTCGGGCTGGAACAGACGGCCGTCACGACACGCTGACGGCCGGCCTCCTGCGCCGGAAAACCATGGCCGTCAGCCAGCTCAACTGCGGACTTGTCGGTGGCCTCTGCGAAGATGGGCACGTGGCCAGACGCGCAACGTTAGACAAGAAACGGGATCAGGTTGCAGGGATGTTCGACGATGTCGCACCCCGCTACGACCTGATGAACGACCTCATGAGTATGGGCCAGGACCGCTCATGGCGCCGTGAGGTGGTGAGCGCCGTGGACGCCCACGAGGGCGATTTTGTGCTCGATCTGGCGGCCGGCACCGGCACCTCGTCGGCGCCGTTCGCCCACGCCGGAGCCCATGTTTTTCCCACCGATCTGTCATTCGGCATGTTGCAGGTGGGCAAGCAGCGCCAGCCCGAACTCACCTTCGTGCAGGGCGACGCGACCGCGCTGCCCTATGCCGACAATTCCTTCGATGCGGTGACCATCAGTTTCGGGCTGCGCAATGTTGAGGACACCCTCAAGGCGCTGCGTGAGTTGCGGCGCGTGACCAAGCCGGGCGGGCGCATCGTGATCTGCGAGTTCTCCACGCCCACGTGGGGCCCCTTCCGAGGGCTCTACCAGCGCTTCTACCTGCCCCATGTGATGCCCTTGGTGGCCCGTCTGGGTTCCAACCCGGGCTCGTACAGCTATCTCACCGAGACGATTCTGGCCTGGCCTGATCAGCGCACCCTGGCCCGTCTGATGTCCCAGGCCGGCTGGAAAAAGGTGGAGTGGCGCAATCTGAGCGGCGGAATCGTGGCGCTGCATCGCGGATTTGCGGAGTGATTGCGCAGAATCATGACCAGCGATCCCTCACTGACACCGATCGTGTTGGACGCCTATGCCGCCGGCAGTTGCCCGGTGAAGACGCGCAACCGCTTCGACCGCACTGTTCAGCTGCCCGGAGGCACTGACTCCAGCAGCGAAGTGCGGGCGTCGAGCGACGCCGTGCAGGAATTGTTTGCCGGCTCGATGGCCTTCAAGTCCAAGGTGATGGACCACATTGCGGCGCGTCCCGGTGTTGTGGATCTGCGAGCATTCGCCGCCGAGGGTCGCCAGGCTCAGATCGACGCCACCATTGAGGCCGTCACGAGTGAGGCACCGGCAATCATCGCCCCGGCCCTGCCCGGCGATATTGAGGGGCAGCGCTCCGGCGACCCCGATGTGCTGGTGCTCAGCCCGCCGCTGACACGCGACGGCGGCGGCTATTTTCCGGTGGTGATCAAGCGGCACCGCGTGCTGGAGGCAAGCACCCTTGCCAGACGCCAACCGTGCACCCCTCTGGCAGCCGATGGCCCCCGAGTGATCCGAGTGCCCAATTGCGTCATCCGCACACATCGTGAGGGCGATCTGCTGGAGCTGGCGCATTATCGCCGCATGCTCGAGGCCCTGGGCTGGAGCACCACTGGAATGCCGGTTGCCGGCATCATCGGCACCGACCAGATTCTGCAACGAGCTGGCCGCCCCATGCTGGGCACCCGCCGCCAGCAGCGGCACACCAGCAGTGACCAGTTGGTGGTTGCCTGGGCAAATCTCAGCGCAAAACGTCTGCGCACCTTTGCCCGCACCTCATCGACGAAGTGGCGCTATCGCTCGTCGATGGAGCGCTACGACCACGAATTCGAGTTCCGTCTGCGCGTGGCCCAGATTGCTGTGCGTCGGGTGGGCGCGGCGAATGATCCTGACCCGCGGGTGCGGCCGATCGTCATTCCCGAATGCGAGGTGTGCCCGTGGTGGGTGGCCTGCAAGCCACAGCTCAATGACGACGATCTGAGTCTGCGCATCGACAAGGCTCGTCTCGATGTGCGCGAGATCACGGTGCTGCGCACCATGGGAATTTCCACCATCGCCGATCTGGCAGGCGCTGATCTCGATGATTTGCTGCCGCGTTATCTGCCCCAGGTGGAACACCGGCCCGGCGCCGAGAACCGGCTGCGTCTGGCAGCCGAGCGCGCAGACATGCTGGCACACGGCATCGAGGTGAAGCGCACCACCACAGGGGCGATCGAGCTGCCGAAACCCGGCTATTCCATCGTTCTGGACATTGAGACCAGCGCCGCGGCCAAGGTTTATCTGTGGGGCTTTCTGGTGAACGACCCCAACGACGCCGCAGGACCGCACTATGTGTCGTTCTCGCGGTTCGCCGACCTGGACCAGGCAAGCGAGCGCGCACTGGCCGAAGAGGCCGCCAGCTGGCTGGTTGCCGAGCTCACAGCCCATCCGGAGGCGAAGGTCTATCACTATTCGGACTACGAAGTGGTTCACATTCGCCGCATTGCCCTCAAGGGCTCGGTGCCGAAGCTGCGCGAGCTGGCACGCACGTGGACCACATCACATTTCTTCGATCTTTTCCCTGTGGTGCAGCAAAACTTCTTCGGGGTGCACGGGCTGGGTCTCAAGCGCATGGCCCATGATGGCGCCGGATTCCAATGGCGCGACGAGGACCCCGGCGGTCTCAACTCGCAGCTGTGGTTCGGCGAAGCGGTGCATGCGGCTGACGCTGAGGTGCGCGCCACATATGCGCAGCGGGTGCTGGAATACAACGAGGACGATGTGCGCGCCACTAGGGCCCTGCGCATCTGGATGCGCAGCCTGAACTAGTACGCATCTGGATGCGCAGCCTGAACTAGTGAGCATCTGGATGCACGGTCTGAACCAGTGCGTCCGGACGCACAGCGTTGATCAGCGCAGTTAGATCATCGAGATGGCCACGCCGGCCGCAATGCCCACTGCATAGGCCAGCTCGCCCAGGCCGGTGTTCTTCAGCGTTTTCACCAGGGCCATGCCCTGGGCTCCCCGCAGGATCACCAGCGCAGAGGGCACCAGGAAGACCAGGCACACGAGCCCGAGCAGCAGCCACCAGCTGGTGAGGGCCGCCGCACCAATCACGCTGAGCGCTGCCACCACAACCAGCACTGCATACAAAACCCGCGTTGCCCGGTCACCGATCCTGGTTTCCAGGGTGCGCTTGCCCACTTCTGTGTCACCCACGATGTCGCGCAGATTGTTGGTCACCAGCACGGCGCAGGCCAGCACACCGATTCCGGCGGCCACCAGCCAGCCGGCCAGATCAACGCCGTCGCTCAACAGATAGCTGGTGCCGCCCACCGCCACGAGGCCGAAGAACACGAACACGAAGATTTCGCCAAGCCCCAGATAGCCATAGGGATGGTTGCCACCGGTGTAGAACCATGCAGCGAGAATGCAGGCCGCGCCAACCGCCAGCACCCACCAGTGTCCGGTGAGGATCACGGCCACCAGACCGGCCAGCCCGGCCACGCCGAAGCATGCAACTGCGGCTGCCTTCACCTGGCTGGGCTTGGCCGCGCCCGAGCCCACCAGTCGCTGCGGCCCCACTCGGTTCTCATCGGAGCCGCGCACACCGTCGGAATAGTCGTTGGCGAAATTCACGCCGATGGCCAGCGCCAGGGCAACCAGCAGACAGAGCAGGGCAATTCCGATGGGGGCCGAGCCGCGCCACCATGCCATGGCCGCGCCTGCCACCACCGGAGAGATTGCCGTGGGAAAGGTGCGCAGCCGCGCGCCTTCGATCCACTCCGACCGTGTTGCCATGCTTTTCCCCGTCCCACCAGCGCCAATGCCCCAACCGGGCCGACGTCGATCATGCCACGACGCGCGGCTGGCCGCCGCCCCTAGACTGGCGCCATGGCACGTATCCTCCCGGTGTTGGTTCTGCTGGCACTCACGATCTTCGCGGTCGTTGATCTCACCCAGACCAACCCCTATGACGTGCCCTACATGCCCAAGTGGATGTGGCTCATCGTGGTGATCTTCGTGCCAGCAGTCGGCCCCGTGGCATGGATCGTGCTCAGCCGCATGCACGGCAGCGGGAATAACGATGGCCCCGCCCCTCGTCCGCCAGACGACAACGACGACTGGTTGCGTCGGCTCTAGTCATCGGGTGGGTTCATGAGCCCAGCAAATGCCGGCACCTCGACCACAAGGTGACCCCGAGGTGGCCGGACCCAATTCAACGGTGCAGACTGGACGCTTGTAGGCTCATCCGGGCACTTCGTTTCGGGCCCCATCATTGGGGCTCCGGACACTGTCAGACGCGGGCCTGCGCAACGTTGGACCACACTGGAATGTGGTGAGGAAAGGGGATCTGATGGCCGACGACAATTACGACGACCTCTACAACTCGGATGTTGTCGACTCGGAGGGCAAGAAGATCGGCGGCGTGGGCCAGGTCTATCTCGACGACAAGACCGGACAGCCCACCTGGGTGACGGTGAAAACCGGCCTTTTCGGCACCCGCGAGAACTTCGTTCCCCTGCTGCATTCCGACGCCAGCAATGGCCAGATCAATGTTCCCTACACCGAGACCATGGTGAAGGACGCCCCCACCGTCGACCCCGATCGTCATCTCGACGCCGACGAAGAAGCAGATCTTTACAAGTACTACGGAATCGACACCGTGCCCGCCCACAAGAAAGGCGAGGCCAAGGGTTCCGACACCAATAGCCTCGAAGCGCAGGGCAACGAAGCCCCCGATAATGACAACACCAATGAGGTCTCGGGGAACTCAGCAGACTGAAGATCACCGGCGTCCTTCAGACGCCACACAACACTCCCGCCGGCGTCCTTCAGACCCCGAAGTCCACAATCCCCTCGGCATCGAGTTCGCCATCGGGCCAGACTGCCCGCACGATTCCCGCAGCAGACAGCGCCTTGCGGCAGCCGGGGCAGGGTTCATCTGTGATGTAGGCCGTGGCGCCCTTCGTGTCGCGGGTGGCGAAAAGCATGGCATTCATCTCGGCATGAATGGCAATGCAGAAGCCGGGCGCGCCGGGCCTGTCGTAGTCGCCCAAGCCGGGCACCTCGTCATAGGAAAGCCGTCCGCGTGGGCATGCGCCTTCGAGGCAATCAGGACGCCCGGGAGCGGCGCCGTTGTAACCGGTGGCAATGATGCGGTGGTCATCGCCCACCAGGACGGCGCCGACGCGCCGGCGGGTGCATTTGGCCCGGGCAGCCACTGCCTGTGCAATATCGAGAAAATACTGGTCCCAGGAGGGAACGGTGATTTCGGCACCGGGCCTGATTGTTGCCATGGGCACAGCCTAATCAGATATCGATGTCCTCATACGACCGCGGATCGCCCTTGGGCTCCAGGTGTGCCGAGACGCGAAGATCAGGCAACACCGCCACCAGTTCGTCGATCACGTCCTCGGCCAGGTCGTGGGCGCGTTTCACGCTCCACTCGTCAGGCACCAGCACATGCATTTCCATGAACCGGCGGTTGCCCGATTCACGAGTGCGCACGGCATGGAAATCGATCTGACCACTGGCGCGGAAACGATCCAGAACTGCCTCAATCTTGGCCTCGTCCTCAGCCGGCAAAGCAATGTCCATGAGGCCCTCGGACGAGCTGCGGATGAGCCGCCATCCGGTCCACAAAATATTGGCGCCGGCTGCCAGGGCAACAACAGGGTCGAGCACCTGAATGTGGGTGATGGCCACCAGGCCCA
The DNA here is from genome assembly GCA_964293265.1 of uncultured Propionibacterium sp. Lineage (GTDB taxonomy): Bacteria > Actinomycetota > Actinomycetes > Propionibacteriales > Propionibacteriaceae > Propionibacterium. The sequence goes on from CAXYYR010000001.1 coordinate 26,201, forward strand.
CACCCACCAGCACAGCAACCGAGGTGACCACGTCGGTCATGAGATGGCGTCCGTCGGCACTCAGCGTGGCTGAACGGCGCTTGTCGCCAGCGCGGATGAGCACCCACCCGACAACACCGTTGATCACCGCGGCGATCACCGAGATGAGCAGGCCGATGCCAAGCTGCTCGGGCATGCGGGGATTGAGGATGCGCTCAATGGCCGTGTAGATGATGATCACTGCGGCAACAAAGATGAGGATGCCTTCGAAGGCAGCCGAAAAATATTCGGCCTTGGAATGTCCGAAGGGATGGTTGGCGTCAGGTGGTTTGATGCTCACCTTCAACGCCACCAGCGCAAAGATTGCCGCCGCCAGGTTCACCACCGATTCCAGGGCGTCGGACAGCAGGCCCACCGAGCCGGTGAGCCACGCCGCGGCAGCCTTGAGGATGATCGTCACCAGGGCCGCGCCGATCGACAGCCAGGCAAAACGGCTCAGATCAACCGGTGCGCCATAACGCTGGTTGGGGGCGTCGGTGCTGTTGGAGGTACCAGTGCTGTTGGTGGCAACGGGGGTGTGGCCAGCCGCGTCACCAGCCGTTTGGGCTACGCGCCCATTGGCAGGGGCGGGGATCGGATCACTCACACCTGCCATTATCCCCGCCAACCACACGAACCGCCCAAGGCTAGGATCCGCGCCCGTGATCGGTTGGCGCAGATTCTGCACCCGCGGTGGGCGCTGTGCCGCGCATCGCCATTAGTCTGGGGCCATGTCCCGTCCAGCCTGGTTCGGCGTTCTTCCCTTTCTGGGACGCCACTCGTCCACCCGCGAAGAGACCGCCCCCGTGCAGGGCCTGGTGATCGCCGGTGGCGGCGCCAAGGCCAGCTTCCAGATCGGCGCCCTGCGCTATCTGTATGAACGCGAGCACATTGCCCCCAGCGTGATCAGCGCCACCTCGGCGGGATCAATTCTGGGCGCGCTGATCGCCCAGTCGCGCGACCCCGGCGAGCAGCTGGCTTCGCTGCACCGCATCGAGAAGATCTGGCTCGAGATGAACCAGCCCTCCGACATGTTCACCGAACGCCCCTGGTTCACCGCCGTGAAGGCCCACTCGGATGCACTCGATGTGCTGCGTCAGGTGGAGGAAAGCCAGAATTCCGAGCCCAAGCCCACGTCAGAGTCGGGGTCGGGATCAGAGGCTGGGCCCACGAAGAGCGCGGGAATCTGGTCGCGGTTCAACCTGTGGCCGCGGGGTCAGGCGGGCAGGGATGCCGATGCGCGCGGTCACGAGGCCGAGACACCCGGTGCGGATGAGAAGCCTGCCGAGAACGAGGCCCAGGCGGGTGCCCGCGAGCTCACACGGGCCAATACGTCCACCGACGAGCTGGATGGGTTGAGCCCCCAGGAGCGCACACTGGCGCTGACAATGGCCGACGAGCCGGGCGAGCCCCTGGAGTGGTCACCCAATGTGTTCTTCCAACTGGCGTCGGGACTGCCCCATCTCGGGCGTGCCGGGGCCGATCTCACTGCCGCCTGGCGAGGCATGGGACGCAATCGGTCTTTTTTCAAGCCGGGGCCGATTCTGCGCAAGCTCCTGTCGCGTGATTTTTTCCACTCTGAAGCCGTCACCTCGTCGGGCATGACGCTGCGCTGTGCCTTCGTCGGGCTCAACACCGGCGAGCTTCGGTTCATGCGTGAGGACGGACGCCTGGTTGACCGCAATGACAAGCCACTTGGCGGGCAGGCCTTCGACATCTCCATGGGAGTGCTCGCATCGTGTTCTATTCCGGGCGTCTTCAAGCCTGTGCAGATGGACGACGACTGGTATGTCGATGGCGGCATCCGCGAAAACGTGCCGGTTGAGAAGGCTGTTTCCGATCTCGGAGTGACCAAGCCCTATGTGATCGTGCCCACGCCCTCGGGGCTGAACCTCGACAGGAATGCGGGCTCGGGCGATCTGGTGTCGATCCTTTTCCGGGTGACCTCGATCCAGTCCGACGAATCCGAGCGCGATGAGGTTGCCTATGCCCGCAGCACCGGGGCGGTGGTGATCGAGCCTGAGGTGTTTGTGCATGATTCGATGAATTTCGATGCCGGCACGCTGCGCATCAACCGTGACTACGGCTGGATCAGGGCAGCAGAGGCCGTGGCCGAGGCGAGTGCGGCTGAGCAGAAGATCAACCGCGAGATCATCGTGGCGCGTCTGCAATCGTGGCAACGCGAGCGGCGGATGCAACCGGGCAGCGAGCTGGAATACGACCCGGAGCTGCTGGAAGAGCTCAGCGAGATCAAGTCCCGTCTGCAGGCGCTGCTGCAACGCGCCAATCCTGCATTGTTGCCTCCGGGCGCCGAGCTCTGGTGGCAGCAGTCCGAGGGCGGACCCGATGTGGGCGGTGCAGATGCATGACCATCTTCATGGCGCCCTGGTCTACGACCGTGATGGTCAACAGATCGGGCAGGTGGCCGAGATCTTTCCCGGTGGACGTGACGGCGATCCATTGGCCGTGGCAGTGGGCACCGGCCTGTTTGCCGCTCGCAAGGTGCTCGTGCCACTGATCAATGCCCAGGTCGGCTGGCAGCGCATCGACGTGCCCTATATGGCTGCGCGTGTCACCTCGGCCCCCGTAATGCCATCGTCTCTCGGCGTGATGCGTGGGCCACGCAACCTCGATCAACAGACCGCCGCGCTGGTGAGCGCCCATTACGGACTTGTGGCGCTGAAGTAGACGCCTCCGGCTAAACCTCCGGCGCTGAGATAGGCACCTCCGAATGAACTTCTGGCCCTTCCGTCAGCATCAGCTGAGCCTGTGCAAAGATGCGAGTTGAGGCCCCGGAGTCGTCACTGATGCACCCATCAGCCCCGCCGCCCCAGAACGTGTTGCGCCACAGCTGGCGCTGCAGGCGACGAAAGGTGCAACAGATGACGTGGTTGGCAGTGGCCCTTGGCCTGGCAGGCCTCATTGTGGCGGTGATTGCCCTGGTGCTGGCGCGGGTGGCCAATCGGGCAGCCCACGAATCCCATGAGAATGTGACAGCCGCTGTGCAGGCGGCCTTCAGTGCGGCTGCCGACGCCCAGAAGAGCCACCAGGAGCTGGTGGCCCGCACCCGCGAAGCGCTGCGTCACGAAGCCGATGAGCATGCAGCTCCGTTCCCCGGAAGCCAGGAACCACATCACGTAAAGCCCTTCACCTGGGCCCTCAAGTTGTCCACCGATGACCAGGGTCTGGTCACCAGCGTGCGGGTGATCAACGAGGGCGCAGCCCTGGCCCACGACGTCACTTTCATTCTCAACAGCGATGAGCACGCCGAGCGTTCCCTTCATTTCGGCAAGATCCGCCCCGAGCGCCAGGTTGATCTGCGTGCTGAGCAGACAGTCACCATTCATCGCCGACGTGTCGCTGGCGCCAACCCCGAGCTGGATTCTCCCGAGCTGGGTATGGCCACCGACATCCCCCGCACTTTCGGCCCTGTTGACACCAAGTTGCGGCTCAGCGTGATCGCCGTCACCGATGAGGGCACGCCTGAGGCATGCGTGATCGAGCAGATTCTGCGCACCACCGAGAAGGGCTCCCAGCTCGTCGACGCATGAGTGGCGGGCCGCAAGCAGGACATGTGTGGATCCTCGCACTTGTCGTCCCCAACTTGTCATCTCAACAAGACATTCCTCATCGCTCATGGTGTTTCCCACACCCGGCGTGTTAGTTCTTCCTGCCCGCGGGATACCATCGAGTTATCAGTTCAGACACCCGAGCAGAGCCGAATCCAGCGGCACACGCCGCAGAAGGAGCACCCATGAATCCCCGTCTGAAAGCACTGGCCGACGCCGGAGTCTCCATCTGGCTGGACGATCTGTCCCGAGCCCGGCTCACCAGTGGTGGCCTGGCCGATCTCATCAAGAACAGCTCGGTGGTGGGCGTCACCACCAATCCCACAATTTTTGCCGGTGCGCTGTCGCATGGCGCCGATTACGCCCCGCAGCTGAAGGCCCTTGGCCCGGTGAGCACAGCGGAGGCGATCAAGCAGCTCACCGCCACCGATGTGCGCGATGCCTGCGATCTGTTCGCGCCCATTTTTGCCGCGAGCAATGGTTACGACGGCCGGGTCTCCATTGAGGTGGAGCCGGGTCTTGCCAATGACACCGATGCAACCATCGCCCAGGCTGCCGAGCTGCACAAGCTCGTTGACCGCGAGAATGTGCTCATCAAGATTCCGGCCACCAAGGCGGGGCTTCCGGCAATCGAGGCGACCATTGCTGCCGGAATTTCGGTGAATGTCACGCTGATTTTCTCTGTTGAGCGCTATCGCGAGGTGATGGACGCCTATCTGTCCGGCCTGGAGAAGGCATACACCGCGGGCAAGGACCTGTCGAAGATCCATTCGGTGGCCTCGTTCTTCATCTCCCGGGTGGACTCGGAGATCGACAAGCGGCTCGAGGCGCTTGGCCATTCCGAGCTGGCCGGCAAGGCCGGTGTGGCCAACGGCCTGGTGGCATTCGGGGCCTATCAGGAGGTGTTTGCGTCAGAGCGCTTCAAGAAGCTCAAGGGTGAGGGTGCAAACCTGCAGCGTCCGTTGTGGGCATCAACCGGCACGAAGAGTGCCGCCTACCCCGACACGCTCTATGTCAGTGATCTGGTGGCACGTGGCGTGGTGAACACCATGCCCGAGAAGACGATGAACGCCTTCGCCGATCATGGCGAGCCAGGCGCCACCATTGCCGGGCATGCCGCTGAGGGGCAGCAGACCTTGGACCAGATTGCTGCTGCCGGCGTGCCACTGGCAGAGGTGTTCAACCAGCTGGAGACCGAGGGCGTTGACAAGTTCATTGCCTCGTGGGGCGACCTTGTGGCCAGCGTTGAGGCTGCCATGAGGGCCTGTTTCCGCCCCACCCCCCACTGAGCGCTCACATAGTTGGCGTTTCCCAAAAACCCCGGTTGTCCCGCCCCCCAAAGGCTGGAGCAACCGGGTTTTCTGCATGTTCCAATTGCTCAGCGCCTTTGATACCGTCCGGTTAACCACCCCACATTTGGTTCACCCCTAAGGACACAAACCCACATGTCAAAATTTAACTATTCCCGGCTCGGGGCCCTCGCTGCTGCGGGCATCCTGGCCACTGGATCACTGGGTCTTAGCGCTCCACCCGCAGGTGCCGACTCCGCAGATGATTCTGCAAGCGTTGGACTCAGCTGGATTATCCGCATGGATGATGGCGGCAGCAAGACCGAGATCGGCACGCAATGGAAGCTGACCAACAACAAAACAGGCGAAGTGCGAGAGTTCACCGATCAGGGTACGAACGATGAAGAAGCCGGGCAATACGGGCACGGCTTCATCCTCATGGAGTCAGTCGGCTCAATTCTGAAATTGGGTGACAGCTTCACCCTGGATCTGGTGACGCCCATTCCCGGCTACGGAGTTCCCGTCAGCATGTACAGCCACACGGTGCCCTTCACTTCCACAGCAGTGCCCGACAAATCCGTTGCTGATCCGAACAAATTGACCGATTCGATGACTGTGGGACTGTTTGACCTGCACCGGCTCACTGACACACTCAGCTACGACGCCAACTCAGCCGACGCCGCTGGAACTGTTGATCCCCACACGAGCCACGCGGACGAAGCCATCACCATTGCCGACAACGGTTTCGAATTGACCGGTTCAGACTTCCTGGGCTGGAACACCCGGGCTGACGGGTCAGGCGACAGCTTCGCCCCCGGCGACGAATTCAACATGGTCTGCGCTGACACATGGCGCGACTGCAGCACCACGCTGTATGCCCAATGGAAGGCCCAGCCAGTCGTGACGCCTCCGCCTTCTGAGACATCCGGCGTATCGGCCACACCCCCGGATGGGTCCACTGCTGACGCTGACGGCGCCGCTGTTGAGACCGGTGGTGACACCACCGATATGGGCTCCATTGGTCTTGCCGTTGGCGTTGCTGCCCTCGCGCTGGGTGGCACCGCCACTGCAATTGTGGCCCGCAAACGCCACTGACGCATGACCAAGGGCCTCATCAAGGCCCGACAACTTTCGGGTATCGGCCCCACAAGGGCCGGTACCCGAATTGATTGCTGCACAACAGCTACGTGAGATCGTCGTCGTGAACAACGACTGCAACAGTCATGAGGTCTGGTCAATATCGCAGGATCACTACTGCATCGGACACGCAGGCTCCTGCATTTTCTGCAGTAACCCGGGGGATGCATGGGCAGATCACAATGGTTGAATATTGAATTTTCGCCAAACCAATTGGTTCTCGGAAAATGTGACAGTTTCAGCCACCAAATGACCTCAACCAACGAATGGTGGCATGATTACCATCGTCCATCCATTCGTGGCCAGACTCATGGGGTGAAATTCAATGCGGCCCTCCCGCAAGCAAATGATTGGTGGCACAGCCGCTCTCATCTGTCTAGGTGTCCTGGTCGCCGGCACCTCATGGGTGGCATCTCCTTCCAACATAAGTGTCGCAGTCACACCATCCGATACACCGATGCCGACTCTCAGCGAGACTCCCTCAGCGACACCCGCCCCCCGCAAATACTGAGCAAACCGCTCAGGGTGGTTCGCAATCAGCCGCAGCCCAGCCCGTTCAAGAGCCTGGAATCGCAGCCCTGATTGCGCAATCGTCTGCTGCTCGGCGGACTTCGCAAGTTCTTGTGGTGGTTGGTTCTGGCGTGTCCGCGCATGTGGTGCTCGTCTCGGAGCAGAGCGATGGAACCTGGGCGAGCACTGTTGAGGCCTGGGGGCATGTGGGTTCTGGTGGCGTTGGCAGCGCCTCGGAATATTCGAGTGCCACCCCTGCCGGTGTCTGGCCATTGACGGCAGCATTCGGTTCAGCAGGGAATCCTGGGTCCGCATTGCCATATCGGGCTATTACTTCTGCATCTTGTTACATCTCGGATGTCAATGATCCGCAGTACAACACATGGCAGGAGCGATCCTCGTGCCCTGCACCAAATGAGCACATGGCGGATTATCCAACTCAGTACGCCTATGGCCTCGTGATGGGTTACAACCAATCTGGCACGCCTGGTGCAGGATCAGCCTTTTTCGTGCATGTCGATAACGGCGCCGCCACTGCTGGCTGCGTATCGGTGCCGACGTGGATGATGGTGAGCCTGTTGCAGTCGATCCGCCCCGGGGGCATTGATTGCCAACGTGACGAGCGAAGCAGCGCTCGCCAATATTTAGAGGGTACGAAGCCAACCCAAGTTATTGGCCATGCCCACAAACAGCCTTCCTCCCGGGATAGCACACGCATGCTCAATCTCATTGCGCTCAACAACCAGCAACACCCAGAACGTTTGAGGCAATGCCCGAGGCGATGGCGTGAATCTTCTGTGGCTGCGCACTGACAGTACTGAATCTTGGCTTCCTGCACCGTGTGCCGTTGACGACATCACAGGACGGATCCAAGCAGCTGTGGGAACCGTCGTCGCATCGGATGAGGCGATTCGTCGCGTGCTGTCTTTGGAGACGGTTGCGGAGATGAACGCTGATGATCGATTCCTGGCATGGATGCTGGTCACCGCCATCGGGGCTGACACCGGAACGGGTTCGTTATCGGTGCCCCAAAAATACTGCCTGCCAACGCTGGTCGATGTTGAGCGAGCTGCATCATCAGAGCAGCCGAAGGCCTGGTGGTCGGATAGGTAGCAGCTGGTTCGGGCTGTCGGTTGTGACTCCGGTGATCCGGGTGATCGCTTCCGGGGCAGCGTTGATTGCTTGCAGCTGTTGCATCAGTGAATCGAGCAGTGCCGGCTTCTCTTCCGGGATGGTGTCGGATCCGGGTTCATGTCGGCGCCAGCCGCGTGCACCGAATCGCTTGTACAACCCGGTTCGGGTCTGCTTGGTCATGATTCTCAGCCGGAATGCACGTTCGATGATGGCTTGCATCGAGACGCCCCACAGTTGCTTGAGTGGCCCCAAGCTGTTGATATCGATATTGCGGAGCTGCGGACGGATGGCAGCCTCGGGCATGAGGAACTCGGCAGCAAACTCGTTTGCCTGCGCTTCCATGTCCACCTGTGCATATTCGGCGTGCATCACCAGATGGCCCAGCTCGTGGGCGAGCGTCAGCCGTCTGCGGTCCATGGGTGCAGCAGAATTGAGCAGCACAACCGGGACGGTGCCAACCCATTGGGAAAGCCCGTCGATCCGTGGCGTTGCCAGCTGGCGCAGCACAACCACAACACCGGCCGCTTCAACCCAGCGAGTCAGGTCCTTGACGGGCCCGATAGGCATCCGCCATTGCTGGCGGACAAGCCGCGCGGCATCGGCCGGTTCCACTTGGTCGGGATCAGTTGCCGGCACGATGAGCTCGGGCGTCATTTCGATGGTGGAGAACAGACGGTCAGCTTGGAAGCGAAACATGTTGAGCTGCGCTTCGCTGCGGCGCCAGTCAGATACTTTCGTGGTGACGCGGCGACGCATATGGGCATCGACCGCCAAGGGGGCAGTGACGGCGCTGCCGACAGCAAGCGCGTCTGTGGTGAGGCCCAGTGCTTCAGCCAGAATCGCCACCGCGTCCGAATCAGGTTCGCGGTCCCCTGATTCATAGCGGGACAGCGTTCCTTGTTTCATCCCGGTGACAGCCACCAGATCGGCTTGAGTCATGCCCAGAGCTCGGCGGGCAACTTGGATCAGTTCACCTGTCTGATTCATCGCCAACAACACCTTGATTCACCGAAGCGATTTCCTCGAAGGCGCCGTCCAGGTCGAAGGCTGGCATGGGCACATCCTCGATAAGCCGTGTCCGAATCGTCGGGATCCCGTCTGCGGTATCGCGGACCAGCTCGGCACCCCACACCGGCACATCAATCCCGTTGCGCAGCGTGACGAGCGGGTAGGCGACTGCCCCATCAGCCCACATGTAGCCCATCGCCAGCGACCACGTTTGCCCACCGTCCAGGGTAGATTGGGGGTTGCGGTAGAACGCTTGCGCGGCCCGTGTCGGGTAGGTCGAGATTTTATCGTTCTCTTTGTGGCGCTTGACTCGCACAAGATATTTCCCTGCCACCGAGAATTCTCGGCGGTTCTCATCATCCCTGACAACGATGTCAGCATTTCTCTCAAACTGACTGCTGAGACGTCCCCAAATTCGTTCATGCAGAAGCATCGCAACGAAACGTTGCTGATAGGTGGTTGCCCAATCAGGATGCTCCGAATAGAACAGAAGCCGGTCCTGCTCGGCCCCCGCCACTGCATCCACAAAGCCCGAAACAAACTCCGGAGTAAGGTCATCAACAACGATATCTGGCTGAGGGATGGCATTCATACCGGAAAATATACCACCTTAATAGCCCCCTGGTCCACTCACAGAAAGCTACGGCATGGTGACCTCATCAAAGCCAGTTTCCAGCAGCCCAAAGAGGCTGCACGACCACTACATATAGTGCTAGGATAATAAACGACCCACAATGAGTTGTGGTTTCTGCTAGGTTGGCTGTATGAATATAGAAGAGGAACCATTGAGCACCACGGGCTAGGTAGACACAGGCGGCGGTACGGGCGCCCCACCACACGTCTACGAGCATTTGAACGCAACGTTGCAGCGCCGAACGCCTGGCAAGGGCCAGTTGGATGACACCGGTAGCATCTCGCGCAACGCCAACGACAACACCGATCATATCTGGTTGCATCTCGCTACTGGTGCCTGCATCGTATTGGCTTCAAGCGGCGGTTGGGGGAAGCCAGAGTCTTCCTTTTTCAAGCTGTTTCTCTATGCGCCAAGCACGCCGGCGTGGGATATAACTTTCACAGTCTTAGGGAAACACCAGATCAATTTTGATGCATCGAAAATAGGTTGCGACAGGTACGGCGACGTAATGCAGGCAGCCGAAGAAAAAGTTACTGCCCGTATTGGCGCGCGGGGGCTATATCAGTTTGCACCGTCGCCTCACTTCGTTGATAAGCCACTACCGGAGCGCCCCTCGTTGACCAAGGTGGTTCTGGCATGGTTGCGATGGGATCCGGCACAGCCCGCCACACTGCTGTGAGGATGTCGTGCTGACCAGGTTCGATCAGTCCGCGTGCAGCGATGCCAGTTGCCCTGGTGCCAGCGCCGGCAGTCTGTGAGGGCCTCTGTGCATACGTCACCAATGGTGCGGTCGGCTTGGGCTGCCGCGAGCTTGAGTTGGCGAGACAGGCCCAGAGATCACCGGCGAGCAGCCTGACACGCCAGTCGATCCTCCGACGTCGCTTCGTGGCCCTGACCGCGAGATGCCGAATTGGGCCGAGGATATGGATGCCGATGATCCTCGCGACGACCCACACGGACTGTGAGCAAGGCCCGTGGACGAAACAAAGGCCCCGGCGTAATGCCGGGGCCTTGCTGTGTGTCGTGCTAGATCAGTTCAGCGCGGAGACTGATGTCACCACGAAGGTTGCTGTCTTCAGCGCTTCTTGCTTGTCGGATGTGACGAACTGGAACGCCTTTTCCGAGCTTGACTGTCCACCCGCGAGATCGGTCACGTACACCGAATCGGTCTCAATCTGGGTGCCATCGGCTGCGTTGGCGGCAATGGTGATGGAGAAGCTGTGCTGCTCATCGGTGATGTTCTTGACAGTCACCGGCAGCTGAGTGGTGTACCCGTCAGCAGAGACGGTGAACGTTCCCGGCGTGACATTCACAGTGTCCTGCAGCAGCTGTTCGGTGTTCTCACCGGTGATATCAGCCAGGCTTGCGCTAGCCGAGGCAACCGACGAGCTGACAGATTCTGCTGCACCGTAGATCGAGGCAGCCGCGATGATTGACACGATGATTGCAGCGGCACCGAGGACGGTAGCTGCGATGGCTTTCCCGCCATGCTTCTTCACGATCCCGAGAATGCCGAACAGCAGCGCGAGAGCGCCTGTGATGATGGCAACCGGCATCCCGATCACCGGGATGAAAGCAAACACGACACCGATGATGCCGAGCACGAGCCCTGCGGTGGCCAGGCCTGTTTTCTTGGTGGGCTGCGGTGCAGCATACTGGGCGCCGTACTGAGGTGGCGTCGGTGGGACAGGCGGCATTGCGGTCATGCTGATTCCTTCACGATGGAGTGGGCAGAATTATTTCCTACCCACAGGAACCTAGCGGATTGCTGTGGATCAGCCATGGACACCACCCGAATAGCCTCAACTAGAGGTCCAGATCTGCGCTCTGGCTTCGGTGTTTACCCATTGCAGCGTGCGGACATCGACACCCACGATCTCCGCAATCTCGCGCGGATCTTGCGCCCATGCCATCGCGTCCGCAAGCCTCTCGGGGTCGATCAGCCTGGCAGCGGCCAGCCTCCGCACCTCGCGCTCTTCCCGGATTTTCAGCCATCGGTCGCGTGGGACGGAGCCGCGCTCCACATGGATGAGCTCGTGGGTGAGTGTGCAGCGCCGCTCTGTGGGAGTTAGGCCGATATCGAGGACGATGGTGCAGGTCGCCCAGATCGTCAGTCCACGCCGTGGCCGAATGTCGGCAACCTCAATCCGCCAGCCGGGCCAGTCGGTAGCCACACACTCCCACGGATCGAACATGCGTTTGAATCTAGTGGCGGCCACTGACAAGGCACTTTGGGGCACCTGGCGGAGGAGACGTGTTTTGCGAGTGCACCAAATAGTGCACCAAAATTTTTGAGAAGCTCGAAATATTCGAACATCTATTCGTTTGTACGCCTGAATACTGAGTGCCTCCACGGGGGATCGAACCCCGGACCCAAGGATTCACAGAGTGGTGACCTTGGTGGAACATCCTGGTTTTCCAGCAATGACGTTGTTTCTTTGATAATGCCCGCCGCCGCCTGAGGTGGCAGAATCTCGACCGTATTTCCATTCGTGGCCCGACCCATGAGGTTAATTGTTTATGCACGTTTCCCGCAAGCAGATGATTGGCGGTGCTGCCGCCATCGTCTGCCTTGGTGTTTTGGTTGCTGGCACTTCGTGGGTGGCTGCGCCTCCCAAGGTGAGTGTGGCTGCCGAATCAACGCCCACGCCTACGCCTACGCCGAGTGAAACCCCGACTCCCACGCCATCACCGAGCGCGACTCCTGAGGCTGTGGCCACTGAGTCAGCTGAGGCGGCTCCGGTTCAGCAAGCACAGCCTGCTCAGGAAGCGGGCATTGCTGCGTTGGTTGCGCAATCGTCTGCTGCTCAGCGGACTTCGCAAGTTCTTGTGGTGGTTGGTTCTGGCGTATCCGCGCATGTGGTGCTCGTCTCGGAGCAGAGCGATGGAACCTGGGCAAGCACAGTTGAAGCCTGGGGCCATGTGGGTTCTGGTGGCGTTGGCAGCGCCTCGGAATATTCGAGTGCCACCCCTGCCGGTGTCTGGCCATTGACGGCAGCATTCGGTTCAGCAGGGAATCCTGGGTCCGCATTGCCATATCGGGCTATTACTTCTGCATCTTGTTACATCTCGGATGTCAATGATCCGCAGTACAACACATGGCAGGAGCGATCCTCGTGCCCTGCACCAAATGAGCACATGGCGGATTATCCAACTCAGTACGCCTATGGCCTCGTGATGGGTTACAACCAATCTGGCACGCCTGGTGCAGGATCAGCCTTTTTCGTGCATGTCGATAATGGCGCCGCCACTGCTGGCTGCGTATCGGTGCCGGCGTGGATGATGGTGAGTTTGTTGCAGTCGATTCGTCCCGGGGCATTGATTGCCAACGTGACGAGCGAAGCAGCGCTCGCCAATATTTAGAGTTTGCGGGGGCCGACCCGGCTTAGTTCTTGGCGGAATGCGCCGGGCCGGTCCCTTTGCATCTGGTTCGACCTCAGATGGTCGGCCCAGTTGTACAGATCAGTGTGGTCTGCACCTGTGTTGTCGAAGGGACAACGTTGATGATTCTACTTGACGCACGTCGGCGGCGATGGGTCGGTGCCGGCGTTGCTGCGGTTCTCGCAGCGAGCAGTGTGGTTGCGGGTGCAGTTCCTGCCAGCGCTGACATTACGTGGGAGTCAGTGCCTGGGAGCCATACGTTCTCGGTCACCGAAGCCAACATCACCTACTTCACGTCAGCGAATGTGGGTGGCCAGGTTCTTATGGTTGACCGCATTATTGATGAGACCGGCCGCGCTTTGCTGTGTGCTGATTTCTCCAAGCCCTCCCCGAATGGTCAGTCATTGTCTCCGCTGGGGAAGGCTTCGCCGCAGTTGGCATTCCTTGCCAATCGGCTTGCCGATCCTGGCTCGGATGGCAATCTGGCGGGTCTCAATGAGCGCCAGACCTATTACGTTCTGCAGTACGTCGCTCACATGTATGACTCGGGGCAGTTCGCATCGTTCACCGATGATCTCGGTGGCCCAGTCAATGATCCTGATGGTCTGATCCCCCGGATCCAGGCAATCAAGGCGGAAGCTGACGCTGCGACCGATCAGAATTTCATTGACACCCATACGGTGTCGGTCGATCAGGGCGCCCCGGCGTCCTCGATCACCGATGAGGGCATGTGGGTGTCCGATCCGGTCACCGTATCGGCTGATTCAGCTGGCGCGTCAGTCACTCTGACGGCAAGCGTCGATGAGGCCTCAGCCGCCGTGGGCGCCGAGGTGATCGATGCCGAGTCCGGCGAGCCTGTGACAACTGTCACTCCTGGTGAACAGATCCAGATCCAGGCGGCCGATAGTGAGCTCAAGGGTGTCGCCACGACCTTGACCGCAAACATCACCGCCAATTGGGAAGGCGGCCATGAGCGGGTGGGCTACATGTATGGCGGTGATCCTGCTGTGCAGTCCATCGTTGGGTTCGATGAGCTGACGTTCAACGACACTCAAAGCACATCGTTCTCGACGTCAACGCCGGAAGTGGTGGGCTCGTTGTCTGGCGTGAAGGCCGGCGATGACAGTGCCTTCACTTTGCTTCCTGATGTTGAGTTCACACTTGAGGACGAGGCCGGGAATGTGATCCAGACGACCACCACCGATAAGAACGGTGCGTTCGGGTTTGAGGATGTTCCGTGGGGCACCTGGTATGTCCATGAGACCAAGGCTGCCGGCGGGTATGTCCTGGCTGATGGTCGTGCCCGGGTGACAGTCGATGGCAACCACACCGTGATCAGTCTTGGTACGGTCACGAATTCACTTGCGAGCGGCACCATTCTGGTGCACAAGCAAGATCAGTCAGGCGCTGCACTTTCGGGTGCAGAGTTCACGCTGACCGATGAGGACGGGAACGCGGAAAAGGTCGTGACTGGTGCTGATGGTTTAGCGCAGTTCACGATCCGCGCGAATCACGTCTACAGCCTGGTGGAGTCTGATGTGCCTGATGGCTACAGCGGCGGTTTCAGTGAGTCGAACATCACGCTTGACCATGACGGCCAGGTGCTCGAATACACCGCTGTCAACACCAAGGAAGACTCCGGCATGGGTGATGCCGGCCAGGGCCTCGCATCAGTGAACACAGGCGAGCCCTCGAACTCTGCTGCGGGCTGGATTGCTCTTGGAGTGATCCTCGCCGCCGTCGGGGGCGGTGCGGGTATCGCAACTCGGAAGCGCCAACTGGCACACGCTGCGAAGTAGGCAGCACAGAGATCTCCCTGTAGCGGGAGTGGCCAGGTTCCTTGAGACCGGGCCTGCCACTCCTGCTCATCCCCGACATTTAGGACCAGTCTCATGTCCCCCAAATCAAAATTGCTTCTCTCATTTCTTGCTGTGTTGGCCGGTCTGGCATTGATTGCCAGTGGCATCTGGGCTATTAAGGTCCGCTCGCCCCAGGTCAACCAACCATTCTCAACTGTGTCTGCCGAGCCGATCCCCGTTGATCCTGCGCTCGCCGGCACCAACGAGCTGGTGATCCCTGATCTCGGGATCTCGGCTCCCATTGTTTCGGCGCCGGTCAGCTCGGACGGTGCGATGTCGATTCCCTCTGATCCGGTGCAGGTCGGCCTGGCCGACAACGGCTCTGGTCTCGATGCCGTTTCCGGGACCACGGTCCTAGCGGGCCATGTGAACATGGCCGGCCAGCGCGGCAGTCTCTGGGATCTTGGTCAGGTTTCAGCTGGCACTGTTGCAGTCACTTTTGACTCTGCCTCCAACCGGACGGACTGGGCGGTTGACTCGCTGTCCACGGCCCCTAAGTCGCAGGTTGGTGAGGCAGTCGGGTCTCTGGATGGTGATCGACGCCTAGTTGTTCTCACATGCGGCGGAGAAGTGCTCAACGGCGAGTACCCGCTCAACATCACCGTGACTGCCCATCTGGTGGCGGCATGAATATCTTCCCGGCCAGTCAGGCCGGGGCTAAGCATCTGATGGCTGGGGTCACCCGTCGGCCATCAGATGAAGTGGTTGCTGCGGGGGTCAATCCTCCTGGTGGGTGGGCGCAAAAGACCCCCGCAGCAGCTCTCATTGACCACGGGGCGTCCGAAGCAGGTGAAGTCTCATGAAGGCACTGATTTCCTCTCTTGTCGCGTTGCCGCTTTTTTTCGGGGGCCTTTTTATGGGCTTGTTCATTTTGGCTGGCGTTGGTGGCGCTTGCGACACCGGTTCTGGTGGCGGGTCGGCGGCGTCGGTGGATTTGGGTTCCGCTGCCGGACAGACGGTCGCCAATTACGGGCCTGACCAGTTGGCGGTTGCCGCCCAGATCATCGCGGCCGGTAAGGATGCCGGGGTTTCTGCGCGTGACCAGCAGATCGCTGTGATGACGGCGATGGGCGAGAGCAGCTTGCAGTCTTTGGATTACGGGGATGCGGTCGGCCCTGATTCTCGCGGCCCGTTCCAGCAGCGCGATTCCTGGGGGAGCCTGGCCGACCGCCTCGATCCGTACAAGTCGGCCGGGTTCTTTTACGCGGTACTGGAGGGTGTGGAGGGCCGCGAGAGCATGTCTCCCACGCAGGTGGCTCATTCGGTGCAGCGGAACGCTGACCCAAATTATTACACCCAGTATTGGGAGCCTGCCGGTCAGGTGATGCAGGCACTCACTGGCGCCTCTGTGACGGGCACCGGGGCCGGTGGTGGCGTCGAGTGCCAGTCCGGCACTGCGGGCGGTGCTGTGGGTGGTGGGCCGCTCATCGAGTTGGCCCAGGCCCAGATCGGCAAACCCTATGTGTGGGGTGCTGCCGGACCTGATTCTTTTGATTGCAGCGGCTTGATCGTATGGCTGTATGCCCAGCAGGGCATCAGTTTGCCCCGCTCAACTTATTCGATGGTCGATTCATCGGCGTTCACGACTGTGGATGCCGCCTCAGCTCAGCCCGGCGACATTGTGCTGTTTGCCGATGGCGGCGATTGGGGCCATGTCGGGCTCTACATCGGTGGCGGGCGCATGATCCATGCCCCGCAGCCCGGTGAATCGGTGACCGAAGCAGACCTTTCTGGCTCCTATTGGCAGGGGCTCCAGCAGATGTATCGGCATGTGAACGGAGCGCAGACAACATGATGTGGAAACGAATCGCAAGCGGCGTGGCCATGGTCGCGTTGGCTGCCGGTCTGGCCGGTTGCTCACAGGCCACGCCGGCACCGGCCGCATCGAGCACGTTTGCCGCCCCGGCGTCGGGGATTTCTGCCGGCACACCTGGTGTGCCGTCGCGGGCCGGGTTGCAGTTCGCAGTGGATCGTGGCGATGCCACGTCCACGGCGTTGGCGTGGGCGACCGCCCAAGGCCAGTGGGACACACGCTCTGATGCGGGGCCCGTGGCGTCGATCAAGCAGGCTGCGACCGTCTACGGCACGGATGCGTTCGCCGCGAAATGGGCGGCGTTTGAGCAGGGCTCCGGTCCCGGCATCGAGTGGTATGACGCGCTCGATGCGGACGGGTGGATGAAAGCAGAAGCCACCCAGACCCGGTTCGGCGCCGATCCTGCCGACACATCATCGAAGGCTTATCGGGCTGTCCAAGTGGACCGGTGGATCACTGATGATTCGGGGTCGATGACATCGGCTGGCCAGCAGGTGTGGGCCGTGTCATTGACGCGCGGGACCGTTCTTGGCCAGTGGGAGATCGAGGAGGCAACACAACAATGAGTGAGCTTTCAACAGAGCTTGTAGCAGTGGTGGCGGTCGGCGATGCCACTATCACGCTCAACGGAATGACGCAGGAGCTCGCCTCAGACACTCCGCAAGGAAGGGTCGATGAGGCAAGCGACCTGGTGCGCCAGTACGCAGAGATGACCGGCCAGCAGGTTCGGATGGAGCTCAACCCGCCGGTGGACGGTGTTGAGGTGCGGATGATTCGCCCCACGGCTGTACTCGTCCCGGCGGGCACGCCTACTGGTCCCAGCGTCGCGTTGTCTCCCATGGATCAGATGGAAGCGTTTTTGGATCCTGCCGGCCAGCCTGCTGTGCCGAAGCAGGCGCCGGCGGTGATGCCGCCAGCCCCGCAGGCAGAAGTGTTGCCTCCCCCTCCGGCTGCCCAGGCACCTATGCAGCCTGCACCGGTGCAGGCGGTGGGGCCGGTGGATCCGTTCATCACGTTTGATCCGTGGGCTGGTGCCGGTGCAGGTCCGGCGTCCCAGATCCGTGAAGTGGTGGTGTGCGCGAATCTGGCGGGCGGTGCCGGAAAGACGCCGACGTTGGCCGGGGTCATGCAGGCGACCGGGCTTGCCCGGGGTGGTGATGTGGTGGTGGTCGATATCAACCCGACCGGCAACTTTGGTGCGTTGGCGGGTGTTGGGAATTCGGCGCCCTTGCCGGAGCTCGTTGAGTGGCTTGCCTCGTGCCCTGCCCCGACGGATGCGCAGTTGCGTGACCACATGGCGTGGTCTGCTGTGTTGCACGCGTGGGTGATTACTGCGCGGGCTGCGGTTGTCGATGGTCAGGGCCGGCCGGTGGCTCCGCACATTTCTATGGACCAGGCGACGGCCCTGTTTGATCTGTTGGGCGAGCGTTTCTCGGTGGTCGGGGTCGATGCCGGCAACAACGACACCGACTATGTGTATCGGGTGGCCCTGTCGCGGGCGACCCGTTTGTTGGTGCCGACAAGCTGGAGCCCGAAAACGGTGGCCGGAGCGAAGCTCACCCTGTCACATATGTTCAAGCTCGGGTTTCAGCAGCTCGCCACGTCGGCTGTCGTGGTGTCCACGTCACGTGAGCATCTGCGTGGCGGCAAGAAGCTGCGAGCCGTCCAGGAGCAAGTGACTGGCGGGCCGGGCCTGTCCATCGCGTCGATCCCTCGGGATGGCGCGATCATTCGGCAGGACTTCGCCAGCCTGTCCGGTAAGACAACGCAGGCCTATGGGGCTCTTGCCGCGTCGATGGGGTTGCTGCCATGAGCAGCGACCACGATCCGTGGGATGAGGCAATGCCTGCCCCTGCGCCGTCTCCGTCCGACACGGCGATCAATCCGTTCGAGATTGATGAAGCTGAGGCGGCCGCCCAGATGGCGGCCCCAGAGCCTCCCAGCAGGCGGCGCTGGCCATTCATCGTGGCCGGCGGGATTGCCGGCGTGGTGGGGTTGGCGGTCACTGGGGTTGCCTTGTGGCGGCCAGTGTCGGCCGAGAGTGTTCCGGTAGGCACCACCGCTACAGCGGTCGTCACTGTGTCGCAGACACCCCTGCCGGCGGCTGAGAGCCCCAGCTCCCAGGCTGCCCCGGCCGCTGCCCAAGCGCCGGCCGCTACAGCGGCCGCCCCTGCGACAGGCGGTCAAGCCCAGCCGGTTCAGCAGGCACAGAATGCGGGTGGTGGGCAGGCGGCAGGGGGCCAGGCAGGCTCGCACCACATTTCTGGTTCGCTGTCTGGTTCTTCGTCGGGTGGCTCGATCACAGCGACCGTGAGCGTCTCCACTGATGCCTCGTCTGCCTCGGTGACGATCTCGTGTTCGGGTGCCGGTTCCAAGTCGGGATCGACGCCTGGATCTGGGTCGTTCACTGCCTCATTCAGTGGTGTGGGTGCGGGGACGCACACCTGCACTGCGGCGATCTCGTCTTCGTCGGGGTCGATCTCCACCAACCCGTTCACCCTGACGCTATGAGTACCGCAAGGATGCCCGAGCTGTGGGTGATGGGTGCTGCCGGTGGGTCTGGGGAATCGACGTTGGCGGCGCTGGTCGATTCCTGGCAGGAAGCCGGCCACGTGTGGCCGGCCCCGTTCTTTGATCTGCGCAGGCGGGTGTTGCTGTGTGCCCGCACCAACATGTCCGGCATGAAAGCAGCCAGCCGGCGAATCGGCGAATGGGCTACCGGCGGCGCCCAGGTGGATTTGGTGGGCCTGGTGCTCATCGATGACGCACCAGGTCGTTTACCGAAGCCGCTGCGAGACCAGCTGTCCATCACCTCGTCTGCACTGGCGAATGTGTGGCGGATCGGCTGGAACCAAGACTGGCGGGCCGGGGTTCTTTCCCGGCCAGCTGATGCAGAAAAGCTCATCGAGACGGTCACCGCTTTGGGTGCCCGCAATGACAAGGAGAAAAAATGATCGATTCAGTTCTCACCCTCATGCAGATCATGCCGATGGATCTTCCCGGAGACCCTGGCTCCGTAGCACCCCCTGGCATCGGTGAGCGAGTTTCCACCCTGCTGAGTTGGGCCAAGTGGGGCTCATTCGCAGTGGCCATCGTGGCGATCATGTTCCTCGCCGCAAGGGCTGCCATCGCCCACCGTCAAGGCCAGGGCTTTGGCGACATGGGTGGCGTCGGAATCGCGCTCATCGCGGTGGTCATCATCGCGTCGGCATTCGGTGTCGTCGGCGCCCTCCAGTAGCCATCCCCCCATTAGCAAAGGAGCATCCAATGCCCACCACATCTGCGATCCGGAAACCGGGCTTCATTGTTGCGGCCATTGTGATTTCGGTTGTTCTCATCATCGGCATTGTCGGGGTGGTTCTGTCGGGCCGGGATTCCGGTTCGGCAGAGGCCACCCCTGGCGTGTCCGGCACAACCGAAGCACCGGACGGCGAACTCGGTGATTCGGTGTGTGGCCTGTCTGGCGTCGAGCGGTCAGGGACTGTCACTAAGGCCCCGGAAACGAACTGGGACTCCTATTGGCAGGCAATGGCCTATCCCACCAGCAGCCAGTTCGGGCCTGTCACGACCGGGCCTGAGGGTATCCGCACCTGCTATCAGCATTCGCCCACCGGGGCCCTGTTCATGGCTGCGAACACCACAGTGTCCTCGCTTGGTGGTGGTGCGCAGTGGCGGGCGTTGACGGTGGAATCAACCCGGGCAGGGTCGAATGATGAGTTGTCCGGGTCGTATCAGGATGCGTTGGAAACCAACCAGCTGGAGACCTATCGGGCGTCGATTCGTGGATTCCGGATGCTGTCGTACAGCGAGCGGGCCGCGCAGGTGGAGATTGTGGTGCGTCTTGACACCTACAACTCCACCTATGGGGCGCTTGTTATTCCGCTCGTCTGGGATCGGGGTGACTGGCTGATGGATGGTGGTGCCGCACAGACGCCTCAGGCCACCAGGGTGGCTGATCTGTCCGGGTATGTGGGGTGGACTCCAAGTGCTTAATCAGATGGTGCCGATGGCCTTTTGGGATGGCCTGGTCGATGGCCTGTTTGGTGAGTTCGCCAAGGGGATCGGTGACGCGCTGAACAACGTCATCGTGTCGGTGGCGACCTTGTGGATGAATGTGCCGTCCCCAACCGTTTCAGGTGGGTCGGCCCCCACCGTTTCCGGCACGGCAGATACGGCCAATGCGATCCAGATCCTTTCCTGGCTGAAGTGGGGTGGCATTGCTTTGGTGGTGGGTGCGCTCATGGTGGCGGCGGCGTTGCTTGCCGTGCGCCACGGGCGTGACACCACATCGGAGGGTGTTGGCAGGATCGGCAAGATCCTTGCCGGCGCCATCGTGATTGGTGCGGCCGCCGCGATTTCCGGTGCTGTGGTACCGGCCGGCCCGAATGATGCCGCAGGTGTCACTGGTTTCGTGCAGCAGTCGATTTGGTGGTGGGTCGGGTTCGCCACCATTGCCGGTCTCATCGTGGGCGGGATCAGGCTCGCCTGGACCCAGCGGGCAGAGGCCGGGAAAGACATTGTTCGCCAGCTCATCACGCTCATCATCGTGACTGGTGCTGCCACAGCAGTGGTTTCCACTGCGCTGGCGGCGACGGATGCGTTTTCGGAGTGGGTGCTGAAGAACGGGTCGGACTGCACTGAGGCCAATTGTTTGTCAGCCAACATGGCCGGGTCGATGGTCACACCCATTGTTGGTCAGCAGAGCGCGGTGCTGGTGATCATTTTGGGGTTTGTGGCGGTGTTCGCGGCGCTGATCCAGATGATTCTCATGGTGGCGCGTACCGGCGTCATCGTGCTGCTTCTGGGTGTGTTGCCGCTGTCAGCGGCCACCACATCAAGCCGGACTGGCCAGGAGTTCTTTCGTAAGAACGTCGGCTGGCTTGCCGGGTTCATCCTCTACAAGCCGGTGGCTGCATTGATTTATGCGGCTTCTTTTCAGCTGGCGGGAACGAAGCCTGACAGCGGTGGGGACGCGTTCGCGGCCGTTTCTGGTTTGGCGTTGATGATTGTGGCGTTGATCGCGTTGCCGGCGCTGATGCGGCTCATCACGCCTGCCGCCATGTCCATCGGTTCTGGTGGTGGCGGTGGTGGTGGTGCTGCCGTGGCGTCGGGTGCTGTTTCTGTGGCCGGGTTCGCCGGCCAGCATGGTGGCGAGTCCTCAGACAGTTCGGCGTCGGGCGCCCAGTCCACAACCGGCGGCGGGGGCTCGGCAGGCGGCGGCCCGTCCGGTTCCGACACCGGTGCGAAACGCTCCGCAGGAAGTGGTCAGGCGTCCGGTGAAACAGCTGGAGGCGCCTCGGGTGCATCCGGTGGTGCTGCGGCAAGTTCAGCGGGTGCGGCTGGCGGCGGGTCTGCCGCCTCCGGTGCCGCTGCGGCTGCCGGTCCTCCCGGAATGATCGCAGCTGCCGCGATACAGGCAGGTTCTGGCGTGGCGAATGGCGCCAAGGAAGTGGCCGGTGAAGCAACGGAAGGAGGCCAGTGATGGCTGCAAGTGAATTAGAGATCCGCACATATGGCAACTGGCGCCGTCCCACCTCGGGCGGTCTGATGGGCCTCGGATCGATCGGGACAGTATTCATGTTTGGCTGGCTGGTGTGTGCCGTCCTTGTGACTGGCGTCTCCGGGCTGGGTGCCGGCCTGATCGCGTTCGGGATTGGGGTCGGGCTCTGGGCGATGATCATCACCAAGGATGTTCACGGCCAATCGCTTGGTGCCCGGATGGGTGCCAGGTTGGGCTGGTGGGCTGCGCACCGCCGTGGCGGCAACATGTACCGGTCAGGCCCTATTGGTGCGGCAGCCGGCGGCCATTTTCGTCTGCCCGGCGTTGCTGCGCAGCTTGAAGTCAGCGAGGCCAGGGACGGCTATGACCGTCCGTTTGCGATGATCTGGTGCCCGAAGCAGGCGACGTACACGGTTGTGTTGTCGTCTGATCCTGATGGTGCTGCGCTGGTGGATACCGAGCAGATCGATATTGAGGTGGCCACCTGGGGCAGGTGGCTGAGCGGGCTGGCCGACGAGTCCGGCCTGATTGCCGCGTCGGTGACGGTGGAAACGGCACCGGACCCGGGCACCCGGCTGCGGCGGGAAGTGACCTCCAGACAGTCACCGTCGGCACCAGAATTCGCAGCGAACGTGCTGGGCGATGTGATGGAGTCGTATCCGTCGGGTTCTTCGACGGTGCGTTCATTCATCACTGCCACGTTCAAAGCGGCAGTCCATGGCACGGGCCGCAAGCGGGATGCCGACGAGATGGCCCGCGTGTTGGCCACCCGGATGCGGGGCATGACGGGTGGTCTGGCGGGCACCGGTGCAGGTGCTGTCCGGCCTGTGGACGCCCAGGAGCTGTGCGAGATTGTCAGGACCGCCTACGATCCGAGCGCCGCCGAGCTCATCGAGGAAGCGAACGCCGCCGGTGACCAGCTGCCGTTGCAGTGGGCTGATGTGGGCCCGGTCGCTGCCGACGCGACCTGGGACAGCTATCACCATGATGATGCGTGGTCCCGCACCTGGGCGATGTCTGAAGCCCCCCGAGGCGTAGTGCAGTCCCATGTGCTGGCCCGGGTTCTGGCTCCCAATGAGGATGTGGCCCGCAAGCGGGTCACGCTGCTTTTCCATCGGGTGCCCTCATCCAAGGCCCCCACGACAGTGGAGAAGGACCTGGATGCGGCCGAGATGCGCAAGTCGTCTGCCCGGCGGGCCTCAGCCCGCGCCGAGCGGGATGTGAGCCAAGCCAAGACCAGCGCAAACGAGGAAGCCTCAGGCGCCGGACTTGTCGAGTTCGGGTGCCTCATCACCGCCACGGTCGCCAAGCAGGAGGCCATGGAAGACATGGCCGCAACCATGGAGGATCTGGCGGCATCGTCACGTCTGAGGGTGCGCACCGTGTTCGGATCTCAGGATTCAGCGTTCGCGGCTGCGCTTCCGTTGGGTCTGGTGCTGCGTGAACATCTGACCGTTTCTGCGAGCCTCCAGGGGAAGATATGAGCCGCGCCAAGCAGACTGCACCGGACGAGTTCATTGTTCGTCCCGGCGATGTTCACGAAAACCCCGGCATCCGGGGCTATCTGGGGCCCGGTGGCGGCAGGTCGGCATATTTGCAGCCGGAGGCAGTGTTCCGTGGCACCACGGTGCAGGTGTGCGGGCTATGGCCGTTTTCGGTGGGTGCCGGCACCCCCATGGTGGGTGTGCCGCTCGGTCGGCATTTGGGGACCGGCGCGGCAGTGTGCGCGGACCCCATCGGCTGGTTCCAATCGGGACTGATCTCCAACCCGTCGCTGTTCCTGATGGGGCTGCCGGGGTTGGGGAAGTCCACAGTTGCCCGCCGGCTCGCGGTGGGGTCGGCAGGGTTCGGGATTCAGCCGCTCGTGTTGGGTGATCTCAAACCTGACTATGTGGATCTGGTTCGGGCTCTGGGCGGCCAGGTCATCACGCTGGGCCGCGGGCGTGGCCATCTCAATGTGCTCGATCCCGGCGAGGCGACCGGGGCGGCAGTGAAGCTGAAAGCAGCAGGCCACGAGAAGGAGGCTTCCGAAGTGTTGGCTGACGCCCATTCCAGGCGGCTCACCATCGTGTTGGCGCTGTTGACGATTCTGCGGAAGACCCGGCCTTCTGACCGGGAAGAATCCATTGTGGATCGTGCCCTGCGGGTGCTCGATGACCGTCTGGATTCTGTTCCGGTGCTGCCGGATCTGTTGCAGGTGTTGCGTGATGCGCCCGAGTCGGTGCGAGCTGCCGCCCTGGATCGTGGCGACATGACGCGTTATTTGCAGGTGACCGAGGATCTGGAAGCATCCCTCATTGCTCTGGTGGGTGGCGGTTCGCTGGGGGAAATGTTTGCTGCCCCCACGGCCGAGCCGATGAAACGTGATTCGCCGGTGGTGTATGACATTTCGGCTATCGGTGAGGACGAGAACGATCTGGCGGCCGCCGCACTGTTGGCGTGCTGGTCTGCCGGATTCGGCACGGTCAACGTGGCGAACGCCCTGGCAGATGCCGGTTTGGAGCCGCGCCGCCACTATCTGGTGATCCTTGACGAGTTGTGGCGGGCGTTGCGGGCCGGTGAGGGGATGGTGGATCGGATCGATGCGCTGACCCGGCTGAACCGGCAGAGGGGTGTGGGTCAGATCATGTGCACCCACACGATGTCCGATCTCAACTCGCTGGCGACCCCTGAGGATCGGATGAAGGCACGAGGGTTCGTGGAGCGGGCCGGCATGGTGATCTGTGGTGGCCTGCCTGGCCGTGAGATGGATCAGCTCACCCAGGTGGTGCCGATGTCGAAAGCAGAGCAGGAGCTGCTCAAGAGCTGGCAGAATCCGCCGGCTTGGGATTCCCGCCGCAATGTGGAGACCGCACCTCCGGGACGCGGCAAGTTTTTGGTGAAGGTGGGTGGCCGGCCCGGGATTCCGGTGCAGGTCGAACTGACCGCCACAGAAATGGCGATCAACGACACCAACAAAATGTGGCACGAAGAATAGAAAGGCCCGACGATGCCGTCACAAAAGACTTCCGGCCAGCTCAGCCCCCAAGAGATCCTTGTTGGTTTGGGGATCGGGACAGTGGCTGTGGGTGTCGCCGGTTTTGAAGTGGCCATGCAGGCCGGAACCCGGATTGAAGGCCAGCCTGTGCCGGCATCGTGGAATCCGTTTGATCTAATCATCGGATTGAAGGCCGGCACGCTGGTGTGGCCTGGTTGGATCGGCTGGCTGTTGGCGGTGCTGGTGGCTGGCGGCCTGGTGGGGGGCGCCACATTGGTTCGTGGCTGGCTGGCACCGGTTGCGGGCGGGAAGAAGCGGGGGGGTGCGGGCGCCCACCACTTGGGAGCCGGCCAGGACATCAGTCCTGTGACACAGCAGGCGGCGCAGCTGAAAGCTGATCGGTTCGGGGTGGAATCCCCCGGGTTACCGATCGGTGTCACTGTTGTCGGCAACCGCCAGCTGGTGGCGTCGTGGGAAGACACCCAGGTCGATATTTGGGGCCCCAGGACCGGCAAAACGACCTGTCGGGCTATCCCGGAAGTGTTGGCTGCGCCGGGGCCTGTCATTGCCACATCGAACAAGCGGGATCTTTCCGATGCGACTGCCCCCATCAGGGCAGAACGTGGCCACGTGTGGCTGTTCGATCCGAATGATGTAGCAGGCGGTGTGCCCGACTGGTGGTGGAATCCGCTCAGCTATGTGACCGATGAGACCACGGCGGCGACGATGGCCAACAATTTTGCTGCGGCCGGAAGAACGGCAGCTGATCGTGCCGATGCACACTTTGAGAACAACGGTAAAGCGTTGAATGCGGCCCTGTTGTTGGCGGCCGCATGCAGCAGCCAACCGATCACGATGGTGTGGAACTGGTTGAACCGGTCATCCGATCCGGCGCCCTTGGAGGCTCTGGAGGATACCGGTTTCGTTCTCATGGCCGATGAGCTGCGGGGTATTTATACGACACCCAGCGATGAGCGCGGCTCAATCTTTTCGACTGCCCGCAGGCAAGCGCATTGGCTGACGAATTCGGCTGTGCTGCCCTGGGTGTGTGCATCCGGCCCCAACGATGCCCGGCCCCAGTTTTCGCCAGCCTCGTTCGCCACCTCAACCGACACGCTGTTCTCCCTTTCCAGAGAAGGACAGGGATCGGCTGGTGCGCTGGTCACATCGTTGACCGTGGCAGTGACTGAGGCTGCCGAGCAGGCCGCCACCCTCCAGGCGTCAGGCCGCCTGGCGGTGCCCCTGGTCGCGGTCCTCGATGAGGCGGCCAACGTGTGCCGATGGCCGCAGCTGCCGGATCTTTATTCCCATTTCGGGTCGCGTGGCATCGTGCTTTCGACGTTCCTTCAGTCCTGGTCGCAGGGTGTGGAGGTGTGGGGCGAAGAAGGGATGCGCAAGCTGTGGTCTGCCGCCAACGTGCGGGTCTTTGGTGGCGGTGTCGCAGATGTGAAGTTCCTTGAAGAACTCTCCAAGCTGCTCGGCTCCCACGATGTACTCGTGTCGTCATCGAGCCGATCCAACCACGGCACCAGTCAGTCGAGCTCGTGGCGGCGGGACAGGATCATGGATGTGGATGATCTGGGTGCTCTGCCGCAAGGCCGGGCGTTGGTGCTTGCATCTGGAGCTCGACCCACGATGATCCGCACCCAGCATTGGCAGGAGACCCAGAAATGAGTGAACCCGAATGGGACCCTAAAGCAGATGCCGATGTGTCCCAAACGTTGGTAGCTGAGGCAGAAGAAGCATTTGGCACAGCTGATTCTGTGGCAGGGGCCGCTGCCGGCGGCCAGAAAAAGGTACCGGAGTGTTTCTACCCGTCGCTTGATGAGTGGGTGCGTGGCTGGCTGCGCTACAACTATCGCCGGTGGATCGACGGGAATCAGCTTGTGTGGGCCCGGGATTGGTGGGCCTACCCTGAGGCCAAGTCGCGTCTGAGCGGGCTCTGGTTGGCGTGGGAGGCTTCCAGGAACGAGCCCGGAGCGATGGTGCAGTGGTGGATTCGGTGGGCCGATCCAACCATGAGAATGCTGACCGATCCCCAGGGGCCGCTAGGCGCGGCCGCGCTCGATGAAAAGAACCAGTCGAAACGCACAGAGCCGCTCAAGTGTGACCCTGATCCCACGGTCAGGGTCACACTTGGCGCAGATCACAGCGACTGAGTGTTGGCCAAAGTGGCTGACAGCTGCTGGGCAAGGTCGTCAGCCGGATCGACGGCTTGTGTCACCGGCAGTGCAGCGCCCGGCTGGAACGACATTTGCGTGTCGGTGAGCATCTCAGCCTGAATGGCCTCGGCCGGCACCCCGGCTTCTTGCAGTCCAGCTTCTTTCAGGTCACGCCGCTCAGCGGTGTCCCATTCCATGGTGTCGGCTGCCACTTCCACCTGGGCGATGTCTGCGGCATCCTGGCCGGCCGGGACCAGATCCTTTTTGCGTGCCACCACTTCTTCAACCGTGGATTGATCCAAGGTCGGGAACTGTTCGGTGATCTCGTCGGCCGTATCGAGGCCTGCGAGCCGCTCAGCCTGCTCAATGATGTCGGCATGTTCGCTCGTGTAGGCAAGGTCGGGCATCGTCATCAGCTCGTCTGCATTCAACACGGCTGCGGCCCCCACAACGACTGCTGCCGCAGCTGCGGCACTGCCAGCGTCCCGTACCGGTGTGGGTGCCGGCACCGAGGCCGCCTGTTGGCGTGCCTGTGCGTTGGCCTGGGCAATGTCTGCCCGCTCCTGGGCTTGCAGGGCATCGTCGTGTGCGTAGGCAGCTTGCTGCTCGGCCTGGTAGCGCTGGGCGAGTTCCTCTTGGAACTGGGCGGCCTGCTGTGACAGTGCCGGGTCGTTGCGGAACTGCTGTGCGTCGCGGGTGGTGGTGGCGATGTCATGCCGTGTGGCATGGTCCCACCAGCCTCTGCTGTTCGCTGCTGCCAGGCGCGTCTTCGCTGCACCCCGCTCTGCTGCAAGTTGGGCTTGCAAGGCCCGGGTGTTTGCTTCGGAGCGCTGGCGGGCTTCTGCGAGCTGACGTTGCCGGACCTGGGCGATGATGCGGCCCAGTTGGCTGGCTGCCGCCACGACGGTGCGCATGTGTGTGCCGGAGAGTTCGTCTATCCCATCTGACATGGGTGTGCCTTTCCCTAGAGAGTTTGCGTATTGGTGTCCTGGGCGATCTGTTGGAGATCATCCATATCCATGTCACGGCCAAATCCGCTGCCGGCGGTGCTGGGATGTTCGCGGGCTTCGCGGGCCTGCCTGATGGCCGCCACCGATCCTGCAATCCGCCAATCCTGCTGGGTGCCCTCCAGCCTCGGGTCGCGCGGGTTCTCGATGGCGATGAGTTGCAGCTTGTCCTGGTTGGTGAGTTCCTGGGCAGAGTCGAGTGCTTTCCATTCGACGGAGAAACCGCCAGCCCTCTTGTAGTCCTGGATCATCTTGCCTCCGGTGTGGGCGACCTCGGTCTTCACGGCCTGCTCGATTGCTTGCGCTTCATGCAGCCGCGCGGACTCTTTGAGGGTCAAAAAGATTTGGCGGCTCATGGACATGAGGCTGCGTATAACAGCGATCTGCGCGGCCGCTGGTGAGCGGGTGCCGGCAGCGGCAACAAGCGTTGCTGAAGACAGCACGCTTACCGTCGATGGGGTTGCCGGATGATCTTCGCGGTGCACGGTGGATGCTGTGCGGCCAAGTGCTTTCGCTGCATGAGCAAGCGGGCCGGGTTCCGGCTCGATGGTCCTTGACCATTGGGCATAGACGCCTGCAACACCGCGTGCAACATGGGACCACTGGGCCTGGTTCTCCACCGGAGTGGTGGCCAGCTGGTGTGCGGCCTTGGAGAGTTCCCTGGCGATCTGGCGGTACTGGTTGGCGCTCAGCTCTGCCGGCTCGGCGCCGGCGGTGATACGCCGGTTCTGTCGTGCAGCTTGCCACTGTTCAAGGGGCTGTGTGCCTGCCCTTGCACCCCACCCGTCTCGCAGGCGTGGGAGCGACAAGTCCCGGCCGAGATGGCCTCCGCCGTACCAGGTGGGTCGCTCCCCCACGGCCGGTTTTTGTGCGACCGAATAGCCGACCACGGTGTCTGTTCCGCCGGTTTGGAACCGTGGCCTGATCAGCATTCCATCTGCGCGGCAACGTCGGATGAATGCGTCTTCGCTGGTCGCTCCGGCGGCTGCCGCCCGCACTTTCAGGGCGAGCAGATAGCGCGGCTGGTCGGCCGAAATCTGTTCACCGATCCGCCGGTTCTTCTCGGCGGGAGGAAGCTGCTCCCATGTTGGGGGGTTGTTATCTTTGCGGTGCAGCCTCCATGCGAGCTGGGCTTTGTATTCGGCTGTGAAGTATTTGAGGCCGATGCGATCATCTGCCCATTCTTCGATCATTGCGCGCCGCTTGTCGCCGGGAAGTTCCTGCCATTGCGGGATCACGCCAGCCTCGCGGCGTTCGCTTTGGTAGATGGCGCGGGCGCGTTCACGAGCCTGGGCTTGTTGCTCCGCCGGGTCGTAACCTTGCTCGACAACAAGCTGTCGTGACTCCAACGGTGCGAGCCCATGCAAGGTTTCCAGGGCCCGGCAGGTGGTCTGCGCTTTCTTGAAGTCAAGCCAGGTGTTTGCCTTAGTGCCGTCATCGCGGACAAGGTTCACCACCAGGTGGATGTGGTCGTTGCCGTTCTGCGACACCCCGTGGCGCACCGCAACCCACCGGCATGGTTCGCGGGTTCCCTGTTGATCATCGAAGCCCATCCCTGTGACAAAGTCTTCCGCGATCTCCTGCCATTTCTCGTCGCTCAACATGCCCTCGTCTGCCCGGATGGCCAGCGAGCAATGCCACACGTGGCCACCGTTCACAGTGACACCCAAACGCTTGCGGGCACGGTCAAGATGGCGTGCCATGAGTGCCGCATTTTCGTGATCAAGCTCTTTGCCCTGGTGCTGCGTCATGACCCAACTACTGCCGGCAACAAGATGCGGGTCGGTGTGCTCATTGCGTTTACCTGGCCCCACCAGGTAACGCAGCACTCCCCCCATCCGGTCGCCACGGGTCACGTTCGGGATCATGAATCTCAGAGCCGATCCATGATGTCGTCCATGCGCATGTAAAGCCGCTTGATCGCTTCCAAAAGTGGCGTGAGCTCGGCCGGCAAATCATCACCGGAGTTCACCCGGCGAGTGATCTGGTTCATGTTGTTCGCAAGATTCGCCAGGAGCCGCTGGTGTCCAGCGAGCTGCGCAAGAACTTGGCGCCGATCCTGAATCATCGGCTCATCAGCCAGGCTCATGGTGGCTTCAACCATGAGCTTGACGACACCCGCCCCATGCTTGGCGGCGAGTGCCTGGAGCTGTTCTTCCTGCTCAGCAGTCACTTTCACAAGATGTGAATGAACCCGCTCACCATCGGTGCGCCGTTGGCGTTCACCGCCAAGTATCCGTCGAAGCTTCGACATGGCACCGCTCCCAATCTTTCAGCCCAGCGCAGCGACCCCAACCAGTTGGGGACCACACATCCAGTGTGGCAGATGGCCGCCCTAAAGGCGAGCCATTTTCGAGATAGGATAATCCTATCTCTTAGCTTGCTCTGCGTAAGACGGCTGTGCCGGATGGAGCGACTTCCGATTGTGTTGCGAGGGCAACGACAGATGCCCGAGCCGCGCGCCGAGTGCGCGAGTTGCCTACAGTGGTGGTCATGGAAACTGAATCAGACACCGCGCAGGTCGGTGAGCGTGCCCGCACGCTGTTGGATGGAATGATTGGCTCAGTTGAATCGCTGTCCGACGCGATTCAACGTTCCCAGGAGGCGCAGCAGCGCGCCGCCGAAGAATTGAGGTCGGCGCGCGCGAGCTGGAAGGCCACCCTGAAAGCAGGGTGGACAGTCAAGCAGCTCGGTGAGCTCGGATTGCGTGAACCATCGGCAAAGACGGTTCACACAACACCGCGCAAGCATGTGCAACGGACCGCCGGATCAGATCACGCCGATGCCGGGGTTGGGTCTCTCGCCCCGTGACCACTTGTGGACGGCACGAGCTCCGCTCGGCTCGTCCCGCCCACAAGATGGACACCGGGACCCACAGAGCGTGTGCCCCCAAGGTGCGTACCAAGTTGAGGCCGCAAGCATCAGCCTGGGCGTACGCACGATGGGGACACACTCACAAGTGAAACGCAGCGATTGAGACCAACAACATGCAGCAGATCGGTCCCGCACAATTCAGTGCGGGGCCGATCCATTTTTAAAATGAGCCGCCTACTTGTCGATGGCGGTCACTGTTTGTGGCCGGAGTGCAACGGCCACGGTGTCGGCACGAACTTTGTTGGCGAGCTTGTCGTTGTTGTCTCCCCAAACATCTGTGACCAAGGAACCAGTGAAAGTGATTTCGGTGTTCCCGCAAGCTTCCGCAGTGGAGACCAAGCGGACAGCTTGGTTGCCGGAAACGGTCAGGTCGTATGCGGTCACTGCCCCGTCCCGCCAGGCATCACCCTCTTTGATTCGGTCGGTGACCAAGACACGTGCGAAGCAGTAGGGGCCGTGTTCTCCGTCGCGGAGTTCGGGAGTGGCGGCCAGCCAGCCGGTGCGTGCGATGTAGCTCATGATTGTTCTCTTTCTGTCGAGTGTTGCTTGTTGGTGTGGTTGGTGGGCCGCGTTTCTAGTGTGGCCCATGTCGGTGGTCTTTTGCTTGTGTCATCTAGCGTGCTGCGGCGCCAAGTTGGTTGTAGGGGCCGTCGTCTTCGAACCAGTTTTCAACCGGGCCTGCTGATTGGATCGCGTGGCCGGTGATGGCAACAAATCGGCGGGTTGGCCAGACGCAGCTATCCCATTCGTCGGGGACAGTGATGCAGTCGTGTGAGTATTCGGCCGCGTCCGGGTCGGTGTAGCGCTCGATGAGAGTAGTCCGCTCCCCTTCGTCGGTCGCCGCGTTGAGCAGCTCGACTATCTGGCCGGTGCTGATCATGGTGGTCATGATCTGTTCTCCTAGGTGTGTGGGTTAGCGGGCGTAGTAGTAGCGGGTGCGTGCACCGATAGCGGCGGGTGCTTTGGT
>CAXYYR010000002.1:0-56897 GCA_964293265.1 uncultured Propionibacterium sp.
CCGGGGCAATGGTGCCCTGCTCGTCGAAATCACGCCAGGCCCGGAATGTGCTGGCACCTCGCGGCGGATCAGCAATCGGCGCACACTCCACCGCTTCACCATTGCATTCGACGCCACCACCCGGCGTGGCCACATAGGACTTTCCGAGCTCTGGCTGATAAATCCAGGCCCCCACCGTCCGGGTGCCATGCAACTCGGCAACCATCACGGCAAAATCTTGGGAGCCCCGCACGAAATTGTTGGTGCCGTCCAAGGGGTCTACAACGAAACAATGTTTCGCCTGACCAATTGCCTCCAGTCTGGTGGGGTCCAGATAGGAGCCCTCCTCGCCCACCACCACGGCATTGCGGTCAAGACCCCGGAACCTCTTGGTGAGCGCCTGCTCAGCCTGGCGATCAGCCACTGTCACATAATCGCCCGGCGCCTTGGAGTCGATCTCGTCGTCACCGAGGCTGCGGAATCGGGGTTCGACGAATTCTGCGCTGACTTCCTTGATGATGGCCAGCACCTGGTCAACATCCGCTGTGCGAGTCATCAGCCGATCACCCGATCTCATCAATATGGTCTTGGGTGACGAAGTCGATGAGACGTTCCACCTCGCGCACAAAATCAAGGTCAAGATCGCGATAGCTCGACACCTTGGCAAGCATCGCCTTCCACGCCAGACCGACATCGGCCTGTTCGATCTTGCCGTAGGGCTTGCCACGAGGAATCCCCAGGGCAGCAAGAGTGCCCTTCTTGAAATCACGATCCATCGGCACCTGCGGCCACGCCTTGAACCCCAGCACAGGCGGCTTGATGGTCTGCCAGATGTCAATGAACCGGTGCCCGCGAATCATCACATAGTCGCCAAACCCGGCATGACGCACCTGTTCGGCAACCCGGGTTTCCTTGGTGTGGGCCACCAGATGATCGATGAGCACACCGAGACGACGCCCCTTCTCGGGCTGGAACTCAGCAACGATGCCCAGCAGATCGTCCATGCCGCCCATGTATTCGACCACCACGCCGACATGGCGCAGATCGTCGCCCCAGATCTTCTCCACCAGCTCGGCATCATGGCTGCCCTCGACATAGAGGCGACTCTCCAGCGCCTTGTGCGCCGGTTCCGCGCCACCGGCCCGGGACCCCGAGGCGGTGTGGGCAGCTTTGTTCGCGCCCTGCCGCGGCGGAATTCGCAGGGCAACGGGCTTGCCCTCCACCAGATAGCCGTATTCACCGACGGGGAAGGTGCGCTGCCGACCTGTGCGATCCTCCAGGATGATCAGGCCGTTCTCCCAGCCCACGACTTCGCCGCAATAGCCGTCTTTCCCGACCTCGACGATCAGCCCCGGTTTGAGCGGCATGTCGGTGGTCCTGGGTTTTCCGGCATGACGCCAGTCGCCCGACAGGACGTCGGAGCCATAACGATCAGCTGCACTCACTCGGTCAAGGGTAATGACCCGGGCAGCCACATGGTCGCCCACGCGCCCACATCAGGCCAGGATGTCGCGTGTGACGGCGTCGCCGAGCAGGCGGCCTGCGGGGCTGAGCATCACATGGTCGCCACGCCGGACCACGAGGCCACGAGCAATCTGGCCCCGCACGCGCTCCAGCTCGTCGGCCGAGAGCTCCGCCATCGACAGGCCGTCGCTGATGCGCAGTTCCAGCAGCACGCGCTCTTCGTGACGTGTTGCCTCGTCCAGCTCTTCGAAGTCCTCACGTGGACTCTCATCGTGGGCCAACTGCGCCGCATAGCGCCGTGGATGTTTCACATTCCACCAGCGCACGCCGTTGACATGGCTGTGTGCCCCCGGGCCGATTCCCCACCAGTCCCATGAGCGCCAATAGGCCAGATTGTGACGCGCCCGGTGCCCGGGCCTGGCCCAATTGCTGATCTCATAATTCTCCAGACCGGCGGAGCTGAGCAGCTCTGAGGCAAGCAGATATTCGTCGGCCTGGAAATCCTCGTCAGGCTCAGGCAATTCCCCGAGACGGATGCGCCGGGCAAGGGCGGTGCCTGGCTCGACAATGAGGCTGTAGGCGCTCACATGCTCGGGCTCCACGCTCAGGGCCGATTCGAGGCTGGCGCGCCAGCTGTCGAGTGTTTCACCGGGCGTGCCGTAGATCAGGTCGAGCGAGACGTCATCAAAACCGGCAGCATGAGCCCATTCGACCGCACGCAGGGCCTGCCCGGGAGTATGCCTGCGATCGAGCGTTGCCAACACAGCCTCATCCGCCGACTGCATGCCCAGGCTCACCCGGGTGAAACCGAGCTGCGCAAGACGTTCCAGACGGGATCGGCCAACCGTCTCGGGATTGGCCTCGGTGGTGATCTCACAATCGGGCGCCAGCGCAAATGTGTCACGCAGATCATCCAGGACTGCACCGAGCTGTTCGGGAGTGGCCATGGTGGGGGTGCCGCCGCCGAAGAACACCGTGGCCAGCGGACGATCGGTTCCGATGCTGCGAGCAGCCTGGGCAATCTCACGATGCACTGCGGACAGATAGGCAGCCATGCTCATGCCGGGTAACTGGGCGGGTGTATAGGTATTGAAATCGCAGTATCCGCAGCGCACCGCGCAGAAGGGCACGTGCACATAGAACGAGAGCGGACGCGCGTCGTGGTCCACCACACGTTGGGCCGGGAAATCACGCTGCGTGGGGACTGACCCGGGCTCAGGGGTGGGATCGGACGCGGTCACGTGTTGTTCGCAGGCATTGGGCTATTTCTTGTCGGACAGTTCGTTGTTGGTCAACGCCGCAACGAAGGCCTCCTGGGGCACCTCCACGCGACCCACCATCTTCATGCGCTTCTTGCCCTGCTTCTGCTTTTCGAGCAGCTTGCGCTTGCGCGAGATGTCGCCGCCGTAACACTTGGCCAACACATCTTTGCGGACGGCGCGAATGGTCTCGCGAGCAATGACCCGTGCTCCGATGGCGGCCTGCACCGGCACCTCGAACTGTTGACGCGGGATGAGTTTGCGCAGCCTATTGGTCATCTCCACGCCATAGCTGAAGGCCTTGTCACGATGCACGATGGCACTGAAGGCGTCGACCGGCTCGGCATTCAACAGAATGTCGACCTTGACCATGTCGCTGGCACGCTCACCATCGGGTTCGTAGTCCAGGGAGGCATAGCCACGGGTGCCCGATTTCAGGGCGTCGAAGAAGTCGAAGACGATCTCGCCGAGGGGCAGCCGGTAACGCAGCTCCACGCGGTCCTCGGACAGATATTCCATGCCGAGCTGCTCGCCACGCCTCGCCTGGCACAGTTCCATGACTGCGCCGATGTAGGTGGCCGGACACAGCACGGTGGCTCGCACCACCGGCTCGAAGACCGTCTCGATCTTGCCCTCGGGAAACTCGGAGGGATTGGTGACCCGATGCTCCGATCCGTCCTCCATCACCACGCGATAGTTGACGCTTGGCGCGGTGGAGATGAGGTCCAGATCGAATTCCCGCTCAAGACGCTCCTGGACAACTTCCATGTGCAGAAGCCCCAGAAAACCGATCCGGAACCCGAACCCCAGGGCGGCAGAGGTTTCCGGCTCGTAGGTGAGTGCCGCATCATTGAGCTGCAGTTTTTCGAGGGCCTCGCGAAGCTCCGGGAAATCAGCACCCTCAATGGGATAGATGCCCGCGAAGACCATCGGCCTCGGATGCTTGAAACCTGCCAATGCGTCGGTGGCCGGATGAATGGCCGTGGTCACCGTGTCGCCGACACGGCTCTGACGCACGTCCTTCACACCGGTGATGAGATAGCCCACCTCACCGACCCCGAGGGCAGATGATTTGGCCGGATCGGGCGCATGGACGCCCACCTCCAGCACATCGTGGATCGTTCCCGACGACATCATCTGCACCCGTTCACGATCGGAAAGCAAGCCGTCGACAACACGCACATAGGTGACCACACCGCGATAGGTGTCATAGACCGAGTCGAAGATGAGCGCCCTCAGTGGCTTGTCCGGGTCTCCGGCAGGTGCCGGAACCTGCTCCACGATCGTGTCCAGCAGCTCGGCAACGCCATCGCCCGTCTTGGCCGAGACACGCAACACTTCACTGGGATCACAGCCGATGATGCTGGCCACTTCGGCGGCATATTTCTCGGGCTGGGCACTGGGTAGATCGATCTTGTTGAGCACCGGGATGATGGTCAGATCGGCATCGAGTGCCAGATAAAGATTGGCCAGCGTCTGGGCTTCGATGCCCTGGGCGGCATCAACCAACAGCACTGCACCTTCGCAGGCATCCAGCGAACGGCTGACCTCATAGTTGAAGTCAACGTGTCCGGGAGTGTCGATCATGTTGAGCACATAGTCATTGCCCTGGCTCGTCCATGGCATCCGCACTGCCTGCGATTTGATGGTGATGCCGCGCTCACGCTCGATGTCCATCTTGTCGAGATATTGGGCGCGCATCTCGCGGGCGTCAACAACACCGGTGAGTTGGAGCATGCGATCGGCCAATGTGGACTTGCCGTGATCGACGTGCGCGATGATGCTGAAATTCCGGATGATGGCCTGGTTGGTGGCTCCGGGAGTGGCGGACAAGCTGCAGGTTCTCCTCGACTGGTGGTCGGCGCGCCCCAGTTGATCCGCGCCGAATGAACCCAGTGTCTCATGACTGACCAGGAGCCTCATGCCCGTGAACTCCGGCCGCGTCACATGGGGCGCGACCGGAGCTCACATCAACCAATCAAGTTATTCCGCAGCCTGCACACCAGATTTCTGGTTGCCACCGCGGAAGCCCGCAAAGCCGACGATCGTCATGATCGCGCCAATTCCGATGAGGGCATAACCAGCCACCAGGGCAACCGTGCCGACGGTCCAGAAGGCGTATGCGGTGAGCAGCATGCCGCGCAGGGATTCGCCTTGGAAGATCGTGGCCCGAAGCGCTGTGTACGCGGTGTACTTCGCGTCATCCGATTTGTTCGCGGTGGCCACATCACCAACACCCGCAAAGCTGCACTGGTCCTCGGGCACCGCCTCAATGGCTGTGCCGTCCGCGGTCTTCACCGACGTGCACGATGACTGGATGTGGTTCCAGATGTAATCATCGGCGAAGGCCTTGGCCGCTGGCCCGGTGGTCATCTCCTTGCCGAAGAAGGACTCCAGGGCATCCTGCGATTCCTGCGGAAGTGAGGTCACCTTGTCCTGGGTCGGCATGGTGATCGCCTCCTTCTGCAGCTGATCCGTGACACTGCTGTGCGCGAAGGTGCCACCTATCACCGCACCCACACCCACCAGTGCCAGGACGATCCCGACGATGCGCAGAAGATTTCGATAAACGGAACGGTTCATTCCTGACCAGCCTCCTAGTTCGGATGGGCTGCCGATGTGGCACCCATCGACACGCAAATGGGGCCTTTCCGCAAAGCGCTCAAGGCCCCGAAACGTGAAGATTAAACTAAAAACTTGGGCAATCATACTCTGATTAGGTCATTTGGCCTCTCGATGATGTCCACCCTCAGCGGACAAGTTCCGCAGTGCACACCATCGGCACTCGCTGGATCCGGGCACACCAACTTCCCGGACGCCCTCTGCCTGTTCCGGGCACATTGCCTTTTCCGGCGCGCTCAGTCTGACCGGGCACGCTTGACGGCACGCTTTTGTTGCCCGCGCCGTGCGGGTGATAGCCTTGATCGCTGTGTCCGAAGGGCACAACACCCAGAACAACGAACACGAAGGTTGGACTAGTGGCAAACATCAAGTCCCAGAAGAAGCGCATCAAGACCAATGAGAAGGCTCGCCAGCGCAACAAGGCTGTGAAGTCGGCTCTGCGTACCCATGTGCGCAACTTCCGCGAGGCTGTCGCCGCAGGCGACAAGGACAAGGCTGCAGAGCTGGCAAAGACCGCCAACCGCGCCTTGGACAAGGCCGCTTCGAAGGGCGTGATCCACGCCAATCAGGCTGCCAATCGCAAGTCATCGATCTCTTCCAAGGCTGCGACGGTCTGATAGTTGGGGTGAACCGATGAGGTTCATTCCCCCTGATTTTCGCGCGAACGTCCCGATCCCACTGGGTGGTCGGGACGTTTTGCCGTGCCCTGGACAGCCCACCCTGAAAGGGTGCCCAGGACAGCCTGAAAGGGTGAATCCATGACTCACCAGCAATCGGGTGCCACACCCGACGACCCACGTCCCAGTTCCGGCGGGGTGATCGATCTGGGACCAACCGGGGCTGAGTTCTTCTCCGCCTTCGCGCCCGCCACAGCCGGACTGATGGTCGGTGCGATCCTCATCCCAGTGGGGACCGATGGGCCCGGCATCGCACCGGTCAGCATTGTCGGAATCGGAATCTGCGCGCTGGCATTGCTGCTTGTGGTGCTGGAGCTGCGCGATCTGCCCCACCGCACCATCCGGTGGAACCGGGCTGCCATCACTGTTGTCGAAGGTCACCGCCACGCATCCGCAGGAAAGCAGCTGACTTTGCAGTGGTCACAGCTGGCAATGGTGACGCTCCGAGCACAACCCGAACGTCTGTTCCATGTGCTTCCGGTCACCATGGTTCGGCTTCACCTACAGCCTCTGGCGGGCACCGATTCCGTGCAGGTGGCTCTTGGACTGGGCCAGCGCCGTCTGGGACAGGTGGACAATGCCTTGCGGAAGGCGAACTCCGCCTACCGGGGAATCGTATGGCTGGATGCCCCAACCCGACGCGGGAGAGCACGATCAGCGCCAGTACGCGCATGATCAATCTGCAGGATGAGCTGTTCCAGGGCAAAGCCCGGGTCTGTGGCGGCGCCCTTGACGGCTGCGTCAGCTCGTGAGGCAGCAATCATCGCAACGGCCACTGCATCCTCACTCCACATGCGGGATTGACGGGCCAGGGATTTCACCTTCCAGGGCGGCACCCCGACAAGTCTCGACATCTCCACATCAGACATCCGGGAACCCCGAGCGTCCAGGTAGCGCCCCAGACTGCGCAGGCCATTGGCCAGAGCACTGGTCACCAATACTGGAGCCACCCCCAGATCAAGAGCCCAGCGCAATGCCTCCAGCGCCTGACCGGTACGGCCTGCCATCACCGCATCACTCACCGCGAAGCTGCTGACTTCTGCACGGCCCTGGAAATAGCGCGAGATCATTTCGGTGGACAGACGCTCCCCCGCCCAGTCGCTTTCCAGCTGCGATATCGCACCGGCCAGGGCCCGCAGATCGGTGCCCACAGCATCGATGAGCGTCTGGGCGGCGTCCTGATCGATGCCCACGTGGGCTGCCCGAGCCTCCGCTTGAACAAATTTCGGCAGCTCCCATGCCTTGGGGGCGCTCACCTCAACCACGACGGCCTTGGCATTGCGCAGCTTGGTCACAAGCCCTCGGCCCTTGTTCCCACCCGGATGGGTGATGATCACCGCAACCTGTTCGGTCGGCGCATTGGCAAACGCCACCAGCGCATCCACCGACTCGGGTGAGAGCGACTCGCCCTCGGAAATGACGAGCAGGCTGCAGTCGGCGAACAATGAGCCACCTGTTGCTTCGAGAAAATCTGCCGGAGTCATCTGTGACCCTGCGAGCTCCACCTTTTGCAGATCAGGATGTTCCTGGTGCGCTCGCGCCACCAATGCCGACACGGCGCGCCCGGACAGCAGGGGTTCAGCACCGTGGACGAGACTGACCGTGCCGAACACCGGTCCGTTACTGGCTTGTGGACTCACCTGTTCATCGTCCCATTGGTCACTGACATCGGCGAACCTGGGACCACAATGGTGGCGGCTCAGCGCTGACTGACCATGGTCAGCCTGGCCTGGCCGGCGCTTGTCAGAGCAATCGCGCCTTGTTCGTCAGTGCGCGCAATCGTCATGCCATGACTCACGAGAACTGCCAGTGTCTTGGCGGCAGGGTGACCGTAGCTGTTGTCCTTGCCCACACTCACCAGGGCAATTCGGGCATGTGTCGCCGCCAGGAATTCCTCATCCTGACGTCCGGATCCGTGGTGGGGAACTTTGAGCACATCGCACGGCAATTCGGCAGCCACCTGTGACATCGCACGGCGCTGCCCCGCAGGCTCCAGATCACCAGTCACCACGATGCTTGGCCCAGCGCCACTGACATGTCCCACAATGCTCGAGTCATTTTCTTGGGCATCGGTCTTGGTGACACGATCCGTGGCACCGACAGCATCACCATCGCCTGCCGCCAGGGTGCGCCAGATCTGGGTACCCACAGCGAACTGCTGCCCAGCTGCGGCGAATTCCGTCGTGATCCCCTGGTCGGCAAATCGGGCGTGCACATTCGCGGCTGTGCCACTGGGCGAGGCCAGCGGGTTGAGCAGAGCCCGATCCACCGGAATGTCTTCAAGAACGGCCTCCAATCCACCGATGTGGTCGGCATGAAAGTGTGTGGGGACCAGTAGCGAGATGCGCTGCACCTTTGCGGTGGACAGACAAGCTGCCATGGCTTCGGGGTCCGGCCCGGTGTCAACAAGAATCGCCTCATGGGCTGCGGTGCGGACCAGCGTGGCATCACCCTGCCCGACGTCGCAGCTCATGATCTGCCAGTCGGCTGGCCAACCGGGAGCTGGTGGACGCCAGAAGCACGCGGCAACAACCATCACTGCAAGCAGTGCACTCATCAGCCGATGGGCAATCACCCGTCCCAGGATGACCGCAATCACCAGGCAGAAGATGGACAGGAGGGCAATCGACACCGGCGACAACGGCCAGGACATGACGGCAGCTGGCACAGCTGCTGCCAGCCGGGCAACAAGGATGATGGGTTGGACGCAGGCACCAGCCACCCAGCCAAGGGGCAGCGCAAGCCATCCTGCGATGGGTGAGACCAGCGCCGCAACCAGACCAAGAACAGTCACCGGCCCCACGAACGGCGCGGCGGCCATATTGGCAACCACTCCCACCACACTGATCTGGCCGGACAGGATCGTGATGAGAGGCTGCGTGGCCAACTGGGCAGCCAGCGGCACGCACAGGGATTCGGCCAACCAGCCGGGCGCCCAGGCCCGCATGGCCTGTTGCCAGGGCCCGGCCCACCACAGGATTCCCGCAGTGGCAGCCACAGACAGGGCAAATCCCCAGCTGTGCGCCAACCACGGGTCAAGCATGATCACCAGCCAGACGGCAACCGCCAGATAACGCAGACCGGCCACACCGGTGCCGCGGCTTCCCGTGGCAGCAAGCGCCACCAAGCCCATTGCGGCTGCCCGCAGCACGCTGGCTTCCGCACGACACAGCAGCACAAAGAATCCGACCACCATCACTGCCAGACCACGCAGCCACCAGCCCCGGACCCCGGCGAATCGCGCCGCTGCCATGAAGAACACGAGCATGAGGGTGAGATTGGTGCCCGACACAGCGGTGAGGTGGGTGAGGCTCGCATCCTTGAAATCATCGGAAAGCCCGGGATCAAGCCCGGAAGTATCACCGACCACCAGGGACGGCACCAGGCCTGCTTGCGCAGCATCGCTCAGTGACATGGCATCGCCCAGACCGGCGCGCATGCGATTGATCAAGCTGTCGAGCCACCCGGGTGACCCCTGGATTTCAGGCACCGCCAGTGCCGACAGCTCGGCGCACATTCCGGCAGATGCCTGCCGGGGCTCTGAGGCACGGACGGTTGCTCTGATTTCTTGGCCGACGACCAGCTGGGAATAGGAATCAGAATGGTCCGGTGAGGCAAGTATTTGCGCGCGGCAGCGGGTCTGCCAGCCAGAGCCCCCACGCTCGAGGCCGGGGATGGTGAGACCGGCCACCACGGAGCGGCCACCGAAGCCCGCATCGGGAAGCACATGAGGGTCACCCGAAACCTGCGCCACAACAGTGACCACGCTCCGCTGCGTGGCGGCTTGCGCCATGGGACCCGAACTCGCGGCGGACATCTGGAGGCTCGTACATGCCAGCGCAGCAAGCGCCGCTGCAGCGGCAGCCATCATCCGCCATCGATGCTTGGCAACAGCAACCGCCAGGGCACAGATTCCGATTGCAGCCAGGCCTTGGCTGAGCCATCTGATGTCTGCCAGCACGAGCCAGGCCATGACCCAGGCAAGCAGGGCAGGTGCTCCGAGGCGAAGGT
Organism: uncultured Propionibacterium sp.; assembly: GCA_964293265.1. Lineage (GTDB taxonomy): Bacteria > Actinomycetota > Actinomycetes > Propionibacteriales > Propionibacteriaceae > Propionibacterium. The sequence continues at coordinate 10,013 of CAXYYR010000002.1, forward strand.
CAACCATCCGCAGACGCCAGAGTCGTGGCTCATCATCAGCGCCCCTCCCGTCCGATGAAGGATGAGGCAGATCAGCCTTCCTAGACCGTGACATGGGGCTTGATGCGTTCATACAGTTTGGGTCCGATGCCATCGACTTCTTGCAGCTGTTCGACAGTGGAGAATTTTCCATGTTGGGTGCGCCAGTCAATGATCTTTCCGGCTGTGACCGGCCCCACTCCGGGGAGTTCTTCCAGCGCGCTGGAGCTTGCAGCGTTGATGTTGATGGCAGTCCCCTGCGCGCCATCAGCGCCTCTTGCGCCGGCAGCTGAGGCGGCAGCAGGTGCTTGGGTGCCAGCATCAGGGCTCTTCAGCTCACCGCGGGGCGCATCCTTGGTGCCGATCACCAACTGACAGCCATCACAGACTGGCGCAGCCATGTTCAGCTCACCCGGATCTGCGTCATCCCGTAGCCCCCCAGCCGCCTTCAGAGCATCGGTGACACGGGCATCGGCGGGAAGCTGTTGCACACCGGGTTGGACCACAGCGCCGGTGACATGTACCCGCAAGGGATTGCCCGAAGGTGAACCCGGAGCGGATGGAGCGGCGCTTGTGGCGGCTACCGGTACTGTTGCAGAAACTGATGGCAGCTCTGTGCTGCGGGCCCGCAATAGTTGCCCCGTGGCAGCAACCATCACCACCACACAGATCACGGCTATGACTGCGAAATGCGCGCGCCCGAAATTTCCCAGCCGATACATGAGTTCGGAGCCCCTGCCGCGCCCACTGTCGTGGGTCGGCTCGTCGTACTGGTGGTTCTCGGATTCTTCGTCGTGCAAGATTTCTTCGTCATACAAGGAGCCATCACCATGTTGTGGACCCGCTCCACGTGGAATCTGAGTACCAGCTGTCCCTGCATCCCCCTCAGGGGGACTCCAATCGTCATGGACGGTGGCACCGATGCGCTGGGTGGACATGACCTCGCGCAGACGCTCAGCCAATGCCTGGGCATCGGGGGCGGGGCCACGTGTTGAGAACTGCACACGAGCACCATGTGCGCGTCCTCAGGGCATCACTCACACGGGACACATCTGGGGACAGCCACCAGCGACGAGAGCCAGCGATGTGGACCAACGGCACCAAGCCCTGCCGGGAGCGCCCTCAGAGTTTCTCAACCACCTCAATGGTGGGATAGGTGGGCTGCCACATGTGGTCGGCAATGGCCTGCACCAAATCATCGGGCTGCTCGCCAGCCTGCCCCTCCGAAATTGCCTGACGCGCCACTGCGAGTCCGACTTGGGCCGACACCGACCGCAGATCGCTCACCGGTGGCAGAAGTGATGCTCCCGGGCGCATGGTCATTCCGGCTCCGGCAACAGCCTTGGCCGCCGCCAGAATCATGCCGTCCGACACACGCTTCGCTCGCACTGTGATGACGCCCAGACCAATGCCCGGAAAGACCAGGGCATTGTTCGCCTGGGCGATGGTGAACCGCGTGCCATTCCGGGTAATGGGTTCAAAGGGCGAGCCGGTGGCGACCAGCGCCCGGCCCTCGGTCCAGGCAAGCAGGTCGCCAGGATCCGCCTCAGCCTTAGACGTGGGATTGGACAGCGGCATGATGATGGGTGATGTCTGGTGACGAGCCATCTCGCGCACGATGGGTTCGGTGAACGCCCCGGCCTGGGCCGAGGATCCGATCAACATGGTGGGCTTCACGCGACTCACCACTGTGGCCAGATCATGATCACGCCAACCCTCAACGTCGCCCTGGGACGGTGCATAAGGCTTCTGGAAGTCCCGCACATTCATGCCGTCCACAATGAGCCCGTGGCTGCCCATTGCCCAGAAATGCGCGCGGGCATCAGCCTCGTCCATGCCCTGATCAACCATCATCTGCACCAGCAGATCGGAGATTCCGACTCCTGCAGTGCCGGCACCATAGATGACGATCCGCTGCTCGGTCAGCGGTATGCCGGAGCGACAGACTGCAGACAGGGCCGCAGCCGCCACCACCGCAGCAGTGCCCTGGATGTCGTCATTGAAGGTGCACAATTCATCGCGGTATCGGCTGAGGATCCGGTGGGCATTCGACGCAGCAAAGTCCTCCCAATGCAGCATCGCATGGGGAAACAATCGGTGAGCCGTCTGGGCAAATTGGTCGATGAACTCGTCATATCTGCTGCCACGCACCCGGGAATGCTTCACCCCGAGATATGCCTCATCATTGAGCAGGGGAAGGTTGTTGGTTCCTGAATCAAGCACCACCGGCAACACACGATTCGGGTGAATACCAGCAGCTGCGGTGTACACGGCCAATTTCCCCACCGTGATGGACACTCCCCCCACACCCTGATCACCAATTCCCAGGATGCCCTCGGAATCAGTGGCAACAATGAGGTCCACATCATCGGCACCCAGGTTGTAGGCGCGCAGCGAGCGCTCAATATCGTCAGGATGGTCAATGTCGATGAACACACCGCGCGGACGGTGGAACCAGTGGCTGTATTCCTCGATGGCATTGGCGATGGTGGGGGTGTAGATCACCGGCAGCATCTCTTCGATGTGCTCCGACAGCAGCCGATAGAACAGCACTTCATTTCGATCTCGCAGCGTTGTCAGATAGACATACCGGGCCATCGGGCTCGGCTCGGTGAGATATTGGCGATAGGTGCGCTTGACCTGACCGTAAATATTCGTAATTCCGGGCGGAAGCAGCCCCACCAGCCCAAGGCCCTCACGTTCCTCGCGGGTGAAAGCAGTTCCGAAATTGATCATGGGATGCGCCAAAACTTCGCGACCACGAGCAGCAATGCGCACGAGCTCGCCTTCATCGGCATGAATGTATTCAAAATCCTGCGACATCTGGTTCCCCTCGACAGGTCCACCGTATGCGGGCATCGGATCAACAGCTCATGGATCAGCAATCAGCCCCATTGACGCAGGACTGGTCCCATCATTGCAGCAAGCCCTTCGCAGACCGACGACAGGGCGCGGGAGTTTTCACCGCGCGGAGAAAAGACCCCGAAGATCAAAAAGCGGAGCGCCCCGAAGCACGGTGGCCACGACGCGGGTGTGGAAGGTGCGCGATTTGTAGGGCGTATTGCCGGCAATGGACGCCAACTGTTCCGGGGCCACCTGCCAGGGCGCATCCGGATCGACCAGACAGATGTTGGCGGGCCTGCCCACATCAAGAAAACCACCGTGGTCGTTTTCGATGCCCAACAGGGCCGCTGGCGCCTGGCTCATTCGCTGGGCGAGTTCACGCCAGGTCATGCGATGGCTGCGCACCACAAGATCGGCAACTACGGCCAGCGCCGTTTCCAGGCCGAGCATTCCATTGGCAGCCATGTCCCAGCTGCAACTCTTGGCGGCATCCGGGTGGGGCGCATGGTCGGTGCCCACCATGTCGAGAGTGCCGTCGAGGAAAGCCTCGCGAACCGCCTCAACATCAGCGTGGCTGCGAAGAGGTGGGTTCACCTTGAAATCCGGGTCTTGGGACAGTGTTTCGCTGCTGTCCAGGGCCAGATGGTGCGGTGTGGCCTCTGCAGTAACGGCGATGCCCCGACTCTTCACCCATCGGACGATGTCAACCCCGGAGGCGGTGGTCACATGACAGACATGCAGACGAGCTCCGAGCCACTCGGCCAGCAGGACGTCGCGGGCAATGATGGTTGACTCCCCCGCATCAGGCCAGCCCGGCTTTCCGAGCTCACGCGCAATAGGGCCGTCATCCATCTGGGCGTTCGCGGTCAACAGTGGGTCCTGGGCATGTTGGGCCACTACAGCGCCGTGGCGTGCGGCAGCCGTCAGGGCATCACGCATGAGATCGGAACGGGATACGCAGTGCCCGTCGTCCGAGAACATGCGCACCTGCGCGCGGCTTGCGGCCATCGCATCCATGTCGGCCAGGGCCTCACCCTGCTGCCCGCGGGTTACTGCCCCGATGGGATACAGATCAGTTCCCCCGAGTGCTGATGCGGTGTCCAGCTCGTAGTTGACGACAGCAGGATTGTCGGCCACCGGATCGGTGTTGGGCATGGCGAAGACCGCCCCATAGCCACCACGGGCAGCCGCCTCCAGACCGCTGGCAATGGTTTCCGCAGCTCCGTTTCCGGGATCACGCAGATGGGTATGGGGATCGACCAGCGCAGGCAGGGCAACCAAGCCCCGGCAATCAACTGTCGTGACATCAGCCGGCGCATCGGCGGGCTCAGCCAGACGGCCATCGTGCACATAGAGACGGCCGATTCCCTCACCCAGCAGATCGCAGCCGTCGAGCATCAGGTCCATCACAGTTCCCCTCACTCGCGCACCGCCAGCTTTCATTCAGTTATTTACCGGGAACCAGACTCACCATGCGCGGCAACTTGGTGATGGTCTTGATCACCGGGCGTCCGTCCAGGGCACGTTGCACGTTGACATCAGCCATCGCTGCCGCAACCGCGTCGGCCTCGGTGATCTGCGGCGACACCGACAGCTTGGCGCGCACCTTGCCCTGCACCTGCACCACCATCGTCACCTCGTCAGCCACCAGGAGTGCCGGATCGGCGGCAGGCCAGGAGCTATCGGCAATAGAGGGCTGATGGCCCAGCAATTCCCACATCTCCTCGGCAACATAGGGCGCGAACAGGCTCAACGCCTGGGCAATGAACTCCACTGCCTCACGCACTGCGGGATCGTCACTGTGTTCACCGGCGCCGCTCGCGTCGATGCTCTTTCGCGTGGCATTGACCAGCTCCATCACACGGGCAATCACAACGTTGAAACGGCCGGCCTCCAGAAGCCCGGTGATTTCCGAAATGGTTCTGTGGGTGGCCCGGCGCAGGTTCTGATCGCCATGAGCGGCATCAGCACCCGGTGTTGAGCTCACAACCCCCGCCAGCCGATGGGCGCGCTGCAGGAAACGCAGCGAACTCCTCGGTGAAAGATCGGCCCAATCAATGTCCTCATCGGGCGGCCCTGCAAAGACGACCGTGAGACGCACTGCATCAACGCCGTACTTGTCGAGCTGCTCGCCAAGATTGACGCCATTGCCGAGGGACTTGCTCATGGCCTTGCCCTCATTGATCACTTGGCCCTGATTGAGCAGACGGGTGAAGGGCTCGTTGAAGTTGATCATGCCCAGATCACGCAGCACCTTGGTGAAGAAGCGCGCATAGAGCAGGTGCATGGTCGCATGCTCAGCGCCACCGATGTACTGATCAACCGGTGCCCACAACGCGACATCCTCGGGACGGAATGGGCCATCGGCAAAGGTCGGCGAGCAATAGCGGAAGTAGTACCAGGACGAGTCGACGAAGGTGTCCATGGTGTCGGTATCGCGCTCGGCGGGCTGGCCACAGACGGGGCAGCTGACGGACTTCCATTCGGTGGCCGCAGCCAGCGGTGACACACCCTTGGGAGACAGAGCTTCACCGCGCAGATCGGGGAGCTTCACGGGCAGCTGGTCATCGGGCACCGGCACATCACCGCAGGTGGGGCAATGAATGATGGGAATGGGGCAACCCCAGAAACGTTGACGCGACAGGAGCCAGTCGCGCAGACGATAGGTGACCGTCTTCTCGCCGGTATGAGCTGCCTCCAGCTGATCAATGATGGTCTTCTTGCCCGACTGCTTGTCGGTGAGCCCATTGAGCGGGCCGGAATTGATGTAGGCGCCATCTCCTGCGGTGGCAACACCCGTCTGTGCGGGATCGCCCTCACCGGTGTCAATCACGGGACGGACCGGAAGGTCGTATTTGAGCGCAAAATCAAGGTCGCGCTGGTCATGGGCCGGCACTGCCATCACGGCACCGGAGCCGTATTCCGCCAACACATAGTCCGCAACCCAGACCGGGATCTGCTCGCCATTCACCGGATTCGTGGCCGTCACGCCCAGGGGCACACCGGTCTTCACATGATCGGTTGCCTGCCGCTCAATCTCCGTGGCGTGATTGGTCTCCTCGCGATAGGCCTCGAACGCCGAAGGCGGGGCATCGGTGACGATCTCGGCCGCCAGTGCAGCATCGGGCGCAACCACCATGAAGGTGGCTCCATAGAGAGTGTCGGGTCGGGTGGTGAAGACACGCACCGGCTCGTTGCGACCCTCGATGTGGAACTCGACCCATGCTCCCTCGGAACGCCCGATCCAGTTCCGCTGCATGGCCAACACTCGCTCAGGCCATTTGCCCTCGAGCTGGGCCATGTCGTCCAACAGGGGCTGGGCGTAGTCGGTGATGCGGAAGAACCATTGCTTGAGTTCACGCTTGGTCACCAGGGTGCCGCAACGCTCGCAGCGGCCCTCCTTGACCTGTTCATTGGCCAGCACCGTCTGGTCCTTGGGGCACCAGTTGACGTAGCCGTCCTTCTGGTAGGCAAGCCCCTTCTTGAAGAACTGCAGAAACAGCCACTGCGTCCAGTGGTAATACTCCTCGTCGCTGGTGTGGAGCTCGCGGCTCCAATCAAGGCTGAGCCCATAGCGCTTGAACGAGGTCTTCTGGGTCTCGATGTTGTCGTAGGTCCAACGCGCCGGGTGCTCATCATTCTTGATGGCGGCATTCTCGGCCGGCAGACCGAAGGAATCCCAGCCGATGGGGTGCATCACGTTGTAGCCCTGCATGCGCCAGCTGCGAGCCAATACGTCACCCATGGCGTAGGCCTCTGCGTGACCCATGTGGAGGTCGCCGGAGGGATAGGGGAACATGTCGAGCACATAGCGGCGCTCACGGGGATCGTCGGCGGCATTGCTGGCCGTGAAAGTGTCGTGACTGGCCCAGTACTGCTGCCATTTTGTTTCGGCGGCAGCGGCGTCATAGCCCACATGCTCGTCTGACGCAGTATCGACGTCGTGGTTGGGCTGTTCTGGACTCACTTGCTCTGCCTCCTGTGGTGCAACATTTCAACGCCCAGCCTATCGGACACCCACCGCCTTGAACTTTCGACGCAATCAGGCTGGACGCACACGTGCCGATCAGCTGTCGATGGCCGTGTCGGTTGCCGCGTGGTGAGCCAATGTTCCACACCGTTGATGACGCATGGCCTGTGTTTCCCCCATACGTTTCCACAGGCTCGGCGGCACGGCATGATCATGGATCTCACGCAGCAGCACACCCATCGAATAACTCGGGGCAAGCCGCTCACATCTGGTCAGGCATTCGGTGAAGACGGCTCCGCCACCTCCCAGCCACGAAGCCACAGCTGCCAGACACAGCACTGCCGGGGCACCCTCGTCAGGGGTTGCGGAAACGGCATGCAGCCACAGCCGTTCATAGCGCCAGGCCCGGGCCGCATCCATGGCCAACCACGCCTGATCGCGCAGCTCCATGTCTTGCACCACGGCAGCCAGCTGCACGATCTCGTCAGCTTTCGGCAGTTGAGGGCTGTCCAGCACACGAGCCAAGTGCTCGTCGAGGAAGTGTATTCGTGCCTGCCTCGACCAGGTTGCCACGTCATCTGTTGTCTTGGCCCACTCGTTCGAGGACCCGGGGGTTGTCTGGCCGGGCCCCGCCACCATGGCGGTGATCTCATCACGCCCACCGAGCACCTGCAGCCCGGCTGTGATCGCTGTGCTCGTGGCAACCGAGGCACTCGGATCGAACCGGTTGCCCGGGGTGCAACCCGGTGTCTCACCGTCACTGCGCAACCAATAGCGATCGCCACTGACCACTGCACTGATGGTCACCAGTGCCGGGTCAAGGGCTATCTCCATCCGCGCCACCGCTTCATCACAGCTCAGCGGCTCGCCATAGCCCACCACCAGAAACCGGGGTTCGACAACCCGGCAGTGCAGCATCTCGGTGACTCCGCGCACCAGCTCTTCGTCGGCAAGCTGCTCGTGAGTCAGGGAACATCCCAGCTCGACGACCCCCTCGTGGACTGCCAGCACCACCACCTGTGAATCGGGCTGATAACCCAGCCAATAGGGAATGAGGCTCACCAGATCATCTGGGCGGGTGATGCTCAGATGCACCGATTCATCGGCCTGTCCCGACTCGCGAGTTGTGGGGGCGGCGGTTTCCAAGACTTCGTCAGCTTTGTGATCCATGACCTTGTTGTGTGCGGAGCCTGCCTGCACCGAGCGCAGAAATCCATGTTGTGGAAGCACGCATTGGCGCCACCCACATGCTTGTCTGACATAGGCTGAAGCCACCATGAACCAGCCCCCGCCACCCGGCCAGCAGCCCGAGAATGATCCCATGGCCGACCCGACTCGTGCACAGCCGCCGAACAATGACGACATCAACCCTTATGGAGACGTGACACCATCGGCCGCTCCGCAGACCTCGGCGCCTCAGACATGGCAGGCACCCCCACCACCGCCGAGTCAGCAGGCTGCGGGCACTGGAAAAACAGCATGGGGACAATCCACGTGGGGGCAGACTCCATTGGGTCACCCCGCAGGCAGCGCAGGGCAGCAGGCACCAGATCCCCAGGCGGCAATTCAGCAATACAAGGTGAAATCCCGACGTGCTCCGGCGATCATCATCGCGGTGGTGGCGGCATTGGTCGTGGCCATTCTGGTGACTCTGGCCGTCCGTTCACCCGAGCTGAGCGCTGAGGACATTCCCTCGTCATCAGCACCTTCTGGGGCCGGCACATCGGCCTCGCCAGCTGCAGGCGCTTCCACACCCGCTGGCACGATAACAACCCCCACCAACACCATTCCGGTGATCTACAACTCCTTCGAGGGGCAATGGACGATCACCGATGCCACCTGGGATGCCACGGGTCTGTCTCTGACGATGGAGATCACAGCCACCAAGGGCTCGCTGGATTTCACCTTCTTCGCTCTGGACGACAGCCAGGGGTCGACGCAATACAGCCCCACAGGAACGTGGAGCGAGGCATCGATCACGGCGCCCAATACTGCATCTGGCAGCATCCGTTTCACCATGCCCCGCCAGGACGTCATGGTGATCATCGCTTCCCAGACCGGACGAGCTGCTCAGATCACCGCCATCGCCGTGCCAGCATGAGTGAGCACCAGCTTCCATGGCACCCCGGTTTGGCATGATCACCGGCTCGCGGTAATCTATCGGGGTCGCTGCGAGGCAAAATGGCAGTGACCCAACAGTTTGGGGCTATGGCGCAGTTGGTAGCGCGCTTCCATGGCATGGAAGAGGTCAGGGGTTCGAATCCCCTTAGCTCCACCAGACTGAAAAGGCCGATTTGAGTGGGGTTCACGCTCAGATCGGCCTTTTTTGTATCTGTTCCTCAAAGGATCACTCGATATCAGCCCGCTGATCCCAGGCAATGAGTTGCCACTTTTCATCATCCGACTCAAGAATCGACCAGGCACAGTTGTGCATCGTGCCCAGGTCTTGGGCCTGCTGATAATCCAGCCCACACAACTGCGCGATGGCCATCCGCAGGGCGACGCCATGGCTCACAACTGCCACAGTGCGGCCCGGGTGCTGGTGGGCGAATGCGGCAATCGCCGGGGCTGCCCGCTCCCCCACCTCACGACGAGTTTCCCCGGTGGATGAATAACGAAAATCCCGACCTTCCGCCCGGGCGGTGGCAATTTCTGGCTGTGCAAAGACGTCGGCAGCCAATTGGCCAGCCCATTGACCCACATTGATCTCAGCCAGTCGCGGGTCGGTGCACACGTCAAGCCCGGTCAGGGCCGACAGCTCCTCTGCCGTCTGACGTGCCCGTAACAGCGGCGAGGCAAGGATGGCCACCGGGGCCAGCGCAGCCACATATGGCGCAGCCCTGCGCGCCTGCTCCACACCCTGCGCGTTGAGCGGCCGATCAGCCTGCCCCTGGAATCGCCGAGCCACATTCCAATCGGTCTGACCGTGACGCCACAGCACCACACGCGTTGTCGGGTTCACGATGATGCGGGTTCCCCCACCGTCGGATTGCTCACCTCATCGGGCAGGTCGATGCGGGGGCAGTCATGCCAGAGACGCTCAAGCCCGTAGTTCTCACGATCGAGCCGCGTGTAAATGTGCACCACCAGATCGCCGTAGTCGAGCAACACCCAATGATTGCCATCGGTGCCCTCGCGCCGCAGCACCTTCTCGCCGCGTTCCAGCAGGCCATCAATCACCGCATCGACGATGGCCGACACCTGTCGTTCGTTGCGCGCAGACACGATGAGGAAAACGTCTGCGATGGCCAGCTGGCCACTGACATCAAAAGCAACAATGTCCTCGCCAAGTTTGTTGCTCGCGGCAACGGCTGCAGCGCGGGCCGTTTCCACCGCCCTGGGCGTGGCGCTCATGGTGTCATCCCGTCGGGATTCTGATCTCCAGCTGGCTGGCCATCAGTGCTGGCTGGATCGCTCGCTTCACTGCCCACGTCATGTTCTCGTGGGGCTATTTCGCCATGCTCGTCCTCGGCATCGTGCAACACCAGGACTTCGCCGTCATTGGCGTCGTAAAGGCCCCTTTTGGCCACATATTGCACCACGCCATCAGGCACCAAGTACCACAGCGGCAGGCCTTCCGAGACTCGATTCCTGCACTCTGTGGACGAGATGGCCAGAGCCGGCACCTCAATGAATGTGACCTTGTCCGACGGCAGATGCGAGAGATCGCGCTGTTCCAGGGCAACCCCTGGACGGGTCACACCAACGAAGTGGGCAAGGTCGAACAGTTCAGAGGCACCGCGCCAGGTGAGGATGGAGCCCAGTGCATCAGCACCGGTGATGAAATAGAGATCAAGATTTCCGCCGCGTTCCCTGCGAATATCGCGCAGGGTGTCAACGGTGTAGGTATTGCCCTTGCGGTCGATATCGACGCGGCTCACGGTGAAGCGGGGATTCGAAGCGGTGGCAATCACCGTCATGAGATAGCGATCTTCGCCCTTGCTCACGCGGCGCCCGGCCTTCTGCCAGGGCACCCCGGTGGGCACGAAGACAACCTCGTCAAGATCGAAGCGCGCCGCCACTTCACTGGCGGCCACCAAGTGACCATGATGAATGGGGTCGAAGGTGCCGCCCATCACTCCCAGTCGGTAGCGACGCCAGGTGTTGGCCCTGACCAGACCAAGGTTGAGGCCTGCCTGGTCATCGTCCGCGGGGTCCTCGGCACGTTCCTGGGACATCAGATTGTCCCAACCGTCGTGGCTGACATAGCGCACAGCCTACCTGCGCAGGCCACACCGAGGACAAAGACGCCCTCAGCGCCGGGTCTGCCCTTGGCCGGTGAGCACATATTTAGTGGTGGTCATTTCCTGCAGGCCCATCGGCCCACGGGCATGGAGCTTCTGGGTGGAAATACCGATCTCGGCACCGAAGCCGAATTCACCACCATCGACAAAGCGGCTCGAGGCATTGACCAGCACACATGCTGCATCCACCTGTGAGGTGAAGCGACGCTGCGCAATGGCATCATCGCTGATGATGGACTCGGAATGCCCGGTTGAATAATGGCGGATGTGCTCAAGGGCACCCTCCAGATCATCAACCACCTTGCATGCCAGGTCCAATGACAAATATTCGGCCTCATATTCATGCTCGCCGGCAGGCACGATCCTGGAATCGATGGCCACCGAATCAGAATCGCCGTGCACCGTCACTCCGGCGGCTGCCAGGGCCTCCACCACTCGGGGCAGGAATTCGGCAGCAATCTCACGGTGCACCAGCAGGGTCTCCATGGCATTGCACACGGTCGGACGCTGGGTCTTGGCATTGAGGATCACTGAGATGGCCATCTGCACATCAGCAGCACGGTCGACGAACACATGACAATTGCCGGTGCCGGTTTCGATCACCGGCACTGTTGAGCCCTCCACAACGGCACGAATGAGCCCGGCGCCACCGCGCGGGATCAGCAGATCGATATCGCCACGGGCACGCATCATCTGCTCGGTGGTCTCATGACCGCCCTCCACCAGATTGATGGCGTCAGCCGGAAGATCTTCGCGCACCAGACCCTCACGCAGCGCCGTGACGATGGCGCGATTTGATTCCAATGCGCTCGATGAACCCCGAAGCAGTGAGGCATTTCCCGACTTCAGGCAGATGCCGGCAGCATCGGCTGTGACATTGGGACGCGCTTCGTAGATGATGCCGATCACACCGAAGGGCACTCGCAGCTGATCGACATGCACGCCATTGGACAGATTCCAGCCACGGACCACTTGGCCCACCGGATCGGCCAGTCCCGCGAGATCACGCAGGCCCTGCGCGATGCCGGCGACACGGCCCGGGTCGAGGCGCAGTCGATCGATCATTGCTTCCGTGGTGCCTGCCATCCTTGCGCGGTCGATGTCACGCGCATTGGCCTCAAGAATCTGTTCGGCACTCTGGTCCAGCGCGGACGCCATGGCAAGCAGCCCGGCATCCTTGCGGTCACGCGTCAGCGTTGCCAGCACTCGCAAGGCGGTGCGGGCACGGCGGGCAATTTCAAAAACCTCCACCGCTCAAGCCTACCGTCCCGTGCTGCCCGGGGTTTCGGTGCCAGGAACCGGGACATCAACCACCGGGTTCGCCTTGCTCGACACACCCACCACGTCGGGGACGCCAGCCACTCCCACAGCGTCATGGACGCCTGTCACTCCCACAGCGTCATGGACGCCGGGCAGCCGTACTCCGTGACGCTTCACCAGATAGAGCGTGAGACAGGCCAGCTGCAGCGTCAGGGTTGCCGTGGCGCCGATCTCGATTGCCCGCTCCTTGTTGGGAATGGCATAGACAAGCCAAGGAAGCTGGGTGAAGGCAGCGAAGGCGTTGTAGAACCACGAATATCCGCTGAAGTCCGGGGCCACCCACAGGGCCCGGAATTGAATCATCATCGAGATGATGAGCGGCACGATGATCATTGCGCCGAACAGCACCGCTCCCCACAGCAGATCAACGGCAAGCAGCACCCCGCCCACAATCAGGGCGAGCCCCCACACAGCATGTGACAGCTGCTGTTCACGCCTGATCATCACCAAGGTGACAACTGCACACGCCAGGATCAGCAGATTGGAGCCCCAGACATTCGGCTGGGCCGTGACAAAGCCATGCACCGTCCAACCCGTCGACACACCCACCTGCAACTGCCAGGTGAGTACGGAAAGACCTGCAGCCGAATTCACCCGCAGGATTCGCCAGGTCTGTGGCAGCGCATAGAACGCACCGATCACGGCCGCGGCATAGCCGACCACTGTGATCCAGTCCATCGTTGGACTCCATTTCAGATAAGACCCGATATCGGGTCAGGCTTACGGGTCACACCCAACATCGGGCCGGGATTGGCTCAGAGTTCGGGGTGGTTCATCACGATGAGCATGTCGCGATGCACAACAGCCCTGTCGAAACGCGGCCCCATCGCCGCAGCCAGATCGGTGGAGTTCCTGCCCAACATGGCAGGCAGCTCCTCGCTGGAATAATTCACCAGCCCACGCGCCACGATGGTGCCATCCGGCCCGGCGACCTCCACCGGATCACCTGCCTCGAACTCACCCTGCAATCCGGTGATACCGGCGGCAAGAAGCGAAGCATTCTGTGTAAGCAATGCCCGCACGGCCCCGGCATCCAGACTGAGCTGTCCCTTGACCCGCGAGGCGAATGCCAGCCACAGCAGGCGTCGCGGACGCGCATGATCAACGGGTGCGAAGGCCGTTCCGACAGACTCCCCGTGCAGGGCAGGCAGCGCAGCCGCCGCATTGGCCAGCACAACAGGAATGCCCGCCGATGCCGCCAACTGGGCGGCCTGCACCTTCGTGGTCATTCCGCCGGTGCCCACAGCCGTGCCCGTGCGATGGGTGTCCACCTGCAGTTGATCGACGTCCGGCACAAAGGAGATCGCCTCGGCCCCCGGATCATCGGGGTGTGCCGTGTAGAGCGCATCAACATCGGACAGGATGAGCAGGGTGTCGGCACGAACGAGCTGGGCCACCAGCGCAGCAAGTCGATCATTGTCACCGAAACGGATTTCCTGAGTGGCCACGGTGTCGTTCTCGTTGACCACCGGCACCACCCCCATACGCAGCAGCGTGCCAAGGGTGCGCAGGGCATTGTGGTAATTGTCCTGCAATGCGATGTCATCGACGGTGAGCAGCAGCTGTCCCACCCTGATCTGACGGTGCGAGAACATCTCCGTGTAGCGCTCCATCAACAGACCCTGACCCACAGCGGCAGCTGCCTGTTGATGCGCAAGATCACGCGGACGCCGACTCAGTCCCAGCGGCTTGAGACCCGCTGCAATGGCGCCGGAGCTGATGAGCACCACATCGCGTCCGGCCTCGTGCACATCAGCCAGCGCGGCAACCAGCGACGCCAGACGAGCGTCATCCAGACCACGCGTCGGACTCGACAACGATGACGAACCGATCTTCACCACCAGCCGATGGGCATCACCGATTGCTGCCCGCACCTCAGCCTCGGAACTCAACCGTCGACCAGTCATGGCCTCAGCGCTCATCATCGACTCCACTGTCATATTCCAGGTCCTGATCGGGATCGGGACCCAACCACGTCACCTCGACGCCATCATCAGCGGATTGGTTGTCCCGGGCGGCACCTGCGGCAGAGCGGGCGCGTTCCTCGTCCAGCTCGGCGGCATGGATGCGACGCCAATCAGCATCCCTGTCATCGCCCATGAGCTCGCTGCGATGTTCCTGGTAGTCGGCATCGCGTTCACGGCGACGCTGGGTTGCCGGACGTGGCTCCATGAGCCGCTGGTCCTCGCCACGACGGGAGAGGATCTCGGCACCGCTGTCGCGCTGGGGAATGAAATCAAAGACCACCGGGTGGGCACCGGCACCGATTGCCACCGCCTCATAGGGCTCGGCCCCGAGCTTGAGCAGCTCGTCCTCCACGCCAAGACGGTTGAGACGATCAGCCAGATAACCGACGGCCTCATCATTGCTGAAATCGGTTTGGGTGACCCACAGATCGGGTTTGGCACCACGCACACGCCAGACGAAGCCGCCCTCGCCGTCGCCGATCTTCTTGATGGTGAACTTGCCACCGTTGTCCACCGGCTTGGGACGGATGATGATCCGTTCAGCAGACGGCGCCGGGTGACTGGCCCTGCGCTCCTCCACCAGATGCGCCATTGCCCAGATGAGCTCATGCATGCCCTCGCCACTGCTTGCCGAGGTCTCGAAGACCTGCAGTCCCCGCGCCTCCAGCTCCGGGCGCACCATTTCGGCAATGGCACGGCCATCAGGAACGTCGATCTTGTTGAGCACGATGAGCCGCGGGCGGTCGTCCAGACCACCATGGGCATGGAGTTCTGCCTCGATGGTGTCCAGATCGCGCACCGGATCACGCCCCGGGTCATAGGTGGCGGTGTCGATGACATGGACAATTGCCTGACAACGCTCGATATGGCGCAGGAAGTCGAAGCCCAGGCCCTTGCCCTGGCTTGCGCCGGGAATGAGACCGGGCACATCCGCCACGGTGTAGGTGATGGCACCGGCCTTCACCACACCGAGATTGGGCACCAGGGTGGTGAACGGATAGTCGGCAATCTTCGGTTTGGCTGCGCTGATCGCAGCGATGATGCTCGACTTGCCGGCTGACGGGAAACCAACCAGCCCGATATCGGCAATGACCTTGAGTTCGAGCTGAATATTTCGGGCATCGCCCTCTTCACCCAGCAGTGCAAAACCAGGTGCCTTGCGGGCCTTGGACGCCAAAGCCTCATTGCCCAGGCCACCGCGCCCACCACGGGCAACCACATATTCCAGTTCGACACCGGTGAGATCGGCCAGCACCTCCCCGGTGTCCAGATCGCTGACCACTGTTCCCTCGGGGACAAGCAGCACAACGTCATCACCGTTTGCGCCGGACATGTGCTTGCCACGGCCCGGTTGACCGTTCACGGCAGATCGCTTCGACTGGCGGTGATATTCCACCAGGGTGGACAGTTGCGGATCGACGCGCAGAATCACCGATCCCCCACGCCCCCCATTGCCGCCATCGGGACCACCGAGGGGCTTGAATTTCTCGCGGAGCACCGAGGCGCAGCCATTACCCCCGTTACCCGCATGCACCTCCAGGTGGACGCGGTCGACAAAAGACGGGATGGCCATGGATCAACTTTCACTGGGTGGACGGTTGTTTCAGTCTAGTGGCCCGGGCGAACGTCCAGATGTTCGTGGACGCGCCATAGACGCATTCAGGGCCGGCCCCGAAGGACCGGCCCTGAGTGAAAGCTGTTGATGCGATCAGGCGGTGGCTTCCACCGGCTCGATGTTGACCACGCGACGCCCGCGACGGGTGCCGAACTTCACGGCGCCACCGACCAGTGCGAACAGGGTGTCATCGGAGCCACGACCAATGCCCTCACCGGGATGGAAGTGGGTGCCACGCTGACGAACGATGATCTCGCCGGCATTGACGACCTGGCCACCGAAACGCTTCACGCCGAGGCGCTGGGCGTTCGAGTCGCGACCGTTGCGGGAGCTGGAACCAGCCTTCTTGTGTGCCATGTCTTTATCTCCTCAGGCCTTGATACCGGTGACCTTGATACGGGTGTACTGCTGGCGGTGGCCCATATGGCGCTTGTAACCCGTCTTGTTCTTGTAATGCATGATGTTGAGCTTCGGACCCTTGGTCTGGCCGAGCACCTCTGCGGTGACGTCCACCTTGCCCAAAGCTGCCTTGTCGGATGTGACGTCCTTGCCATCAACCACCAGCAGGGGCTCCAGCTTGACGCTGGCGCCGACCTCGTCGACCATCTTGTCGACCTCGAGGACATCCCCGACGGCTACCTTGTGCTGGCGGCCGCCACTGCGCACGATCGCGTACACGCTGACCCACTTCCTGTATCGCGCCGCAGCTTGCGGCATCACGTCTCTCCATGTCAGCCGAGGCCGACAGTTTGCATTCCATGCACCCGCACCATCCGGCGAAACTGTTTCTTCAACAAATTCATGCTCTTCAACAAATTCGCGGCGATGCAAGCACAGAACACCGAGGGCCAAGATTACTCGCCCGCGCCCACTACGGTCAAACCGCACGGCGCGACCGGACAACCCGGCCTCCGGAGCCCCATTTTCCAGCTCAGGACTGCTTCTTGGGGCGAGCCTTTCGGCCTCCCCCACTGCGATGGTGACGCTCGCCACCATCAGCAGGTGCCTGGGTGGCCACCGGCTCGTCGTGACGCACATAGCCACGGCCACCACAGTGTTCACATTCCTCGGTGAAGGCCTCGGCCAATCCTGTGCCAATGCGCTTGCGCGTCATCTGCACCAGTCCCAGGCTGGTCACCTCGCTCACCTGATGACGTGTGCGGTCGCGTCCCAGGCATTCCACCAGGCGACGCAGCAGCAGTTCACGGTTGGCGGGCAACACCATGTCGATGAAATCGACCACGATCATGCCACCGAGATCACGCAATCTCATCTGCCGCACGATCTCGTCGGCAGCCTCGAGATTGTTCTTGGTGACGGTCTCCTCGAGATTTCCGCCGGCACCGGTGAACTTCCCGGTGTTGACGTCGATCACGGTCATGGCCTCGGTGCGGTCGATCACCAACGAGCCACCGGAAGGCAGGAACACCTTGCGTTCCAGGGCCTTGGAGATCTGCTCATCGAGCCGGTACTTGGTGAACAGATCGCCCTCGGCGGTGTCCCAGTGTTCCAGGCGCTCTACGAGGGTGGGAGCAACATGCTCCACATACTCGTGCACGGTCTCGAAGGCATCCTCGGGGCCACCATCACCCTCAACTATCAGGGCATTGAAGTCCTCGGTGAACAGATCGCGCACAATGCGCAATGTCAGATCGGGCTCCACATACAGCTGCTGGGGCGAATGGCCGGCGGCAACCTTCTGCTCGATGACTTCCCAATGGGCCTTCAGACGCTCGATGTCGGCGCGCAGTTCCTCCTCGGTCACCCCTTCGGCGGCTGTGCGCACGATCACCGATGACGAATCATCGATGGCGCTGTTGACGATGTCCTTGAGACGATGGCGCTCACGATCCGACAGCTTGCGGCTGATGCCCGACAGATGACCATCGGGTGAATAGACCAGATAGCGCCCCGGCAAGGAGATGTGGCCCGTGAGACGAGCACCCTTGGCGCCGATCGGGTCTTTGCTGGCCTGCACGAGCACGGTCTGACCGGGCTTGAGTGCGTCCTCGATGCGACGTGAGCCCTTGTGACCCGTCTCCATGGAATCCCAGTTGACCTCACCGGCATAGAGCACGGCATTGCGGCCGCGGCCGATGTCGATGAAGGCTGCTTCCATGCTGGGCAGCACATTCTGCACCTTGCCCAGGTAGATGTTGCCAATGAGCGAGGCCGAGGCCTTGCGGTCAACATAATGCTCAACCAGCAGGCCATCTTCGAGGACGGCGAGCTGGGTGTAGTCGGCGCGCTGACGGATGATCATCTTGCGATCCACCGATTCACGCCTGGCCAGGAACTCTGCCTCGCTGAGGATGGGCGCGCGGCGCCTTCCGGCGGCACGACCCTCCTTGCGGCGCTGACGCTTGGCCTCCAGGCGTGTGGAACCCTGAATGCCGGTCACACCGTCCGAACCGTGATGTCGCGGCTCGCGTACGCGCACCGGCATGTCAGCCGGACCCGCATCACCATCTTCGCCATGACGGCGACGACGACGACGACGACGGTGCTGGGTGCCATTGGAATCGGTTTCCGACTCGGAATCAGCATCGTGATCGTCCTGCGAGTCCTTGCCCGAAGCCTTGCCTGATCCCGAGCGGGAGCCATTCGATTCCTTGGCCTGCGAATCCGAGTCGTCAGAGCCGGAATCATCACTGTTCTGGGAATCATTCAAATCATCGGAGCTGCGGCGACGACGACGGCCTCCACGACGGCGACGACGACGGTGAGTGCCTTCCTCACCATCATTCGAATCCGAGGACTCATCGGAATCTGCGCTCTGAGCCTCGTCCACCCGGGTTTCGTCGTCTGCCTCGTCACGGTCACGGGCATTGCGGGGCTTGCGGGCATTCGGCTTGCGTTCGCTCTTCGCCTCATTGCCCGGATCCTGCTCCGCCTTGTCGTGAGCATCGGCTGCCTGCCCGCTCTGTGCATTGGCGCTGGCCTGCGAACCGAGCGCAGCCTGCTTGTTGTTGCCACCGGATGCCGCTGAGCTCGTCGAACGCGTGCGACAACGCCCACGCGGAGCAGCCTTTTCGGCCGCATCCAGCACCGCGTCCAGCATTTCCTGGTCACTGGTGGGCTTGCTCGTCGTTGCGCGCTTGGCGGTGCTCCTGTTTCCAGCAGACTTGCGGGTGCGCGTTGAGCGGGCCGGCCGATCTGTCTGGGAGCTCTCATCACCCTGGGATGAGCTGTCAGCCTGGGATCGCTTTGCCATCACGGCGCTGATGGCGGCTTCCACCGGATCGGCAGCGGATTGCGCATTGTTCGAGGCATCGTCGGCTGCCACGGATGCGGTCGCCCGGGTGGCAGTGCCCCTGGACGAGCGAGTGCGGCGCGTGCTCGGCTTCTTGGCTGCGCCATCCTTCGCCGCAGACTCCTTGTTGCCCGTGGCCTCTGACGACGGGCTCACGGCCTTCTTGCGGGTATTTCGGCGCGGGGTGCTTACCTTGGCATCCGATGTGGCCGGCTCTGCTGATGTGGCTGCAGCTGCCTTGGGAGCAGCTGCCTTGACTGGCTTGGACTCAGCCGCCTGGGTGACAGTTGTTTTGGGCTTGTCAGTCACCGGCGCGGGCGGACCGCGGGGCCGGGGCCGCGCCCGTGGCCCGGCGGGGGGCCGAAGAAGTTGGTCATCGCTGGCAGCTGATTTCGCTGCCGAAGTCGATTCATTGTTCGTTGTGGACTCGAGCATGTAGTGCTCCTCTTGCGCTCTTTCGGGCGCGGATCAATCGCACATGGTGCGACAAAAGCTGGCGGATTCCGCAGTCGCCGGTCATCCCCCGCGGTCGATCACTCGTCGCGGTGAGGATTACAAGGTTCTGCGAGTTCGAACATTTGGACAATGTCCTTACCTGCCATCGATTATGTCACACACGCCACACAAGCCCTGCAGCGAGAATTCTCGACGTGTCGCGTTCGCCTCAGACAGCAGGCTGATCGTCGGTGATCCACTGACTGTCGAGAGGGTCACCGATCTCACCAGCATCTTCCAGTGGACCCTGCTTCAACCGTGCAAACAGACCGGGGTGATCGCCGCCCAGGCCCGGGTGCAACACCCGCAGGGCACGCACCACATCATCGGGACGCACAAGCGGGCTGCCATGGCGAAGCCGCACCCAGATCTGTGATGAGTCCGCCTGTGATTCATCCGACTGCGGGTCATTCACATGCGCAGACGCGATGGCAGGGCGCACATCGAACGTTCGATCACCCTTCTTGGTGTGGCGGGTGACCTCCACCTGATCGGCGGCCAGCAGCTCGTCCACGGTCTGTGCCAGAACCTTGGCTGGCACATCGCCCATGTCGATGGTCCATTCCGAGGCCTGCAAGAGCTCGGTGAGGCTGGGTCGGCGGGCCTGGATCACCCGTGTGATGCGAAAACCATGGGGCAACGCCTCGTTGAGGTCACGTGCCACAGCATCGGGGTCAAGGATCTGCAGCACCGCAATATCCAGATATTCGGCATATGACTCGGCCGATGTCGGGGCGGCATTGGCATAACTGATTCGAGGATGGGGCGAGAACCCCGATGAATAGGCCATCGGCACTTCTGCACGGCGCAATGCCCGCTCGAAAGCACGGCTGAAATCCCGGTGCGAGGCAAAACGCGCAACCCCCAACTTCGTGTATTCCAGGCGCAGATGCTGCACCGGGGCAGGCTGGCGAGGCGGTTCGCGTCGGGTCACGTGCAGATTCTATGGCCACAGGCACTGCTGAACGCAGACCACGCAGGCGGCCCCACAGCTGCCGTGCACCCCCGGAAGATCGCAGGTGGGAGGTTTGTGTGAGCATTCAACCAGCTCATAGAATTGAGATTCGCTCACCAGCTCGACCTCCCATGAGAGAGGAACCATCTTGGTCCCAACGGCCGTCTGGATCGCCACCATCGCCCTCATCGCAGGCCTGCTTGCCTTCGACTATTTCTTTCATGTGCGCAAGCCGCACTCCCCCTCATTGCATGAGGCGGCCATCTGGTCTGCCGTGTACATCGGCATCGCACTGCTTTTTGGAGTGGCGGTCACGGTCTTCGGCGGCGCGGAAATGGGCAGCGAATATTTCGCGGGTTACATCACCGAGAAGGCGCTCAGCGTTGACAATCTGTTTGTCTTGCTCATCATCATCACCAGTTTTGCGGTGCCTCGCGCCGAGCAACAGAAGGTGCTGCTGGTGGGCATCGTGTTCTCGATCTTCGCGCGCACCGGATTCATCTTCCTGGGCGCGGCCCTGATTCAGCGCTTCTCATGGGTGTTCTACATCTTCGGTCTCATCCTGCTGTTCACCGCCGGACACCAGGACAAACCCACCAATCAGGAGAGCCGCGGGGACGAGGCCAGCAATCCGGTGATCCGGCTCGCCCGCAAGGTGCTGCACACCTCCGACCACTACGACGAGGACAAGCTGTTCACAGTGGTGGACGGCAAGCGCGTGATGACGCCGATGTTGTTGGTGATGGTGGCCATCGGCGGCACCGACATCCTGTTCGCCCTGGACTCCATTCCGGCCATCTTCGGTCTCACCCAGTCGACCTTCATCGTCTTCACAGCCACCACCTTCTCGTTGATGGGGCTGCGCCAACTGTTCTTCCTCATCGACGGGCTACTCGATCGGTTGATCTATCTGTCATACGGCCTGGCGGCGATCCTCAGCTTCATCGGCATCAAGCTCATCCTCCATGCCCTGCACGAGAACACCATTCCCCTCATCAACGATGGCGAATCGGTGCCTGTGATCGAAATCACCACCACCATTTCGTTGGCCGTGATCATCGGTGTGCTTGTGATCACCGTCGTTGCCTCATTGCTGAGTCCTGCAGGCAAGGCACAGGCTGTTGGCGCACGGGTGCGTAACGAGCTGAGCCGCTATCGCAAGCTCGAGACCGATGCCACGCCGGAGCGTCGCGAGCACCGCTACGCCGTGCTGGTGGAGTGCAGCGAAAAGGTTGACGAGGTGCCCGACAAGTACCGTAAGCAACTGGGTGATGAAGCCGAACTCCGCGCTGACATGGCACAGGTGATGGAAGCCCACAACCAATGGCGCGCCGAGCAGTTCGACGGGCCCACCGAGCCGATTGCTGGGCCGCCGAACACCGACCAGACAGTGCTGCCCACTGACCCGATGCCGGCATCGGATGGGGACACGCCGCGCAAGCAGAACAATGTGCGCGACAATGGCCATGAACAGACTCCCGATGCCGGGAATGACGATGACAGTCGCACCGAGAAGCCACCAGCAGACCATCAGGAGGATGACAGGGCATGAGCCGCGCATTCCAACACAAGTGGCTTCACTGGACGCGCGTTCTGCCGATTCTGGCATTCATTGCCCTGATTGTTTCGTGGGGTTTCCATCCCACTGCTGCCTCGATCATGGTGCTGCTGGCAGCCCTGTTGGTTGGCGCCATCATCTCGGCCGTGCATCATGCCGAGGTGGTTGCCGGCAGGGTTGGTGAGCCCTTCGGCTCGCTGGTGCTTGCAGTGGCCGTGACCATCATCGAGGTTGGGCTCATTCTGAGCATGATGGCAAGCGGCAAGGGATCATCGACCCTGGCGCGCGACACCGTTTTTGCAGCCGTCATGATCACCATCAACGGGATCATGGGCTTGTCCCTGTTGGTGAGCACGGCCTGCCACTCCACCTCACGGTTCAGCGCGCTCGGCTCGGGTGGAGCCTTGGCAACCATCACAGCTTTGGCGGGGATCTGCCTGGTGCTCCCCTCGTTCACCACGAGCGATCCCGATCCTGCCTACACCCCAAGCCAGCTGGCTTTCGCCGCCATCGCCTCGCTGGCGCTCTATGCGATTTTCGTCTCATCCCAGACGGGTCGTCATCGAAGCTCATTCCTGCCCATCGACGAGGACGGGATGCCCATCGACTCCGATGATGACTCGTGCACCCCGAGCCTGTCGTCAACGCTGCGCAGCCTCGCGATGCTGCTCATTGCACTGGTCTCCGTGGTGGGGCTGGCCAAGTTGCTGTCGCCGGCAATCGAAACCGGTGTGATCTCGGCCGGTCTGCCCCCGGGCTTCGTCGGGGTGGTCATTGCACTTGTGGTGTTGGCGCCGGAGACTCTGGCTGCGGTGCGCGCAGCGCGTCAGAACCGGGTGCAGGTGAGCCTCAACCTGGCGCTCGGTTCGGCGATGGCAAGCATCGGCCTGACCATTCCCACCCTGGCCGTGGCAATGATCTGGTTCCCCGGCGATTTCCATCTGGGTCTTGCCCCCACCCAGATTGCTCTGCTGGCCATAACGATCGTATTGGGAATGCTCACCATTGCCCCCGGGCGCGCAACGCGCATGCAGGGCGGCGTCCATCTGGTGATCCTGGCTGCCTACATCTTCCTGGCAGCCAATCCCTAACTGGAACTGGGCTGGGGTGCCTCGGCTGCCAGTTCGATGTCGATTCCAAACATGGGGCACACACCGCAGTCATTGCAATCGTCCCAACGGCAGTCTGCGAGCTGTTCGGCAGCGTTGGCGCGTGTGTACTCGTCCCACAGCCAGGTGCGATCCAAGCCTGCATCCAGGTGGTCCCAGGGCAGCACCTCCACCTGACTGCGCTCGCGCAGCGTGAACCACTCGGGCGTAATGCCGAAAGCTTCGAGCTCCTGGTTGGCACACCGCATCCACAGTGCATGGTCGAAGTATTCGCTCCAGCCATCGAAACGCGCTCCGGCCCGCCAGACGGCCTCGATCACCCGGCCTATCCGGCGGTCGCCGCGGGCCAGAAGGCCTTCGACCTCACCGGGCTCGCCGGCCGAATAGCGCACGGTGATGGCCTTGCGGAACTGACGGTCCTCACGGATGGACTCACGTACCAATTGAATGCGGTGGTCCACCAGACCTGCCGGTGCCTGGGCGGCCCACTGGAACGGGGTGTGCGCCTTGGGCACGAAACCACCGATGCTGACCGTGCAGCGAATATCGCGGTCGCCGGTGATCCGACGTCCCGTTGCCACCACTTCCTTGGCCATTCGGGCAATCTCAAGCACATCGTGATCGGTCTCGGTGGGCAGGCCACACATGAAATACATCTTCACCGAACGCCAGCCCTGTTCGAAGGCCGCCGTCACCGTTGCCATGAGGTCGGCCTCACTGACGTTCTTGTTGATCACGGCACGCAGACGCTCGCTGCCGGCCTCCGGCGCAATGGTCAGGCCGGTGCGGCGACCATTTCGGGCCAGTTCCTCGGCCAGGGTGACATTGAAGGCGTCCACCCGCGTGCTGGGCAACGACAGCGAGGTGTTCGTGCCGGCATAGTGATCGGCCAGGTTTCCGGCAATCTGGTCGATCTGGGAGTGGTCGGCGCTGGACAGGCTCAACAGGCCCACCTCTTCCAGACCGGTGGCCTGCAGGCCGTGGTCAACCATCGATTCGATGGCTCCCACCGAGCGTTCACGCACCGGACGGGTGATCATGCCGGCTTGGCAGAAGCGGCAACCGCGCGTGCAACCGCGGAAGATTTCCACCGAATAACGTTCATGCACCGTCTCGGCCATCGGCACCACGGGTGACTTCGGATAGGGCCAGGCGTCCAGATCGGTGAGCACCCAGCGGTCAATGGTGGTCGGGATGTTCTGGGAGTCCGAATCACCCTCAGCAACAAAACCACTCTGGGAAATGGGCGCAATGCGTTCGATGGCGCCGTCAGTGCCGTAGCTGACCTCATAGAACTTGGGCACATAGAACATCCCGGTGTGAGCCAAGTGCCGCAGCACTCCGTCGCGCCCGTCAGGACATCCCTGCTTGCGCCAGTCGCCAACGATCTTCGACAGCTCGATGCTGGCCTGTTCTCCGTCGCCGAGCACCACCACATCAACGAAATCAGCAATGGGCTCCGGGTTGAAGGCGCAATGGCCGCCCACCACGACGAGCGGCTCATCATTGGTGCGCTCATCAGCATGGATGGGCAGCCCGGCAAGGTCCACGGCATTGATCAGATTGGTGAAGCCAAGCTCTGTGGACAGGCTCACTCCGATGACATCGAAGCCGCTCAGGGGACGGTGGCTCTCAAGGGTGAACTGGCGCAGGCCACGAGCACGCATCAGCTTTTCCAGGTCGGGCCAGACGCTGAAACTCCGTTCAGCGCTGACGCCATCAAGTTCATTGAGCACCTCATAGAGGATGGCCATGCCCTGATTTGGCTGGCCAACGCCATAGGTGTCGGGGAAGAGCAGTGCCCAGTGCACATCGGCAGCATCCCAATCGGTGAGCTGGGAGTTGATCTCGCCGCCGACGTATTGCACAGGCGTGGTGACCTGGGCCAGCAGGGGCGTGAGGGCATCGAACTGTGATTCCGGCTCCGGCCGGCGCAGCTGCGTCATGAAATCTGTTCTCCTTCTTCCTCGGGAAACCAGAGCTGGCATTCCCGGGACGCAGCCGCCGGTGAATCCGAGGCATGCACCAGATTCATCCGGGTGCTGAGAGCATAATCTCCCCGCACGGTGCCCGGCGCAGCCGCGCAGGGATCAGTGGGGCCGTGCATCGCGCGCACGATGGCGATGGCATTGGGGCCCTCAAGAATCATCGCGACCACCGGCCCGGACGTGATGAAGGCCTCGAGTGCGTCGAAATAGTCCCGACCCATATGTTCGGCATAGTGCTTGGCAGCCATGTCCTTGCTCACCGTGCGCAGTTGCAGGGCCCTCAGTTCCAGGCCCTTGCGCTCGTATCTGGCGATGATCTGGCCAACCAGTCCGCGTTCGACGGCATCGGGCTTGAGCAACACAAGAGTCCGTTCGATGTCGCTTTGCGCATTACGGCTTCGCCCACCATCGGTGCGTTGGATATCGACCACTCACCCAGTTTAGGGAGCAAGCAAGTCATTCTCATCGGGGTCATCGCCACCCAAGTGGCGCTCCCCCACCTGCAGATCGTCGGCGCCCAGGGTCATCGGCACCACCGGCTGGGCGGGCGCACTGCCCACCAGGATGTCGCGTACCTCACCGGCCAGGTACACCGATCCGATCACCAGGACGCCGGCGCCGTCCCCGGCCTGCTCTGCCAGACCCATGGCCTCATCAAGTGCAGTTGCGGGGTTGGCAGCGGTGCGCACCCGCGCGTCACGGAATGCACCACGGGCACGGTCGGCAAGTTCATCAACCGACATTGCCCGCCGATTGCCATCCACCCGGGTGACAACCACCGTGTCGAGCGCGCCTTCGAGCTGGGCGAGCACGGCATCCACCTGTTTGTCGGCCATCATGGCCAGCACGCCGATGAGCGGCCGGAAGGTGAAGGCCTCACCCAATGCGTCCAGTGTGGCTTGCACACCATTGGGGTTGTGGGCCGTATCGAGCACAACAGTGGGCTCGGTGTGCACGGTCTCCAAGCGAGCCGGGGCAATCACCTGGGCAAACCCGGATTCGATCACCTTGGCATCTAGTCCCTTGCCACCCATGAATGCCTCCACAGCAGCCAGCGCGAGCGCCGCATTGTGGGCCATGTGGGCGCCGAGCAGGGGCAGGAAGATGTCACCGATAGGACCCAACGCAGTATCAAGCCGCAGCAACTGGCCACCCACAGCGGGCTGACGATCCAGCAGACCGAAATCGATGCCCTCACGCACCATGGGGGCACCCACCTCGACGCTGCGTCGTGCCAGCACCTGCGCGGCGTCGGGTGTCTGACCGGCAAGCACGGCCGTGGAGCCGGCCTTGATGATTCCTGATTTTTCACCGGCAATCTCGGCGACGGTATCGCCCAGATATTGCATGTGGTCGAGCGCAACGGGTCCCACAACCGCAACCTGGGCGTCAGCAACATTGGTGGCATCCCAGCGGCCACCCATGCCAACCTCCATGATCATCACGTCCACCGGGGCATCGGCGAATGCGGCATAGGCAAGTCCCGTCATCACCTCGAAGAAGGTCATGGCGATGCCATCGAGTTCCTGGTCGTCCACCATGGCCACCATCGGACGGGTCTGCTCCCACAATTCATCGAACCGATCGGCGCTGATGGGTGCACCGTCAATGCAGATGCGCTCTGTGAGGTCCTGCAGGTGCGGCGAACTGAAGCGTCCGGTGCGCAGCCCCATGGCACGCAGCAGGGCGTCGATCATGATCGCCGTGGAACCCTTGCCATTGGTTCCGGTGATCTGGATCACTGGCGCGCTGTGTTGGGGAGCACCCAACAATTCACAGAGTTTCGCGATGCGATCCAGCGACGGACCAACACGATTCTCAGGCCACCTGGCGCTCAGCTCAGCAACGATCTCGGCATGGTCCATCCCACCGCTGCGGTGGGCAACTGCGTGGTCAGGATTCTGGGGCTCGGCGGCACCGGCCGCATCTGTGCTGGTCATCGTCATCAAGACTAGTCAGGCGCCCGGGTAAGCTGCGCTGGGTGAGTTCCGAACAAAGCCGTCCCGACGACATGGTCGCCCCTGCGGCACGTCGCGCACAGACGCGCCATGAGGACACTGAGTTGACCAACAACGGGCAGCCCAGCAAGGGGCTGGAACATGGTGGGCCCTCCCACAGCTGGCTTTCCCGCGATTGGCGCGACTGGCTGGGCCTGGCATTCAGACTGCTCACCGGAATCGTGATGCTGTGGGCCGGACTCACCAAGATCGGCAACCTGCAGGCCAATGTGCAGCAGGTGGAGGCCTACCAGCTGGGGCTCCCGGAGGGTCTCAACACAGCCATTGGTTATGCACAGCCACCACTGGAAATCATGGTCGGCGTATTGCTCATCCTGGGTCTGTTCACCCGTATTGCCTCTGTGCTCAATGCCCTTGCCATGGCTGTGTTCATCTTCGGCATTGCCTGGGCCTGGTCGCATGGTCTTCGGCTGGATTGCGGTTGCTTCGGAGACGGCGGCATCCTGGCTGTCGACGAGGAGCCGGCCTATCTGTGGGACATTCTTCGCGACCTCGGCCTCACCATTGCCAGCGTGTGGCTGATCATGCGTCCACGCACCGTGTTGTCCGTTGATGGCTGGCTGTTCCGCCCCCTGTCACCATCGATGCACGACGAAGATGGGCTCGACGAGCCCGAAACCGGCAGCCCCGATCCGTCCAGAGCCAGCTAGTTCTGCTCACTGACCACCCACCCCCACCTGAAAGGTTGACCATGGCCAAGAACACCAACAACGTTCCCAATCGGCGCGCAGAGCTGCGAGCTGCCCAGGAAAGAGCAGCAGCCA
The DNA here is from genome assembly GCA_964293265.1 of uncultured Propionibacterium sp. Lineage (GTDB taxonomy): Bacteria > Actinomycetota > Actinomycetes > Propionibacteriales > Propionibacteriaceae > Propionibacterium. Next base: position 38,131 of record CAXYYR010000002.1, read on the forward strand.
AGGCACGCCGCAACCGCATCATCATGGTGATCATCGCCGTGGTGGTGGCAGCAGCACTGGTGGCCGTGGTGGCGCTGGCGGTCTCGGGAACCTTCGGGGGCTCCAGCAAGGACCAAGACCTCACCGGCACAACCCGTCCGCCGAATGCTTCGGCCAATGACAAGGGCATCTACTCGCAGTTGAACACCAACGACTCGGCAAAGGTGCTCACTGTCGTTGACGATTTCCAGTGCCCGGCATGCGCCAGCTACGAGGAAGTCTATGGACCGGTGTTCCAGTCACTCGCTGAAAAGGGCGAGGTCAAGCTCGAATACCGCAACCGCTTCTTCCTTGACACGAACTTGAAGAATGACTCCTCGCAGAAGGCTGCCATCGGCGCCTCCTGCGCCGACACGGTGGGCAAATATCAGGAGTACCACGACACCGTCTTCGCCAATCAGCCCTCGCAGGAAGGCACCGGCTACACCGAATCGGAGCTGCGCGAGACCTTCCCCCAGCAGGCCGGCATCACCGGTGACGATCTGACCACCTTCCAGACCTGCTACGACTCCGGGGCCACCGGCAGCTATGTGCAGGGCGTCGACGACAAGGCCTCTGCCGACGGCTGGAACTCAACACCGACGTTCCTGGTGAACGGCAAGAAGATCTCGTTCACCGACCAGAACCCCACCGAGGATTATGTGATGCAGATTGTGAACGCCGCCTGAGCAGACATGTGTCTGGACCAGCCATCTGACCTGACCAGGCAATTTGGCTGGCCACAGCGACCACTGTCGTCTCGATAGGATGGCAGTCATGACCGCAGCACCTGACTCGACACCCAATTCCACCACCGGCTCGAACACCGGAGCCACCACCTGGCAGGTTCCCGACCGGCCGGTGTTGGAAGGGCTAGAGGACAAGTGGGCACGCTCCTGGGAAGATGAGCAGCTCTACGCCTTCAAGCGTCCCCAGACCCGCCCCCAGGTGTTCAGCATCGACACTCCCCCGCCAACCGTCTCGGGTTCGCTGCATGTAGGCCACGTCTTCAGCTACACCCACACCGATGTGATTGCCCGCTATCAGCGGATGCTTGGCAAGCAGGTGTTTTACCCGATGGGCTGGGACGACAACGGCCTGCCCACCGAGCGCCGTGTGCAGAACTACTTCGGCGTGCGTTGCGATCCCTCGGTGCCCTATGACCCTGATTTCGAGCCGCCAGCCAAGCCCGATCCCAAGCACCAGGTGTCGATCTCACGCCGCAATTTCATTGCACTGTGCCGTCAGCTCACGCAGGTGGACGAGAAGGCCTTCGAGAAGCTGTGGCACCAAGTGGGTCTTTCGGTTGACTGGAACCAGCTCTATACGACCATCGGCGACGAGACCCAACGGATTTCACAGCTGGCCTTCCTGCGCAATTTCGAGCGCGGCGAGGCCTACATGTCGCAGGCCCCCACGATGTGGGATGTCACCTTCCAGACCGCAGTTGCCCAGGCCGAGTTGACGGCACGCGATTATCCGGGCGCCTATCACCGGCTGGCCTTCCACAAACCGGACGGTTCCGATGTGTTCATCGAGACCACCCGTCCTGAGCTGTTGGTGAGTTGCTGCGCGTTGATTGCCCACCCTGATGATGAGCGATACCAGGGGCTGTTCGGCACCACCGTGAAGACGCCTGTTTTCGGCGTTGAAGTGCCAGTGCTCGCCCATCCTGACGCCGAGATGGACAAGGGTGCCGGCATTGCCATGTGCTGCACCTTCGGCGATCTCACCGACGTCACCTGGTGGCGCGAGCTGCGACTGCCCACCCGCACCGTGATCGTGCGTGATGGCCGCCTCACCCGCGAGACCCCCGATTGGCTGCCCGATCCGGCGTTCTACAACGAGCAGTTGGCAGGAAAAACCGTCTTCTCTGCGCGCAAGGCCATGGTGGAAGCCCTCCAGGCCTCCGGCGAGATGGTCGGTGAGCCCGAGCCCACCCAGCGCAAGGCAAATTTCTATGAGAAGGGCGACAAGCCCCTCGAGATCGTCTCAACCCGCCAGTGGTACATCCGCATTGGTGGCCGCGACGATGATCTCATGCAGGCACTGATCGATTGTGGCGACAAGATCGATTTCGTGCCCGACTACATGCGTCATCGCTATACGAACTGGGTGGAGGGACTCCACGGCGATTGGTTGGTGAGTCGTCAGCGTTTCTTCGGCATTCCGTTCCCCATCTGGTATCGGTTGGACGCTGCCGGTGATCCCGACTACGACAATCCGATGGTGGCCGATGCTGCGTCACTGCCGATCGATCCGAGCTCCGATGTGCCCGATGGCTTCACCGAGGCACAGCGCGGCAAGCCGAATGGCTTCATGGCCGATCCCGATGTGATGGACACCTGGGCCACCAGCTCACTGACGCCTGAGATCGTGACCGGCTGGGAACGCGACCCAGAACTGTTCAAGCTGACGTTCCCGATAGATCTTGCCCCGCAGGCGCACGACATCATTCGCACTTGGTTGTTCAGCCGAGTGGTGCGTTCACGTTTCGAGTTCGATGAGGTGCCCTGGCGCCGTGCGATGATCTCGGGCTTCGTGATGGATCCCGATCGCAAGAAGATGAGCAAGTCCAAGGCCTATGTGGTGGTGCCCACCGACATTCTCAACAAATACGGGGCGGACGCGGTGCGTTGGCGCGCTGCCATGGCCCGCCCCGGTCTGGACTCGCCCTTCGACGAGCAGCAGATGAAGGTGGGCCGACGTCTGGCAATGAAGGTGCTCAATGCGAGCCGCTTCGTGCTGGGCATGGGCGCGCCGACCGGGCCGCAGGCCATCACCGAGCCGGTGGATCTGGCGGAGATCACTGCCCTGCGTCAGGTGGTTGCCAAAACCACTGCCGATCTCGAGGCTTTTGATTACACCAGCGCCCTGGAGGCCACCGAGGAGTTCTTCTGGAGCTTCTGCGACGACTATCTGGAGCTGGTCAAGGAACGCGCCTATGGGGCCCGTGGTGAGGCGGGAGCTGCCTCGGCCAATGCCGCCCTGCAGCTGGCTCTGTCGGTGATTCTGCGTCTGCTGGCGCCCTTCATGCCGTTCGTCACCGAAGAAGTGTGGAGCTGGTGGAAGCCGGGCTCAGTGCACACTGCCAGCTGGCCGACGGTCAACGAACTCTCCGACGAGGGCGACACCACCCTGATGGCCGACGTGGCACAGGCGCTGGTGCTGGTGCGTGGGGCCAAGTCCGACGCCAAGGTGTCGATGAAGACTCCCGTTGTGGCGATCACCTTGAGCGCCCCGGCAGCGGGTGTGGCGCATCTCAAGCAGGCAGCAGCCGATCTGTGCGCGGTGGGCCACATCGAGGCCGATATCGCATGGCAGGAGAGCGGCGAGCACGTGGCAGCCGAGATCACGCTCGGTGAGCCCCCTGTGAAGCACAAGGCCCCCAAGCAGGGCTGAGCAGCAACCAGCCCGGATGCCCTCGGGCCATCGAGAGCGGAGGCACTCAGACGCGTTCGAGCGCCAGGGTGTCCAGGCTGGTGATCCTCGGCATGGACTCTGCCCCTTCGAGATCGCTGTGTTCACGGTCGGCGTCCGCTGCGCCGCGCGGGCGATCGAGCCAGACGGACATGAGTCCGGCCTGCGCCCCGCCTCGCGCATCACGCGCCATGTCATCGACATAACCCACCAGCTCGGGCGCGCTGTGCATCGCCTCGCAGGCGGCCCGATAGGCGGAGATCGCGGGCTTTCCGGCGCCCAGCTGGTCGGCACAGAGCACGGCCGAGAACACATCCTGCATGCCGAGCTGTTCGATCTTGCACAGAGTCATGTGATGGGCGGAATTGGACAGTACGGCAACCGGGATGTTCTGGCTCTGTGCTCGCCCGATGAGCCGCAGGGCATCGGGAAAGGGCTTGCATGAGGCAATGAAAGTGCCCCGATAGCGGGCCTCGAACTGCTCGAACTTCCCCTCAGCAAGGGTGTCGCCCAGTTGGCTGGCCATATCAGCCAGGCGACCACGTCGCATAGTGGTGAAATCAATCTGGCCGCTGGAAAAACGCTGGAACCAGCCGGCGCCGTCGAAGGCATAGCGCTCGACAGCAGCATTCATCAGATCCTGCGCAACATCGGGCCACAGCTCGGTGGCCGCTGTTCGCAGCGCTGTGCGCATTGCCGGGGTGGTCTGGTTGATGGTGTCGTCCATGTCGAGCACCAGTGCCCGCACGCTCAAGGTGAGCGAAAATGCCCCATCGGGAACGGCTGGAGAAGACTTCACCGATGCGATGGTGGATTGCTGATCATGTTGCTGGCTCACCGGGCAAGCATAGGAGCCGCTGCGTCCCAGCTCAGTCGCCGAAACCGGTGCCCACCTCTTTGGCGGCATGAATCAGCGGATGGTCCACGGGCACACGTCGGATCTTCCCCGCCACGTCCTCAAGGGGAACAGGAGCGGCGCCCTCACCCTTCGAGGCAACCATCACCCCGAAGGTGCCCTCGGCAACCAGGTCGGCCGCAGCAGTGCCCAGCACAGTGGCCAGCACCCGGTCGCGTCCGCACGGCGTGCCGCCACGCTGCACATAGCCGAGGATCGTCACCCGGGATTCCAAACCTGTGGCCTGCTCCAGCTCGGTTGCCAGAGTGAAGGTGTGGGCACGGTGTGAGGCCTCGACATTGGCACGATGTGCCTTCGCAGCATCCCGGCCCTGGGGCGAATCAGCCTCACGCACAAGGGCATCGGCGGCAGCCAACTCCGCTGCATCGTGTTCGTTGCGGGCTCCCTCGGCCACAGCAATCACCGAGAAATTGGAACCGTGGGCCGAACGCGTGCGGATGGCCTGGGCAATCGACTCAACGTTGTAGGGCACCTCGGGCAGCAGAATCACATCCGCTCCCCCGGCAATGCCGGCACCCAACGCAAGCCAGCCCGCCCGATGCCCCATGATCTCGGTGAGAATGATCCGATGATGGCTGTGGGCCGTGGAATGCAGCCGGTCTACAGCATCGGTGGCGATCTCCAGCGCAGTGGAGAAACCGAAGGTCTGATCGGTGCCCACCAGATCGTTGTCGATGGTCTTCGGCAGCGTGATCACATTGAGGCCGGCATCGGCAAGCCGCTTGGCATTCTTGGCAGTGCCACCACCACCGAGGCACACCAGCGCATCGAGGCCGTTCTTCTCATAGTTCTTCTTGATGGTGGGAATCATGTTCTGGGGTTTCCCGTCGACCATCATCTTGTGCACCTTGTCGCGGCTGGTGCCCAGAATGGTGCCGCCGTTGGTGAGGATGCCCGCCAGGGTGTGGCTGTCGAGCTCCATGGTGTGGTCCTCGGCCAGGCCCCGCATGCCGTCACGAAAGCCGATCAGTTCCATGCCATGTGTGCCGATGGCTGCCTTGCCGAAGCCCCGGATGGCCGCATTGAGTCCGGGGCTGTCGCCGCCGGCTGTGAGGATTCCCACTCGCATGCTCATTGCTGTCTCCTTCGTAGTTGCCCGGATGGTCCCCGGGCAATTGATCGAGGATCGGATGTTTCAGCTTGCCGGACGCTCCACCGTGGCCACCACGAGCTTCTTCAACGCCTCCACGTCGTTGCCCATTTCGACCACTCGGCGAGGGCCCTTTCCGATGTCGGCAAAACGTGCAGGCACTGGTGGCAGCTGCCCGGTGGCTTCCATGATCGTCTCGGAGAATTTCACCGGCAGCGCCGTCTCCAGCACGACGATCTGCTCATCGCCGGCAAACTGCTCGGCAACGTGCACGCCATCCGCGGTGTGGGGATCGACCAGCACATGATCGCTGTTCCACAGGCGCTTGATGGTGGCCAGCCGGTCGGCATGGCTCGATGTGCCGGAAATGAAACCGTAGTGCTCACGCACCTGGGCAAATTGGGGGGTGTCGGAGATGTCGAATTCACCGGTTTCGGCGAGCTGGCCGAAGAGCCGACGCACGATCTCGCCATCACGGCCGAAGAGATCGGCAATGAAACGCTCGAAATTGGAGGCCTTCGAGATGTCCATCGACGGGCTGGACGTTGCCACTGTTTCGGCCGCACCACGCACGCGATAACGACCGGTGTGGAAGAACTCATCGAGCACATCGTTCTCGTTCGTCGCCACGATGAGGCGCTTGATCGGCAGGCCCATGCAGCGCGCAATGTGCCCGGCGCAGACATTGCCGAAGTTGCCGGTGGGCACGGCAAAGCTGAGCTCTTCGTCGTCGCTCGTGGTGACGCGCAGCCAGCAGGCGAAGTAGTAGACGATCTGGGCAACCAGTCTGGCCCAGTTGATGGAATTGACCGCGCCGATGTGCCAGCGCCGTTTGAAATCGGCATCGGCATTGAGCGACTTCACCAGGTCTTGGCAGGTATCGAACACCCCGTCCACGGCAACATTGACGATATTGGGATCTTGCAGACTGAACATCTGCGCCTGCTGGAAGGGCGTCATGCGCCCCGCCGGAGTGAGCATCACCACGGACAGGCCCGCACGGCCACGCATCGCATATTCGGCTGAGCTGCCGGTATCGCCGCTGGTGGCGCCAACAATGGTGAGCCAACCGTCGCGGCGTTTCAGTTCGAACTCGAAGAGCTCACCGAGCAGCTGCATGGCCATGTCCTTGAACGCCGCGGTGGGGCCGTTTGACAGATGGCCAAGCCAGATGGGCTCCGATCCGATACGGTTCACCGGCACGATCTCGGGCCCATCAAATTTCTCGGCTGTGTAGGCCGCCCGACACAGCGTCAGCAGATCGTCATGGGAGATGTCGTCGACATAGAGTCCGATGATCTGCGCCGCCAGGGCGGCATAGCCCTGCTCTGCCAGCAGGGTGCGCCAGCTGGCAAGCGTGGCCCGGTCGACCTTGGGGTATTCGACGGGCAGATAGAGTCCACCGTCGGGGGCAAGGCCCTCGAGCAGGATGTCGGAGAAGGGCTGACCGGCAGTGGCGGACGCGGCACGAGTGGAGACATAACGCACGACCTCAGGCTACAGGCTGGCCACACGACGACGGACAAGATGACAAGGGGAATCGCAATGCCATCCTTCAGGGTGCAGTTCCAGGTCAGCGGGGTGAGGGCCGGTCACCGACCCGATGAGGTGCTCGGTGTGGCTCGCGAAGCTGGCGAGATGTCCGGCACGACAGGCCCGAATGAAACTGAGCTAGATGAAACTGGTCCGGACGAGTCTGTGCACTGTGACGATGTGCGTCTCGACATGCCGCGTGGCGTGCCCACGGTGACGGTGCGCTTCACCATTGCTGCGTCGAATGACGCCGACGAGGGCGTGCGCGCACGCCGTCATGGAGCGCGCATCACACAGCGTGTCGGTGAGATCGCCGTAGTGTCCCCACCACGGCTTGCCCGACGCCGCAAGGGGCAATGGATTCCGCTGCCCGGCTGATCGACGCTCCGCGACCTACAGACCCGCATTGGTCAGGCAGAAAGCTTCTGACGCTCCGCCAGCTCGCTGCGGGTCACCAGGGTGGGCTCGGTCAGTCCCTCCACCACTTCGCCGGTGACGATCACTTCACCGATGTTGTCGTGACTGGGCACCTCGAACATCACATTGAGCAGGGTCTCCTCGAGAATGGCGCGAAGACCTCTGGCCCCAGTGTTGCGGCTCACGGCCTTCTCTGCGATGGCAGCCACTGCGTCATCGGTGAGTTCAAGACTCACACCGTCAAGCTCGAAAAGCTTCTCGAACTGTTTGATCAGGGCATTACGCGGCTCGGTGAGAATGCGGCGCAGCACACCGGCGTCGAGCTTGGGCACTGTGGCGATCACGGGAAGACGACCAATGAATTCGGGGATGAGCCCAAAGGTGTGCAGATCATCGGGACGCACACCCACGAACGGATCGAGACCCACCGGCTGACGCTTCACATCATCATTGGTGAAGCCCACACCGCCCTGACCGATGCGGTCGGAGATGATGTCCTCGAGCCCGGAAAAGGCCCCGCCCACGATGAACAGCACATTGGTGGTGTCGATCTGGATGAATTCCTGATGCGGATGCTTTCGTCCACCCTGCGGCGGCACTGAGGCCACCGTGCCTTCAAGAATCTTCAGCAGGGCTTGTTGCACGCCCTCGCCGGAGACATCGCGGGTGATGGAGGGATTCTCGGATTTGCGGGCAACCTTGTCGATCTCGTCGATGTAGATGATGCCGGTCTGGGCACGCTTCACATCGCCATCAGCCGCCTGCAACAGCTTGAGCAGAATGTTCTCGACGTCTTCGCCCACGTAGCCGGCCTCGGTGAGCGCGGTGGCATCGGCCATGGCGAAGGGCACGTCGAGCATGCGGGCCAGCGTCTGGGCAAGATAGGTCTTGCCGCAGCCGGTGGGTCCGATCAGCAGGATATTGGACTTTGCCAGTTCAACATCCTCATCATCGGTAGTGGCTGCATCATCGTCACGGGCCTGCACTCGCTTGTAGTGGTTGTAGACGGCCACTGCCAACGCCTTCTTGGCAGCATCCTGGCCGATGATGTAGGAGTCGAGGAAGGTGACGATCTCGGCAGGTTTGGGCAGCTTGCCGGAGTGCTTCGTCTCGCTGGTCACGGAGAACTCTTCCTCGACGATTTCATTGCACAGTTCGATGCACTCGTCGCAGATGTAGACGCCGGGCCCCGCTATGAGCTTCTTCACCTGCTTCTGGCTCTTGCCGCAGAACGAGCATTTGAACAGGTCACCGCTCTCACCGATTTGCGCCATGACGCCCCCTTCAGTGGTCACTCACACTAACCCGCCCGGGGCGTGGACCAAACGGTCCCACGCCTCCGGGCGGATATTGGTGCATTTTTTCGCCCGACGCGTTGTTGTGCTCCGGGTGCGACGCTGCGGTGGGAACCACCGACAGCATCATTGGTGCTTGTCAGGCATCCTTCAGCGAGGTGAGGATGTCGTCGATGATGCCGTACTCCTTGGCCTCTTGGGCCGTCAGGTACTTGTCACGCTCAACATCCCTGTTCACCTGCTCCACCGACTGGCCGGTGTCGTCGGACAGCATCTGCTCCATCAGCGAGCGAATGCGCAGGATTTCCTTGGCCTGGATCTCCAGGTCGGAGGACTGCCCATAGCTTCCCTCGCCGCTGATTGCCGTCTGGTGGATGAGCACTCGGCTGTTGGGCAGCGCGAGACGCTGACCCTTGGTGCCTGCGGCCAACAGCACTGCGGCGGCTGAAGCAGCCTGCCCCAGGCAGATGGTCTGCACATCGGGCTTGATGTAGCGCATGGTGTCGTAGATCGCCGTGAGGGCAGTGAACGAGCCGCCGGGCGAATTGAGATAGATGGAGATCGGACGATCGGCATCCATCGACTGCAGCGAAAGCAGCTGGGCCATCACTGCATTTGCCACGTCATCGGTGATGGGCGTGCCAAGAAAGATGATGCGGTCTTCGAACAGCTTGGTGTAGGGGTCAACGCGTCGCACACCGTAGCTGGTGCGCTCTTCCCACTGGGGGATGTAGTACTCGTCGACCGGCTGTTGCGGTGCGATCGCCTGCTGTCCCGCGGTCGGCATAACCAGACCGGGAGTCACATTGTTGGTCATGAAAGTCCTCACAGGTCCTGTGGTCACTGGTTCGGTGCGTCGTCGTCGGAAATCTTCGAGGCACGCTCATAGACGTGGTCGATGAATCCGTATTCGAGGGCCTGCTGGGCCGTGAACCAGCGGTCACGGTCGGAGTCCTGCTCAATCTGCTCCACCGTCTGGCCGGTGTGGCCGGCAATGAGGCCAGCCATCTCGTGCTTCAGATGGATGCTCTGCTCAGCCTGGATGGCCACATCGGAGGCAGTGCCACCGATACCGCCGGAGGGCTGGTGCATCAGGATGCGGGCGTGTGGCAAGGCGAAACGCTTGCCCTTGGCGCCGCCGGACAGCAGGAACTGGCCCATTGAAGCAGCCAGACCCAGAGCCACCGTGGCAACGTCATTGCTGATCCACTGCATGGTGTCGTAGATGGCCATGCCGGAATCGATCGAGCCGCCGGGTGAGTTGATGTACAGATAGATGTCCCGCTTGGGGTCCTCTGCATTCAGCAACAGCATCTGCGCGCAGATCGCATTGGAGTTCTCGTCCTTCACCTCTGAGCCGAGGAACACGATGCGGTTGGCCAGCAGCGACTGATACACATTGTCGCTCAGACCGAAACCACTGGCTCCACCAGCCGCCAGGGAGGGCAGCACGGGGTTTTTCGCGATGTCGTTCACACAGACGAACCTACCCGGCAGATGAGACAAACCGGAGGAGGGGGCTCGGCATTTCGCTTGCGGCGTGGAAAGTTGAGGCTGGTGCGCTCAACTTTGTTCGGGGTGCTGGCGTTGTGAGTGATGCCAGCCGCCCCGGACGCACAGTTTCCGGGCAGTCATTTTGTGTTCTAGACAGTCACCCTGCGTCGACGCCACCAGCCGAGACCAGCCAGACCCGCAATGAGGAATGCAGCACCTCCGGCAAGGCCGGCATCCTGACCGGTGGAACCACCTGTGGAGACCGAGGGCGCGCTCCCTGTTGCTGTGGCATCCGCTGCGGGAGTGCCGGGCGTCACGTCGGCAGGCTGGGTGGGCTCAGGAGTCTCCCCCGGCTCAGTCACCGGAGCAGCCACAAACTCCCACGTGCCAAGAAACTTGTAATCCTCGTGAATCTCGACTTCGCCGGAATCCCAGCCACGGAACACCCAGTGACCACCATCAACGGCAACATCAGTCATGCCGGGAGCTGTCGGTGTGACGGTTGTTCCATCCACAACCTCCGAGCCAGCCGGAATCAACGCTTGCACTTTGGCGGGAACACGATTCCCATCGGCATCAACAAACTCATACGTGACGTCGAACAGCTCAGACCACTGGGCCCACAGGCCGTAGTCGTGGACATACGAGGCACCCCAGAAAATATTCTTCGAGAATTGATCACCGGCCGCAAAGGAAATTCCAGAACCATCTGGCAGCGTATTCCAGCCGGTGAAGAGGTAACCAGATCGCGTGAAGACGGGATCAGTCGGAAGAACGACGGTCCAATCCGTTCCGTTATTGGTTTTCAACCAATCGAAGTACAGGGTCTGGGTCTCGCTCAGGCTGGGAACAACAGTGCCATTGGCGTGGAATGGCATATAAAAATTCCACTGGAGATAAAGATCTGTCGCCCCCGGAGAAAGTTCCAATGATCCTATTTCCCCCGAGAGGCCGCTGGGGTAGCGCGTTCCACTCCCATCAGGATTGGTTGACCAATAGTCGGGTTGATGGTGGAAAGCGTTGAGTGTTACGCCGTAGTAGAGCTGTGGCAATGCAATGACCTGCCCAGCCTGACCCGTCGTTGAATCAGCCTTGTGCCATTCCGGACCATCAGGGGTGTATTCAGCCGACCAAGACTGGTAGTAACGATTGACAACAGTGACGCCGTCTTCATGCCAGATGCCGTAGAGCACCACTCCCTCGACGGATGTCCCAGATCTACGAACTGTGTAGGTGTCTCCGACCTGATATTGCACACCTTCGCCATCAGGCATCGTGCTCCATCCCTGGAAGCTGTATCCCGCACGGACTGGGACACGGCTCGAATCGAGGCTGACTTCCTGACCTTCTGTTACGGAGATCGTTTCAGTCGCTTCGCCCGGGATGTTCTCAAAAGTCAACAGACTGGAATTGGCGTAGTAAAAGGCACGTGCCGTGACGCTGACCTGAACAGTGAAGGTGAGAGCCTCTCCTGTCGTTGGGTCAGTTCGTTGCAGCACCAGCGTGATGTCTGCGTGACCCCAACGCACCAGATCAACCCCATTGTCGTTGGGGTTCTCCCTCATATCTTCGATCGGGTCCCACACGATTGGGATCTCGGTAGGCAGCAAGTCACTGGCTTCGCCGCCAGATACAACCAAGCTGTTTCGGCTCGGTACGCCCTGAGAATCCATATCGATCCAGGGATAGAGAAGCACCGAATTGTTGGAAATGTCTGGGTCCACAGGGTCCGGGTAGATGGTGTCCAGGGAAGGCACTGCACCGTCAATCGTGATTGCCGCACCAAAAGCAGTGGACGGATAGGGCTTGTCCGGCTGCGTCATGCGAATTGCAGGATGCTCGGCTGTTTCTTCCGCTTCGATATCAAGCGTGACCTCGGCAGAATCAACCACACCCAGCGAACTCATCGAGGGACCCTGATCCCGGGTTGCCTGCACTGTGACCGTACTCACCACTTCAGCCGGAGCACCATCACTGGCGCTACAGACGGAAACCTGTGTGCCTTCAACCCAATCACTTGGCCAGTCATAGGAATCACCCACCAGAGGATCGGAAGATTCCAGGGGAATCGCGCAGTTCACACCCAATGACCACGTCACACCATCGCCCTCGACAGCACCAGCTGGCTGAGTAATTCCCACGCCTACGACGATCATCGCTGCTGCCACCAGCCAAGCCATCCAGCGTGGGCGGCGGCCATCGGTGCAGTGGACAGCGATTGGGTACGCGTCACGGGGGGTCTCCTCAGCTGGGATGCCCGGCCTGAACGGCACTGGCCCAACATCTCTTCGGGGAAGAAGCCAGCGCAATGGTGGGTTGACGATGGGGTAAATCGCCTTGTGGCGAGCCTATCAATGGACTGTCAGTCAGACCACAGCGTCAGCTCAGACACCAGCCTTCCGATGTCGCCACCAGCCAAGACCTGCCAGACCGAGTATCAAGGCAGCCGCACCTCCAGCCATGCCGGCATCGTGACCCGCTTCCCCACCGGTGGAGACCGATGGGCTGCTGTCCCCATCGCTCCCACCATCTGATGGAACGCCTGGGGTTACAGCGGAAGGACCGCTGGGATCCGGAGTTTCTCCCGGCTCAGTCACCGGAGCAGCCACAAACTCCCACGTGCCAACGAATGTGTGGTCAGCATGGATTTCAACTTCGCCGGAATCCCAGCCCCGGAACACCCACGTGCCGCCTTCGGCTGTCACCTCGGTTGCGCCAAGCGTGGCAGGTGTAACCACCGTGCCATCGGCTACTTCTTCACCAGCCGGAAGAAGCTGCTCCACCTCTGCAGGAACTGAATTGCCATCGCCATCCACAAACTCATAGCTCACATCCAGAAGCTCAGCCCACTGGGCCCACAGGCCGTAGGCGACCCAATACCATGAGCCATCCGCTCGCTGGAGCAAACCCTGGATGTAGGTATCGCCCTCTTGGAAGCTGGTGCCAGAACCGTCAGCTTCGCTGTTCCAACCAATGAATTGGTATCCGGGTCGGGTGAATTGGGCGCCAAGGACGGTCACAGGTGTTGGCGTATTCGGATCACCTTCACGGGACGAATAGGCCCAAGTGGGCACTCGTCCAGCCCAGGGATAGCTGACCTCAATCTGTGACGACTGCCAGGAAGCTTCGGCATCGTTTCCAAAATATTGGAATCGATAGCTCCACTGCGTATAAAGGTTTGTGGTACCCGGAGGCAAGATGAAATCTGTGAGACAACCGTGCAAGCAATCTCCGGGGCCGCTCCAGAGCTCGGCTGGATAGAAGGTTCCTCCACCATCAGGCTCTGTGGACCACCCTTTGAAACCGAAGTGGTCGTAATCGATGAAGTAGCCATAGTGCAGTTCCCCGAGTTGCAGGCTCTCGCCAGCCACGCCCGTTGTGGAATCGGCCAATGACCAGTTCACATTGTCCGCTGGGTACTGCTGGTGACCGCCGTGTGCATAGCGGTTCACCACATCAACACCATCTTGTACCCAGACGCCGTAGAGCGTCACACCCTCCACGGGGTTCGCAGCCTCTGGAGCGGTATAGGTATCCCCCACCTGGTACCGATGTCCGGCGCCATTCGTCTCGGTGCTCCAGCCCCAGAAGCTGTAGCCAGGTCGTTCAGGCGCCCACTGGTCGTCCAGGGTCACGGTTTGTCCGGGCGCGACGTCGATTTGCTGGGACTCTCCATCGGGCATCGCCACAAAAGTCAGCTTGTTGTAGCCCTCGCTGTAGACCGCTCGCACGTCAACGTAAAGGGTCACCTCATATGTGACAACCTGCCCTGTGACAGGAAGTATCCGATCCATTGTCAGTTGCGTGGTTGCCCGACCATTACGGCTTGCCCAGCCACTACTCGTAGCCTCGGGGGACACCATCGGCTCAGGCGTTTCCCACTCGATGGGCACTTCGCGGGGAAGGCCATCACCGGGTTGTCCGCCAGCCAAAGTCACCGTATTTGAACTGGGTACACCATCCGCAGTCATGGAGATATTCGACATAGCGAAAAGCTGGTTCTGCTCTCCCTCACGGAGCTCGTCATTCGATTTAATGTTCCCAGCGCCCTGTTCCACCCCATTCACCGTGATGGCATTCCCAGTCGCTCCCCAGGGCTCATATGGATGCGAAGTCTTGAGCATGCTTATTGAGGGCGTGTCTTCGGTTGCTGGCGCATCGATGGTCAGATTCCCTGCCTTGTAACGCATCACACCGAGCGTTCCCATTACCCAGTCACTGGGAGATACGAGTTCAACTGCCACTGAACCCACGGCCAGCGGGGAAGCACCATCAGCTGCCTTGCAGACAGGCACTTGTGTTCCCTGCGCCCATTCGGTGCGCCAATTGTATGGATCACCCCACCTACCGGAACCCTCGTCCTGTAGGGGTACCGTGCAGTCTTCGCCCAGAGACCACTGGAATGCATCAAAATCAGCGGCCTGCGCGGGCTGAGTGATGCTCAATCCAGTTACCAACAGTGCCAACGCCACCAGAGCCCTGACTCCACCCGACCATCTGCGCTTGGCAACAGCAGATACGGAGGAATCAATGCGGGTCATTTCGTCACCTTCACTCGTCGCCACCAGCCCAAACCGGCAAGTCCAACAATCAGGAATGCAGCACCTCCGGCCAGGCCGGCATCCTGGCCGATAGACCCACCCGTGGAAACCGATGGAGTACCAGCACCAGAACTTCCGCCATCAGATGGAGCATTTGGATCTGCGATTGAAGGATCAGCCGGATCCGGAGTCTCACTCGGCCCAGTCACCGGCGCAGCCACAAACTCCCACGTGCCAACAAACGTGTGATCGGCGTGGATTTCGACCTCACCGGAATCCCAACCCCGAAAGACCCAGTGGCCACCATCGACGGCAACGTCCGATGTGCCAGGAGCAGCGGGCGTGACGGTTGCTCCATCCACAACCTCTGTACCAGACGGAATCAATGCCTGCACATCGGCGGGCACCTGATTCCCGTTCATATCTACGAACTCGTAATCAACATCGAACAACTCAGCCCACTGGGCCCACAAGCCATATCCAACCCAGTACCAAGCCCCGTCAGCGTTCTGGTGCATACCCCCGAGGTAGGTATCGCCTGGCTGAAAGGCGATACCCGTTCCATCAGCGTTTGTGTTCCATTCAATGAATTGATATCCAGCACGAATGAGTTGAGAGTCCAGAACGGTCACGGGCGAGTTATTTTGCCAGTTCCCTGGAACTCCAGTGCCTGACCAGGGATAACTGATTTCCACCATTGAAGAATCACTGGCAAACTCAGCATCGTTCGAAAAATATGGGAGTTGATAGGTCCACTGCCCATAAAGGTTCGTAGTACCGGGCGGCAAGGTGAAATCATCAATGGCACCCAAGGCGGTCGATGGGTAAAATATTCCGCCGCCATCTGGCTGTGTGGACCATCCTGTGAATCGAAAGAAGTTCGAATAGAGGAAATAGACAGTCCCGAGCTCGCTCAGTTGGATCAGGTCACCAGCGCTGCCCCTGACCGAATCCACATAGCTCCACGGTTGATCCTCAGCCGGTGCGGGAAGCCACCACCCCTTTGCATACCTGCTCACAACAACTTCGTCGTTGAGTTCCCATATCCCGTAGAGGACAACGCCATCTACAGAGTTAGACAAGTCTCCAACCACATAGCGATCGTCTGGGCCGTAGATCAGACCAGCACCGTTTCGTTCGGTGCTCCAACCCTTGAATGTATAGCCTTCCCGCGCTGGGGTTTGACGGGTGGCAAGGTCAACAACTTGTCCACTCTGAACTTGAACGCGGTCAGATTCTAGGTCCGGGCCGCTGTCAAACATCAACCATTGCGAGCCTTCGTAATAATTGGCAGTTACATCGACGATCAGATCGACAGTGAATGTCGCGTCTTCTCCGCTCTCTGACGCAGTTCGGGTGATGGTTAGAACGGTCTCGGCTCGGCCCTGACGCTGTAGCTCCAGACCTCCAGCACCTTGGTTGCTCGACATTTCTTCCAATGGTTCCCAGGTGATCGGAATCTGCCTGGGCAGGGCATCTTGCTCCTCACCACCGGTCAACTCAACAACATTGGTTTCTGGAGTCCCATGGGAGTCCAACCCTATGAAGCTGTGAAGGAACCTGGTGTTACCGGAGTTTGGAACCCCAGCGACGTCCGGAGTAAGCGCTACGTGTTGGGAGCCCGCACCATCCACAAGGATGGGGTTCCCAACCCATCCCGGGTTGGTGGCGCTGTCCTGGCGAGTAAATGAGATATCCGGATGAGTTGATGTTGCACCTGATTGAAGCTTCAGCCCAGCCGGTTGATACTCCATAACACCAAGCGAATCCATATAGAAACCTGTGGCTGGAGTCGCCTCCACAAGCACATGGGAGACGATGGTGGGCGGTTCATCCCCCGACTGACTACAAACTGGGACCGAATATCCCTCAACCCACTCAGGCTGCCAATCCCGGGAGCCTCCGGACCATGAGCCACCGTCGCCATCCAGCGGAACACGACAGTCAGCTCCCAACGACCAGACAACATCTGCACCCTCTGAAGCTCTTGCGGGTTGAGAGATCATCAGACCTGTTAGCACCAAGGCAAGGGAAAGAACCGGAGCAATCCAGCGCCCGAGAGCTCCAGACACATACTGACTCTGCTTGGCCTTCACCGGAATCATTTCGTCACCTTCACTCGTCGCCACCAACCCAAACCGGCAAGCCCAACAATCAGGAACGCAGCACCACCGGCAAGACCGGCATCCTGACCAGCAGAACCACCAGTGGAAACCGAGGGAGCACTACCGCCGTTAGAAGGAACAGCGGGGGTCTCGATGGAAGGTTGGGTTGGGTCTGGAGTCTCTCCTGGCCCAGTCACCGGCGCAGCCACAAACTCCCACGTGCCTATGAACGTGTGGTCAGCATGGATCTCCACCTCGTCAGAATCCCAGCCACGGAACACCCACTTGCCACCATCACCAACAATCTCCGTGGAACCCGGTTCCGCCGGCGTGACAGTGGTGCCATCCACAACCTCGGCACCAGCCGGGATCAACGCCTGCACATCAGCAGGCACCGGATTCCCGCTCGCATCCACGAACTCGTAAGAAACATCGAACAGCTCTGTCCACTGAGCCCAGAGGCCGTACTCGACCGTGTAGCGGTTCCCTTCCTCGTCGCGGAGGGTCCCCGTTTCATAGACATCGCCCGGCTGGAAGGCAACGCCGCTTCCATCTGCATGGGTGTTCCACCCCACGAATTGATAGCCGGAGCGATCAAACACGGGGTCCGCTACCGAGATTTGGACATACCCGTACCCTTCAGACAATCCCCCTCCAGACAATCCATTCCATGGACAGAGAATGGTTTTCTGATCTGACAAACTTGGAATGTTGGTATAGTTAGCGTAATATACAAGTTCATAGCTCCACTGAGCATAAAGATTTGTCGTTCCCTCTGGCAACACGAAGGAATCAACTTCTCCAAAATATCCGCTCGGGACTGACACGCCAGTACCATCAGGTTTGTTATTCCAATCATTCAATGACGAATAGTAGAAATACATAAAATTATAAACTCCGAGTCTGGGTAGGGTAAGAACATCTCCTGCATCACCAGTCGTGGAATCGACCAAGCCCCACGGTATTTCATCCGCTGGATAAGGCTCGGCCCATCCCTTTAAATATCGATTCACCACATCGACGCCATCTTGAGTCCAGATACCATAAAGAGTCACACCTGCCTCTGAAGTTGCAACTGTGGGCACGGTATAGGTGTCACCAACCGCATACTGAGGCGCAGACATCTTTTCAGTGCTCCAGCCCCAAAATGTGTAGCCGGGCCTGTCTGGCACCAAGTTGCTATCCAGAACGACCTTTTGCCCAGCCACAACATCGATTTGTTGAGAATCCCCATCGGGCGTGGCAATCAGAGTGAGCTTGTTGTAGCTCTCGTTATACTCAGCCATGACCTCCGCATAGAGAGTTGTCTCAAATCTGACGACCTGTCCTGTTTCTGGAATAACACGGTTCATCACCACCTGAGTGGTTGCCTGACCTTTGCGTACGAGCCAGAAGCCGTCTTCCTGCTCATGAGTCCACATCTGATCTATGGGCTCCCACACAATGGGGATTTCGCGGGGAAAAACATCCCCTGGGTCTCCCCCCGCCAGCGTCACAGTATTCGTGCTTGGAACACCATCCAGTGTCATGTCCACATTGGTCTGAGAATGGATGGCGTTCACTTCGCCCTCAGCGAGCCAGTCATCCGAAACCATATGCACATGGGTCTGCTCGTCACCATCAACAGTAATGGGCTCACCTATGTCCCCCACTGCATACGGATCGGAAGGTTTACGTATTTGAATAGATGGCAGTTCTGCAGTTTCTGGAGATTCAATCCAGAGCACACTTGGTTCGTACCTCATTGCACCGAGTGTTTCCATTGTCAAGTGGATTGGCGCCATGAAATCCACGGTCGCCGAACCCACGATCCGTGGGAGCTCACCATCAGCAGCCTTACAGATTGGCACCTGTGTGCCATCCACCCATTCGGGACGCCAATCGTTCGTATCTCCCCTCTGATAGGACCCATCCCCATCCGGGTTGTCCTCGCCTAGC
>CAXYYR010000003.1:0-54201 GCA_964293265.1 uncultured Propionibacterium sp.
GTGGGGAAGACCCCAGGGCCCCCCGCTAGCCCCCGCGCCCCGCCGGAGCACCCTGCATGCCCCGCCAGCGACAAGACGGGGGCCCGCCCCCCCCTGGGGAAGGTGCGGCGGGCTCCCTTTCGTTGTGGCTACGCCTTGAAGGTGAGTTCGACCCGCTGAGGGCGGAACCGGGAACCGCAGTACGGGTCGGGGTTCACGACGAGCGTGTCGATCAATGCGGTCAGGATCGCTCGCTTCTGGGGGATGCTCCACCCCGCGCTCCAGGCGTGCCTGAGTTCGGCTTCGTCACCGATCGGAAGCCCTTTGAGGGCGCTCGTGCGGTTTACCTTGCCGAGGGCGAGCTCGGCCTCGTGAATGGCATTCTGCGCTGCGACACGGGCGGCGTGGAACTCGCCCCGGCTCAGGACTCCGGCCCCGTAGTCACGGGCGAGGTCTTCGAGCCGTGCGCGGGCACCGACGATCCGACCCATCGCGTCGCCGACCACCCCGGACGTATCGGGCGAGACAGCGGGCAACTCCGTCACCGCGAGACGAGCGATGATCGCTTCGCCGACCAGCTCTTCCAGGCCGGGCCCGGAGACGGTCAGCCCGCCGCGTTCGGGATATGCCGGGACAGGCATGCAGCGGTAGTAGAACCGCTTGGCTGGTCCCGTGCCGCCCGATCCGCGGCCGTGTCGCCCCGACACGAGCCCGGCCCCGCAGTTCCCGCACGTCGCGATCGTCGACAGCAGGGTGACCGAGGACGCACCGACCCTGCGGTCGGGACTGCCGAGCATCGCCCGGATGCGCGTCGTCTCCTCCGGGGTGATGATCGCCTCCCATTTGCCCGGCCCCAGAATCTCACGACCGTTCGGGGCATCGCCCTGCTTCCGAGAGGGTTCGTAGGCTCGCTGCCCGGAGATACGCGCGGAGACCAGGATCGACTTCACCGTGGTCGCGTGCCACACTCCGAGCGTTCCCTTGTCAGCGCGCGGAGAAGGCACGCCCGACTCCTCGTTCAGCCACTTCGTGATCGACCTCAGCGACTGGCCGGCCAGGAACCTGTCAGCCATCTCGCGGATCACCACGGCCTGCTCAGGGATGAGGACACCGCCGAGCCCGTAACCGAACTTCGGAGCGCCATGCCAGTCGCCGCGCTCGGCCTTCTGCCGATTCGCGCGGCGGATGCGGTCGGCCTTGTGACCGGACTCGTATGCCGCCATAGCGACGAGCTGGCGGGCCATCAGCCTGCCCTCGTGGGTGTTCAGGTCGAACGCCCCACCCATCACCGCCTCAATGCGAATCGGGTGCGACTCGACCAGGTCGATTAGGTCTTCCAGCTCGCGCGGCCTGCGGTAGAGCCGGTCGACGTGCCACACGACAACCCGAGACGGGCCGGTCTTGATGCGGGCGAGCATCTTGTCGAAGCCAGGCCGCTTCTTGTTCAGGTACGCGGACGTGTCGTTGTCCATGAACACGTCCTCGTCGGCCACGGGCAAGCCGAGACGAGCGCACAGAGCCAGGCAGTCTGCACGCTGACGATCGACTCCCGCCTCCTCGCCTGTGCGGTCTTCGCTGATCCGCAGGTAGGTCAAGACCTGCTCGACAACCTCGATCCGCGTCTGAGGCCGGCGCTGTTCCAGCACGCTCGGGCTCATCGGAACCCACCTGCCTCGACCACCACGAACTCGTTGCGCTCGCACCACTCCCGGCACTCGTCCCGCTGCCGTGAGCCGGTTGTCTCGGCTCGCTCTTGATCCGCTTCGGCACCAACGCGGACGTATAGCATCGCCCGCGTGTTCTTGCCAGCCATCGCGGGCTGAGCCATCACAAAATCCCTGTTCATCAGGGCATCACCTCCATCGAATAGGTGCGTCAGAAGCACCAAGTGGAGAACACCACAGTGTGCGCAGTTCCTGCTGCCGGCCTTGCGTGGATGCAGTCAGCCAGCAGGTCAATCACTGCATCAGCCAAACGCTCAGAATCCTGCGCGACTGTTGTCAGCGCAGTCGATGGTTCCGAAGCAATTTCACCATCATCGAAGCCAACCACACTGATGTCCTGGGGTACGCGGACGCCTTGCCGTCCAAATTCACGGATCATTGCGGCGGCTGATTCATCGTTGAAACAGATGACAGCCGTGGGAAGGGGCTTGGTGTCCAATACCGAGTTGGCCGCACGCACCCCATGCGCAGCAGTGCTCCCCGCACCGATGACACGTGCCTCGGCGCCCAACCCTGCCTGTTCCATGGCGGCCACATAGGCGGCCGAGCGACTTTGCGCCAAGGGATAGGCCGGGCCACCATCGGCGTAATGAATGCGCCGATGGCCAAGCTCCACAAGATGGTTCACCGCCTGTCCAAGACCCATCCGGTCATCAGAAACCACCACATTCACCCCCGGGGCATCAACCAAACGACACAAACTCACCAGAGGAACCGTGTTGGACAAGTCGCTCATCTGCGACTCGGTAAGGCCCGAACCGGTGAGGATCAGGCCCTCACAGCGAGCCCGCAAGACCTCATCCACGCAGGCATGCTCGTCATGGTGGCTCGTTGCCCCAGCCAATACCAATTCCAGACCACGCCGTTGGGCAGCCACATAGAGGGAATCGACCAAGCCCATCTGGAACACCTGTTCAACTTCACACACGAAGCCCACCAGGTTGGATTCATTGCGACGCAGGCGCGAAGCATAACGGTTCGGGCGCCATCCCAACTCATCCGCAACAGCCCGGATATGGGCACGGGTCTCGGGCGCAACGCCCTTTCCCCCCGACAATGCCACCGACACGGTGGCCACGGAGGTGAAGGAGGCACGAGCCACATCGCGGATGGTCACCCGATGGGGAACACGGCTGTCGCCCGTCGCCTGCTCAGGTTCCAGAGGCGTGCTGTCTCCCATGAGGTTTCCTCCCAACATCGCTTCTGAACACGAGGGTGCTCATCAACGTCCATTGTCCCCCAAAGGACAGGACAATTGGGGTCTATCTGTCAGTGCTTGCCCCTGCTGTGGGAGCTCAGTCGGGGATTGCCAGGGATGGACGGCACACACTTCCATGAGTTGGGAACAACCGAGGGCCAAGTTCAGCGCAGCCGATGATTTCCACCGTCTGCCGAAAGACTACGGCGGACGAGGATTGCCTAGTCGCCACACGTGAACTCCGATTGACGGCTCATCCAAGAGGCCAACAAGTGACGTTCCCAACCTTGTATCCAGGCATGTTCAGCCTGCAATGTAGCCATCATGGACGAGTCCCGCAGCCTCTGGACTCCACCCATGTAATAGCTCAACCGACACGGCTGGACCGGGGGAACTGATGGGGAGTCTGCGTTGGCTGAGCGTTGCTGAGATACGCAAGATGTACCGCAGTTACGGCAACACATTTGTTGCACTTCAAGAAGCGATAGATGCCGGATGGCGGGTCTGCCAACAAGGGCATGGGGTCACCATCTACTGCCCCCAAGCAGATCACACGGGTTGTCACCAAAGCGTTGCCCACACGCCGAGAAGCGACGGTGGCCAGGCCCAGAAAATTCGTAGCTTCATCCACCGCTGCCCTCATCATTAGAGATTGGTTGACTACAGTCAACCAATCAGGGACCATGGAAGCCTCTCTATTTGTGATCGTCTGGAGGATCAGGATGCCGACCTACGACATAACGTTTGCAATCGTCAACGAACCCAACGATTCAGACGCAGGCTCACTGCTGCAGTTGAATATCACGACCGCAGTCCAGGCGTGCCTGACCACGGCAAACGCGCTCTGGGACGGCAACTCTGCCGAAACAGCAGCGTTGGACCTGGCCAAAATCCTGTACAGCCACGGCGCAAATGCAAGCCATGTGGTCCCCGATCTCATCACCATGGCGGATATTGCTGATCGAACCAATGTCTCAAAATCAGCTGTCACCAAGTGGGTCAATGAATCGCATGCCCATGCCTTCCCCATCCCATTCGGTCAGACTGGCCACAGCATGTTGTGGCTGTGGCAGCCGGTGAAGGAGTGGGTGAGAGCGAACAGCACGGAACGCACGCATGCCAAGATCATCGATGATTGGCAGAGCCTGAATCGTGACGAGATCCGCCGAATAGACACGATGCTTGCAGAAAACATCCATCACCAGCTCAGCGATATACATCCCGGCGGTGGCCAAGATTTATCACCACGACCAGCAGCACATCATCGTGGATCGTGTAAATGACCCGATAGCCACTCACCCGCACCCGCCAAGCGGGCCGCCCCACCAGCGGTGCAGCAGCCGGTGGCCGGGGATCATTTGCCAACAGCGAGATCACACCTTGGATTCGACGCTGGTCCTTACGATCAATCCGACGGAGGGCCTTCAACGGTGCAGGCCTCAACTGCTGGTGGCATCCACGGCAGCACATGGGTGGCCATCCGAATATCCACAATTACGCCCGGCATGGATCAAACCGGTCCCGCTGCCCACACTGGACATGAAGAACAAGATGTCCACACTGGGAGAAGGCTCATGTCGACCTGTCATCACAACACTCATGTCACACCATCGAAATCAATGGATTTCACACCACGGGACAAGTCCCGATGATGACCCGTTCCTTCGCGTGTGATGGACTGGGCGCCGATTTCTATTGGCACTACCACTCAGGTGCCAACCACATCACTGCAGCATGCAATGCACTGATGAATACTTTGGGCCAAGACCGCCTGAAGAACCCCTACCTGGAAGCATCAAATCGAGGGGAGTTTGTTCACAGGCTGAGGGCAGCATCAAAAGGACAGCTGCGTGAACCCGAGGACATGAAGCCCGTACAACGCCGCATCCCTGGAGCATCCCTCTTCGAACTTCGATGGCAAGGAATCGAATCAACCGGGTGATACCTGATCACACTTCCCATGGCCGACGAGAAAGTGTCCTTCTGCGGCTGTACTTCGGGGAACCAGAGCAGTTCGGTCGCAGCATGATTGGCCTCCACTGCCATGTGAAGGATGTCACTGGCCACGCTGAGCATGATCGAGCCATCCAAAACCAGGAAATCGAAAAAGCGCTGCAGTGCTTCACCGCAGGCATGCCCATGGCATGGGGAATTGATGCACTGAAAGACCCGCCGAACACATAACCATCCACTCATTGCCAACTTGATCATCTAAATATAAGGTATGCCTTATGCTCAACGAGTCACAAGAAACTCTCGACGCCCGCATCGACGCGCTCCTAGATGACCATGAGCAGCTACTCACTGCCCTGGTGCAGCTTCGGAAGCAACACAACTTGAGCCAAGAGCTTGTGGCTGACCGAATGGGAATCAGCCAACCAGCTGTTTCCCAGTTCGAGCGCTATGACGCAAACCCTCGGCTGTCGACAATCAGGCGCTACGCGATGGCCGTGGGCGCAAGGATCACCACAGTCGTTGCCGACGACCTGCCCAGCACCTCGTCCAAGACAACACCCACACCCAACACAAAAGCCGGACCGCGTATGCGATCCGGCTTGTAATCTGTGGGCCTTACTGGACTTGAACCAGTGACCTCGTCCTTATCAGGGACGCGCTCTAACCAACTGAGCTAAAGGCCCATCGGTGCTGGGCTGTACCCCGTACCGAAGAATGACTTTATCGCACGGGCTCGCCCGGGCTCAACTCACCTCAGTCCTCGGCCAGTGTCACCTCGAGGCCGCCGATCACATTGGCCGCCACGTTGTACACAAAACTCATCACGGTGGTGATGGCGGTGACCAGCACGATGCTGATCACACCGAAGATCGCCGTGAACCCGAGCACACGCCACATGGTCACGTAATTGGTGATGTTTCCGCCGCCCGAATCGGAGCCGACAAGGGCTGTTACACCCTGCTGCATGCTCGTGAGACCACCGGACAGGCTGATGATTCCCCACAGCAGCCAGACGGCCACGAACAGGGCAATCGCACCGACCACCGAGAACAGGAACGAGGTCTTCATCACCGACCAGGGGTCGAGCCGCGCTATCCGCAGCTGGGCCTTACGGGTGGGGCCGTCAGGCCGTCCAGCGCCCGCTTTTTCGCGCAGGGCCGCGAAGCGCCCGCCACCACTGCGCTTTCCGGGACGCGAGAACTGTCGTCCCGCCGCGGACATGGCATCGGAATTCTGAGCCATCCAGACCCTCCTGCATGCTGTCGGATGCGCGATCCCCCGGCTGGAGACCACACCCATCGCCGGCGAACCCGGAGCGGGCCCACCGATTTCTCGGGTTTCTTCAGACTAGCGGGCGCTGACCGGTGTTGTGCCAAGCCAGCGTCCGCATCAGTCACTCCTACTCGGACGAATCGCCAGCCTCGCCAGCTGCGTCGCCGGGCACTGCCTCGGACACGGCATTGCCGAGCTCGTCAACCGCCGGGGCATCAGGATCAGCCACTGCCTCACCGTTCTCGGCGTCGGCCTCGGGCTCTTCAGGCTTCTCGGGGTTGAGCGCAATGGCAATCACTTCGTCACTGCCACGCACACCAACGAACTTCACGCCCATGGTGTTGCGTCCGGTGGGATGCACCTCGGCAACCGAGCTGCGCGTCACCTGACCCGACGACTTGATCGCAATCACCTCGTCGGTGTCGGTGACCACCAGGCCACCCACAAGATGGCCACGTTCATCGCCCATGCGCATGGCCTTGATGCCCAGACCACCACGATTCTGCACGCGGTAGTCCTCCACCGGCGTCCGCTTGGCGAAACCGCCATTGGTCACGGTGAACACGAAGAGCTGCTGCTCGGCGGCATTCTCACCAGCCACGGCGCCCGCTTGCTCATCACCAGTCGCCTCGGCGACGGCCTCAACCTCACCCGGCACCACGCTCATCGAGAGCATCTCGTCGCCATCACGGAAACGCATGCCCGTCACACCCGAGGTGGTGCGCCCCATCGGACGCAGCTGATCGTCGGTGGCGCGGAATCGGATCGCCTGCCCCAGCTTCGACACCAGGAATACATCGTCGCTGGCGTCAACAAGCTGTGCGCCGATGAGTTCGTCATCGTCCTCACGGAAGTTCACCGCAATGAGCCCCGCCTGACGTGGCGAATCGTAGGCGGCCAGCGCCGTCTTCTTCACCAGGCCGCGACGGGTGGCAAGCACCAGATAATCCGCATCGTCATAGCTGCGCAGATCCAACACCTGGGCAATCTTTTCGCCCGGCAAGAAGCTCAGCAGACCTGCCACGTGACCGCCCTTGGCGTCACGGCCGCCCTCGGGCAGCTGCCACGCCTTGATGCGATACACCCGGCCATGATCGGTGAAGAACAGAATCCAATGATGGTTGGTGGTGGCGAAAAGATGCTGCACCTCGTCGTCGGCACGCAGGGTTGCGCCACGCACTCCCTTGCCGCCACGACGCTGCGGACGATACTGATCGGTGCGTGTGCGCTTGGCGTAGCCGCCACGGGTGATGGTGACCACCATGTCGTCGTCGGGAATGAAATCCTCATCGCTGAAATCACCCTCGGCAGCAATGATGTCGGTGCGACGCTCATCGCCGTACTTGCCGACGATCTCGCCCAGCTCATTGGCCACGATCGTGCGCTGACGTCCCTCGTTGGCCAGAATGTCCTTGAGATCGGCAATGAGGGTGTCGAGCTCGGCCATCTTGGCCATGATCTTCTGACGCTCCAGGGCGGCCAGCCGGC
The DNA here is from genome assembly GCA_964293265.1 of uncultured Propionibacterium sp. Lineage (GTDB taxonomy): Bacteria > Actinomycetota > Actinomycetes > Propionibacteriales > Propionibacteriaceae > Propionibacterium. The sequence goes on from CAXYYR010000003.1 coordinate 7,618, forward strand.
GCAGCTGCATGTTCAGAATTGCGGCTGCCTGCACCTCGTCGATGTCAAGCAGGGTCTGCAAGCCAGCCGATGCCTGCTCGGTGGTGGGCGAGCGCCTGATGAGCGCAATCACCTCGTCGAGCTGGTCCAGGGCCTTCACCAGGCCGCGATAGATGTGGGCTTCCTTCTCAGCCTGCTGCAGCTGGTGCTTGGTGCGGCGCACGATCACTTCGATCTGGTGCATCGTCCAATAGCGAATGAACTGGTCGAGCCGCAGGGTGCGCGGCACATTGTCGACCAGCGCCAGCATGTTGCAGCCGAAGGTGTCCTGCAGCTGGGTGTGCTTGTACAGATTGTTGAGCACCACGCGCGGCTGGGCATCACGCTTGAGCATGATCACCAGACGCTGGCCGGTGCGGGTCGAGGTGTCGTCGCGGATGTCGGAGATGCCGGTGAGACGCCCCGAGTTCACCAGATCGGCGATCTTCTGGGCCAGATTGTCCGGATTGCACATATAGGGCAGCTCGGTGACAACCAGCTCGGTGCGGCCCTTGCGGTCCTCCTCGATGTTGACCACGGCGCGCATCGTCACCGAACCACGTCCGGTGCGATAGGCGTCCTCGATGCCCTTGCGGCCAACAATGAGCGCGCCATTGGGGAAATCGGGGCCCTTCACATGGGCCATCGACTCCTCGAGCAGCTCTTCATCGCTTGCCTCGGGATGCTCCAGGAACCACTGCACGGCCTCGTTGACCTCGCGCAGATTGTGCGGCGGAATATTGGTGGCCATGCCCACGGCAATGCCGGTGGAACCATTGACCAGCAGATTCGGGAAACGGGCCGGCAGCACGGTCGGCTCGGTGTCGCGGTTGTCGTAATTGGGCTGGAAATCCACCGTGCCCAGGTCGATGTCGCGCACCATTTCCATGGCCAGCGGGGCCATCCGGCACTCGGTGTAACGCATTGCCGCGGCACCGTCATTGCCGGGCGATCCGAAGTTGCCCTGGCCACTTGCCAGCGGATAGCGCATTGCCCACGGCTGGGCCAGACGCACCAGGGTGTCGTAGATCGCCGAGTCGCCGTGCGGGTGGTACTTGCCCATCACATCGCCCACCACGCGCGAACACTTGTTCCAGCCGCGATCGGGGCGGTAGCCGCCGTCATACATCGTGTAGATCACACGACGGTGCACGGGCTTGAGGCCGTCGCGCACATCGGGCAGGGCACGCTCCACGATCACGCTCATTGCGTAGTCAAGGAACGAATTCTGGATCTCGGAGGTCAGATCAACGACATCGACGCGACCCTTGGCTGGGCCAGCGAGCTCATTGCCGCTGGCCTCGCCAGCATGGGTGCCGTTCGGGTTGCCGCCGGAGCCATTGCCCCCAGTGGGCACTGCGCCGTCTGTGGGCTCTCCGTCGTTGGGACCCTGTGGTGTTTCACTCATTGTTCATCCTTTTCAGGAAATTCTTGTTCACGCATGAATGGGGTGGCCGGGAGCGCCGCACGGGCGCCGCCGGTGGTGACGATCACACGTCGAGGAAGCGGACGTCCTTGGCATTGCGCTGAATGAAATGACGGCGCTGTTCCACGTCTTCACCCATCAACACCGAGAAGGCCTGATCGGCACGAGCCGCGTCGTCAAGGCTCACCTGCAACAGAATCCGGTTGTCGGGATCCATGGTGGTGGTCCAAAGATCCTGGGCATCCATCTCGCCCAGGCCCTTGTAACGCTGAATCGGATTCACCGAAGGCAGCTTCTTGCCCGACTCCAAGCCCTTGTCGCGCAGCGAGTCGCGCTCGGCATCGTTGTAGGCCAGCTCGTGGGCCGAGTTGGTCCAGCGCAGGCGGAACAGCGGCGGCTGGGCAAGATAGACGAACCCACCGTCGATGAGCGCCGGCATGAAGCGGAAGATCAGCGTCAGCAGCAGCGTGCGAATGTGGGCGCCGTCAACATCGGCATCAGCCATGAGCACGATCTTGTGATAGCGCAGCTTGTTGATGTCGAATTCCTCGTGCACCCCGGTGCCGAGCGCCGAAATGATGGCCTCGATGGTGTCGGACTGCAGGGCCCGATCGATGCGGGCCTTTTCCACATTGAGGATCTTTCCGCGCAACGGCAGAATCGCCTGGATGCGGGGATTGCGGCCGCCCTTGGCCGAGCCGCCTGCCGAGTCGCCCTCCACGATGAACACTTCGCACTCATCGGGGTTGTTGCTGGAGCAGTCGGCCAGCTTGCCGGGCAGGCCGCCCGAACCGAGCAGCCCCTTGCGGTTGCGGGCCATGTCGCGTGCCTTGCGGGCAGCAATGCGTGCCGACGCGGCAGCCTGTGCCTTGCGCACAATGAGCTTGCCCTCGGCGGGATTCTCCTCCATCCAATCGCCGAGCCGCTCGTTCACGGCCTTCTGCACGAAACCACGGGCCTCGGTGTTGCCGAGCCGGGTTTTCGTCTGGCCCTCGAACTGCGGGTTTTCCAGCTTCACCGAGACGATGGCGGTGAGGCCCTCACGGATGTCGTCATTGCTCACGCGATCTTCGCGCTTCTTCACCAGGCCCCAGTTCTCACCCCATTTGTTGATGGTGGTGGTGAGTGCGGCGCGGAAACCCTCTTCATGGGTGCCGCCCTCACGGGTGCTGATGGTGTTGGCAAAGGTGTGCAGGCTGGTGACATAGCTGGTGTTCCACTGCATGGCCACTTCGACGCCCAGACCCATCTCGGACGATGCGGCCTCCACATCGATCACCGGGCTGATGGTCTCGCGGTTGCCGTTGAGATAGCCCACATAGTCGACCAAGCCGTTGTCGTACTTGAAGACCTCGCTGGGCTGCTTGCCGTCTTCGTCAACATGTTCGGTGCGCTCGTCGGTGATCTGGATGCGCAGACCCTTGTTGAGGAAGGCCATCTCACGGAAGCTGGTGGCAAGTGTCTCGTAGCTGAAATCGGTGGTCTCGAAGATGTCAGCGCTGGGATAGAAGGTGATGGTGGTGCCGGTGCGCTCGGTTGCTTCCAGACGCTCAACCTTGGCGTCGGGCTCGCCGAGCGAGAAATCCTGGTGCCAGTGGTAGCCGTCGCGGAAGACATCGGCGCTGAAGTGATCGCACAGTGCATTCACCACTGACGAGCCGACGCCGTGCAGACCGCCGGAGACCTTGTATCCACCACCGCCGAACTTTCCGCCGGCATGCAACACGGTGAGCACCAGCGTGAGGCTGGAAATGTGCTCCACCGGATGTTCTGCCACCGGGATGCCACGGCCATTGTCGACCACGCGGCAGCCGCCGCCGTCGAGCAAGGAAATTTCGATGGAATCGCAGTAGCCGGCGAGTGCCTCGTCAACGGAATTGTCGACAATCTCACGCACCAGATGGTGCAGGCCACGCTCACCGGTTGACCCGATGTACATGCCCGGACGCTTGCGCACCGCCTCCAGGCCTTCCAACACCTGAATCTCGGAGGCGTCATACTCCCCGTCAACCGAGTCGTCCTCGGTGTCGGTCAGAGTGATGGCATCCATCGCCATCTCTTCTTCGGTCTTCTCGATCTCGGCTGATTCATTCAGCTGTTCGCTCACCGGCGGGGGCTCCTGTCCTTGCAGGCCACGAAGATGTCGTGGCGTACCTGACAATTCTACCAGTCAATGAGCCATAACCCACGCTTGACGAAGGGTGGATCTGGGGTGACATCGCGTGAATTCGCAAAAAACATGCCCTTGGACGCGATTGGCCCCGTCACGTGGGCCCCTCCACTCATGCCAGCCTCGCCGGGCTCAGCGCGTTTTCGTTGTGGGGCCAGCCATCCGGAGGTTGTGGGGTTGGTCAGATGCCGGAGATATGGCTCGTCCATATCGACCCAACAACTCTGCGGCTTGTCCATATCGACTCAGCCGTACGGAGATATCGCTTGCCGATATCAACCTAGCCATCTGGAGATATGGCTTGTCCATATCGACCTAACCGTACGTATCTCTGGGGCCACGACCATTCACCGTTCTGGGGCCGTGTTTCCAGCTGGGGGCCGAGGGGCCGCGCACATCGATCCGGGTCACCGAACCCTCACCCAGTCGGCTGTTCAGCTCTGCCACGATCTGGGGCGCCAGCAGGCGCAGGGCGGAAGCCCAGGTGCTTGATTCGGCGCGCACCACCAATACTGTGTCGCGGTAACTTTCCGGCCGCGAGTGAGCCGCATTGGTGGGCCCCACCAGCTCTTCCCAGCGTCCGACAATGAGGCGCAGACCCAGCTGGGTGCGCCAACCCCGCTGGTTGACGAGCTTTTCCATGGACGAGCCCACCGACTGCGGGTCGCGCTTGTCGGCTCCCGGCCCTGAGCGTTCCTCGTCAAAAAGCTTTGCCCGCCTGCGGCGCTTCTTCCGGGGACCCAGGCGTGCCGGGGGCAGCATGCCCGCGAGCTGGTGGGCCAGCCGCGATGCCACCTCGAAGCCCTCGGGGTCGTGCTTGTCGAGTGGCTCGTCGGCGCGGCCCTCGTGCGGTTGGTGCTGCTCAGTCATTGTCCACAACCTTGTGGACATCGCCTGTGGACAACGCTGGGGAAACAACAGAAACGCGCGGACCCTCGGGCACTTCGGCGGCACCGGCATGGATCGATCCGTGCAGGTCGACGTCGAAGCGGCGTCCGGCAAGTTGTTCGGGCACATCGGAGCCGACGGCAGCAGTCACCAACACCTGTTCGGCCTTCGCCACGGCTTCGGCCAGACGATCACGACGAGTGACATCGAGTTCGGCGAACACATCGTCAAGCACCAGCACGGGTTCCACATCGTCGGCGCGCAGCATGTCGAGGCTGCCCAACCGCAGCGCCAGGGCAAGCGACCAGCTCTCGCCATGGCTGGCATATCCCTTGGCCGGCAGCGCGCCGATGGTGAGACTCACATCATCGCGGTGGGGACCCACCAGGGTGAGACCACGGGCAATCTCGTCATTGCGGCGGGCTGCCATGGCGGCAAGCAGCAGCTCCTCCAATTGGTCCGGTGTGGGCCTGGGCGCAGCTTCTGTTGCACTTTCAGATGTGTCGTCTGCCACATCATCTGCCGAGTGATCCGCTGCCGGGTCTTCTGCAGCTCCGGCATCCGCCGGAGCACTTTCTGGGTGACTGGCATCCATCACCATGCCGGGCGTGCCATCAGTGGGATAGCCGAGCAGCTCGGACAGGCCTGCCAGCGAGGACTTGTAACGCGCATCAATGCGATTGTTCACCGGCGCAATGGCTGCATAACTCAACCGCGCGTGCGGCACCACGTCAGAGATTGTGGCCAGCCGGGCAGCCAGCAGTTCGGCCCCGAACTGGGCCAGCCGCTCATTCCACACATCAAGCGTGGCGATGGTTGCCTCGTCCACACGCGCAGCCCGTCCACCCAAGGACTTGAGCAAGGTATTGCGTTGCCGCAGCACCCGGTCGTAGTCCGAGCGCACACCCGCAAGCCGTGGCCAGCGGGTGGTCACCAGCGCATCGAGAAAGGCCCGCCGGTCGCTGGGATCACCCTTGACGATGGCCAGATCCTCAGGGCTGAACACCACCGTGCGCAGGGCTCCCACGAAATCGCGCATCCGGCGGACAGCGGAACGATTGATGCGGGCATGGTTGGCCCGTCCGGCATTGATCTCGAGCTCAAGCTGCAGCTTGCGGGGATCGTCACGCCCTGCCACCACCAGCCCACGCACAATGGCCTGATGTGTGCCGGCCCGGATCAGCGGCGCATCCGACGAGACCCGGTGACTCGACAGCGTCGAAAGATATTCGACGGCCTCCACAAGATTGGTCTTGCCATGGCCATTGGGCCCGACGAACACCGTGACACCGGGGCCGATGTCAATCGTGGCCGACTCGTAGCTGCGAAAATCCTTCAGTTCGAGGTGATCGACATACATCGCTTCACCTCTCCCCTTGCACAGCAGACGCTGCCGAACACCATCTGAGCAGGCAAGCTCTAACCGGGCAGCCTCATGAGCATGATCACATGCTTGTAATCGGCCTCGGGCTCACCATCGATCTCGGGCAGTCCCTGCACCAGGCAGGGCTTGCCGGGCGCGGTGAACGAGAACTGAACATAGGGAGTGTCGAGCGCCGACAGGGCGTCGGAAAGATAACGCGGGTTGAAGCCGACGGCATCGACAGCCAGCTCACCGCCCGCAACGTTGGTCACCTGCGCCTCGATGGCCTCGGACGCCTGGGCCTGATCACCCGTAGCGGCGTCAAGAGCAATGTGGTCGGCGTCGATCACCATGCGCAGCGAAGTATTGCGCTCCGCCACCAGCGAGACACGCTTGGCCGATTCGAGCACGGCCTCGGTCTTGGCGCGCACGGTGACATTGGGCTTGATGTCCATCAGATGGCGCACCTTGGGGAACTCGCCGTCGAGCAGCCGGGTGGTGAGTTCACGCTTGCCACCGGCACCATCACCGGCGAAACCGATGAGACCTTCGCCCTCGATGCCATTGGACAGGGCCAGCGCAACAGCTTCGCCACCGCCCATCGAGCGGGCCGACTCCGACAGCACACGGGCAGGCACCAGCGCGGCGCGCTCGTCCTGGGTGGCTTCGGGGTTCCAGGTGAGTTCCTTGAGCGCCATGCGGTAACGGTCGGTGGCCAGCAGTGAGAGCCGGTCGTCGTTGATCTCGACGCGCACGCCGGTGAACACGGGCAGCAGTTCGTCGCGACCAGCAGCAACAACCACCTGGGCAACTGCCTTGGTGAATAGCTCGCTGGGCACGGTGCCGGTTTGGCCGGGCATCTCGGGCAGCGCGGGGTAATCGCTCACCGGAAGCATCTGCAGGGTGAAACGGGCCGAGCCACAGACCAGCTCGGCGTGGTTCGAATCGGCCGTGAAATGCACCGAACGATGGGGCAGGCTGCGCGCGATCTCTGACAGCAGGCGCCCGGAGACCAGGGCCTCACCGGGCTCGTCAACCTGCGCGGCAATGGTGATGCGGGCACTGGTTTCGTAATCGAAACTGGACAGCACCAGATCGTTGCCCTCTGCCTTCATGAGCAGGCCGGCAAGAATCGGAACGCTCGGGCGATTGGGCAGGCTGCGGGCCACCCAGGCAACCGCCTCCGCCATGACATCGCGCTCGACTGTGATCTTCACTGATTCCTCGCTCCGTTGTGCTGTCCTTCTCGCACCGGGGACGACGCGCCCGCGGCGTTATGTGCATCATATCGGGCAGCGCCCACACGCGCGCCTTGCAAACAGGCTGGTCAGGCACTGATCGCTGCTGCGCCACCTGCCGGGAGCGAACAGTCGAGGCCGATCCGTGAACGCTGACGCATGATTCCCGGCGGCTCGCATGAGCCGTGCGATGCGCACCAAAGAGCCTGTGCGGGCATCAATATTTCTTATTTCCGATATCCACCAATAATTCACACGATGCCTCGGGACTTTATTGTTCCTTGACAACACTTCTCGCTGCAACAACACATTGCTCTGTAACAACAAATCAGGAAGGCGCACGCCTCCTGCGATGATCTGGACTGAGCTGGTGCATGGTCATGGCTGAGAGCCCCGGCTGGCGCAGACGCACTCATGCCAGGCTTCTTCATCACCCGGGCCACCGCAAGATCTTCGGTGAACATGCGCAATCCGTGCCCGTTTTCATGTCACAGGTCGACGACATGCGAGAGCACTGCTGCGACACACAGAAATTTGACAGCAAGCCATGCCGAGTGCCGAGTGTGACAGCCGGATCGGAGCCAAAGCTGCCGTTCTTGTGTCGACTTATCCACCATTGAGAGCATCAGCCTGTGGATAACTCTGTGGGTGGCCGCCCAGCATCGCCCCGACAGACGCCATGACGGCGCATGAAAGAGCTGAAACCACGCCTGACAGCCTGCCTTGCCTGCGTCTGAACTCCCCAATTTCGATCTGTGAACTGCTGGCCCGGGCCGTCAATGGTGCCCAAATGTGCCGGGATCACACCTGTGAACCACAATCCGGCGCAACTTATCAACAGTTTTTCCACCGATACTGTGAAGAACTCTCAGCTTCGGCGTTCAAGCGCCATCACCACTGGCCAAAGCCAGTGAGCTCCATCAGATTTTGCGCACGATCGCCGCCCATCCGAGCCCGGAAAGCCCAGTTCCGGATTCACATTCCCGATTCACATCGGCCCAGCTGGATCAGCCCAGCAGTTCAGCCACTCCGGTTACCGGCCCCGCCCATCACCCAGCAGCTCTTCGCCCGTGCAGTGCCCCCAGTGCACCCCGACCCTTACCCCAGAAGAAGAGCTGCACATGCTCTGAACCATCTGGTCTGAACAATCAGCGATGCATATTCGTCAATATCAAGTGAATGTGTTGCGCACAACAAAGGATCTCCACCGCCATGTTCGACAGTGAAGATCCCTTGTTTGTGCAATTGATGTGAAACCAACTCGCCATCAGGCGAATGGTTCATGGGTTCTGTTATTCGCTGGAAATGGCGTCCAACATGTTGAGTTTGGCTGCTCGGCGGGCAGGCACCACGGCGGCCAACACTCCCACCACCACGGAAACCGCCAGGAACACCACCAGTCGGGCCCATGGGATCGACAGGATGGTGAGCCCCTGGTCAATGAGCACATGCTGCAGGGCAATACCGAAGCCGGCGCCCATCACCACACCGAGCACGGCACCCAACACCGAGATCACCACTGATTCAAGGGTGATCATGAGGCGCAGCTGACCACGCTTCATGCCCACCGCCCGAAGCAGTCCGAGCTCACGGGTGCGTTCCACGATCGACAGCGCCAGCGTGTTCACAATGCCCAGCACGGCAATCACGATGGCCAGACCCAGCAGCGCATACACAGTGACGAGCATCTGATCGATCATGGTGCTCTGTGAGGCGGCGTAATCCTCCTGGCTCTGCACCACAACCATCGGGTTGTCACCGGTCTCTGTCGTCAGGGCGTCCTTCACCTGCCCCTGATCGGCGCCGGCCTGCATCGTCACGGCCATGGTGGTGTCCTGGTCGGCATTTCCCAGCGCCGCAATGGTGGCCAGATTTGTGTTCAGATCACCATTGGAGACGCCATCAGGGTTGGTGTAGATGCCGGTGATGGTCAGTGGCATCGGACCCATCGTTGCGGGATCAACGGCGGTGATGCTGTCACCAATCGCCAGATGTTTTTCGTCGGCAAACTTCTGGGTGATGATCACATCGCCGAGCTTCTCGCTGAACTCGCCCGACACCATGGTCTGGGCAACCACCTGATCAAAGTCCTCAGCCGGATAGCCGATGATGTAGTTCGGACTGCCGTCGAGCTGGGTGGAAACACCCCTGGTGGCATGCACCTCGCTCACACCGGGTGTTGCTGCCACCTGATCGCGCAGCCCCGCCGGAAGGCTCGTGTAATTCACCGAGGTGATCACGAAATCGCCGCGCAGGCTGTCGCGCACAGCATGGTCGGTGGACACGCTCGCCGAGGTGCCAAGCACCGACAGCATGGTCACCAGGGTGAGGCCGATGGTCAGCGCCGACGCCGTGGCGGCAGTGCGTCGCGGCTGACGAATGGCATTGAGCTCGGCAAGCTTGCCGGTTTCACCGAACAGGGCGCGATAGAGGCGTCCCAGAGCCCAGATGAGTGGACGCCCGATGAGCGCGCTCACCATGGTGACGCCGATGATCGTGGCAAAGGCGCCAAGACCGAGCACCCAGACGTTCTTGTCGAAATCGAGCAGGGCCCCGGCAATCACTGCGCCAATGCCCACAATGGTGATGATCGAACCCACCAGACTGCGGCGTCCCATGGCATGGGTGCCGGTGCTGATCTCGCCGCCCATGGCCGCCACCGGGGGCACCCGTGAGGCGCGTCGGGCAGGCACCCATGCCGACACCACGGTGACGCCGATCGCCACGACCAGCGCCGTGATGACGGTTGACACCGAGGGCAGCGGCACGGCACTGCCCATGTCGAGCCCGGCCGATCCCATGGCCTTGCCGATGCCGAAGGCAAGCAGCGCACCGAGGACCAGTCCGACGATGCCGCCGGCCAGGCCGGTGAAGAAGGCCTCGAAGACCACCGATCTGGCCACTTGCCCCTTCGACGCTCCCAGCGCCCGATAGAGCGCCAGCTCGCGCGAACGCTGCGCCACCAGGATCGAGAAGGTGTTGACGATGAGATATCCGGCCACCACCAGGGCAATGGCTGCGAAGACGCCCAGGAAGATGTTGATGAAACTCATTGCCTGGTCGAGATAGTCGGACATGTTCTTGGCAATGGTTTCCCCGGTCTGGGCCTCATAGCCGTCGGGGATGATCTCGGAGATGCGGTCGGCAACCTGTTGGGCGTCGGCATCGGGCTCAATGGTGATGGCGGCGTCCATGTAGCCGGGGATGCCCTGCATCATCAGCTGGTTTGACGTTGCATCGTTGAAGAACAGATAGCTGGCACCGGCCGAGCCGCCCGAACCCCAACTTGCCGCGCCGACAACGGTCTTCTCGATGGCGCCCTGCGATGTGAGCATGCGCACCCGGTCGCCGATCTTGTAGCCACCGGTCTCAAGGCTCTTGGCATCAATCGCCACATCGTCGTCACCGGTCGGCGCGACGCCCTCGGACACGGTGATGCCCGGCTGATGGCCCATGGCTGGTTCGTCATAATAGCTGCTCGCCACAGAGGGGGCGCCGGTCATGGCGACCACCTTGTTATTGGTGCCCAGCAGATAGATCTCGTTGAAGCTGGCATTCATGCCCGAGACTGATTCCACGCCCTCGACGCCACGAATGGCCTCGATGTCGTCACTGCTGAGGTGCAGCTTGGTGTAGTCGGGAATCACGCTCGTGTCGAGCCCGAAGGTGCCCTTGACGCCAACCCGCACGTCGGAGGTGGTGCCCTCGGTCATGGAGTCGAAGGTCTGACGCAACATGCCGGTGAAGGTGAGCGCACCGGCCAGGAATGCGATGCCCAGCACCACCGACAGCGTCGACAGCAGCAGGCGGGCCTTGTGGCCCAGCAGGGATTTCCAGGAGGCCTTCCACATCAGGCGGACTGCCCGTCCGACGCCTGCGTGCTGCCCGCAGCATTGTGCGCATGGTCGAGCTGTCCGACGCGTTCCAGCACCCGCTCGCGGGTGGGATCGGCCAGGTCATCGACGATGTGGCCATCGGCCAGGAACAGGGCGCGGTTGGCATAGGAGGCGGCCGAGGGATCGTGGGTGACCATCACGATGGTCTGGCCCAGATCGGCAACCGAGCTTGCCAGGAACGACAGAATTTCACCCGACGAGGTTGAGTCGAGGTTTCCGGTGGGCTCGTCGGCAAAGATGATATCCGGTCGCGCCACCAGTGCGCGGGCGCAGGCCACACGCTGGGCCTGCCCGCCCGACAGCTGCGAGGGCTTGTGGCTGAGGCGCTCGCGCAGGCCGACGATGTCGATCACATGGTTGAGCCAATCGGGGTCGGGCTTGCGTCCGGCGATCGCCATCGGCAGCTCGATGTTTTCCAGCGCGGTGAGCGTGGGAATGAGATTGCACGACTGGAAGATGAACCCGATGGGGTCGCGGCGCAGCTCGGTGAGCTTCGCGTCGGACAGGCCACCGATCTCGGTGTCACCGATGAACACCTGGCCGCTGGTGGGCGAATCGAGCCCGGCCACGCAATGCATGAGGGTGGATTTTCCGGAGCCGGAGGGTCCCATCACGGCGGTGAAGCGCGCCTGATCGAAGGACACGTCCACATGGTCGAGCGCCACCACTTGGGCGTCGCCGTCGCCATAGATCTTGGTGAGCGCGGATGTGCGCGCAGCCACCGGGTTCGGGTTGGGGGTGGGAGCCTGTGAAGCGGCTCTACGGGCGGGGTCTGTCTCGTTGCCAGGCACTCTGCGGACTTTAGTGGACGCAGCGGGCTCCACCTAACTGCGTTGCTGCTGGTTCTTGCGGTGGTTCGTGTGGGTGGCTGTGGGGTGACTTGTCCCCAAGAAACTGCCACCTGACTTGGAATTCTTATGTGTATGTAACTTTCATCATCGTCATAACACCGGTGGATTGTGTGGACAACTGGTATTTCAGGCGGCCAGGGGCCTGTTCTGCTTGTTGACGGCCTGTTGATGGCGGGCCCCTGATCGGTGGACGGCTGTGGATGACATGGGCTGCTGGGGATCAGGCTCCACATGATTCCCACCGCTTTTCCGGGCTTTCCACAGGCCGGTGTGGATTGAGCTGAGCGGGGCAAATCCAGGGCCCCCGCTAGGCTGATTGACAGAATCTGGCCATGAGAAGCGGGGGATCGAGTCAGTGAAGATTTTGGTTCTTGGTGGTGACGGCTTCTGTGGTTGGCCGGCGAGCCTGCATCTGTCGGCGCTCGGCAACGATGTGATGATCGTTGACAATTTCTCCAGGCGCCGCATCGACGACGAGCTGGGCGCCGGTTCGCTCACCCCCATTCGCAGCAATGATGAGCGTCGTGCGGCCTGGCACGAGGCCACCGGGCGCACCATCGTTCTGGCCCAGGTGGACATTGCCGACGATTACGATGCCCTGCTCGGGCTCATCGTTGCCGAGCGCCCCGATGTGATCGTGCACTATGCCGAACAGCGCTCGGCTCCGTATTCGATGAAGTCGCCGCGCAACAAGCGTTACACCGTCAACAACAATGTGAATGCCACCCACAATGTGCTGTGTGCCATCGTGGAATCGGGGCTCGATGTGCATCTGGTGCATCTGGGCACGATGGGTGTCTATGGCTATGGCACCGCCGGCATGAAGATTCCCGAGGGCTATCTCGACGTGGCTGTGGACGGCGAGCAGGGCACGGTGCATCGCGAGATTCTCTATCCCACGAGTCCCGGCTCGATCTATCACATGACCAAGGTGTTGGATCAGGACCTTTTCGCCTATTACGCGAAGAACGATGCGCTGCGCATCACCGACCTGCACCAGGGCATCATCTGGGGCACGTCGACTCCCGAGACCGAGCTGGACGAGCGTCTGGTCAACCGTTTCGATTACGACGGTGATTACGGCACTGTGCTGAATCGTTTTCTGGTGCAGGCGGCGGTGGGCTATCCGCTCACCGTGCACGGCACCGGTGGCCAGACCCGGGCGTTCATCCACATTCGTGACATGGTGCGCTGTGTCGAGTTGGCTGTGAGCAATCCCCCGCAGCCCGGCGAGCGGGTGAAGATCTTCAACCAGATGACCGAGACCCATCGGGTGCGTGATCTGGCGGCGTTGGTATCCAAGCTCACCGGGGCGGTGGTGGAAAATGTGCCCGATCCGCGCAAGGAAGCAGACGAGAATGAGCTGCATGTCACCGCTGATGCATTTCTCGATCTGGGTCTGAATCCCACAACCTTGAGTGAGGGCCTGCTGGCCGAGACCAATCAGACGGCGGCGAAATACCGCGATCGGGTGGACTTTGCCCACATTCCTGCCCGCAGCCTGTGGACGAAGAATCAGGAGCCCGGTGTGCCGGCCGCCTACCGCTGGGCGGATGCCGGAGGTGCTCCAACCGGCACGGCAGCGTCGGCCAGCACCACCTCCACAAGCCACTAGGCCGTCGGCGTGATGCGCATTGCTATTGTCACCGAGGTGTTCACGCCCAAGGTGGATGGCGTGGTCACCAGGCTGTTGAACACCATCGAGCAGCTCTCTCAGCTCGGCCATGAGGTGCTTGTGGTGGCGCCCGAGTTCCCCGCCCCCGATGCGCAGACTGCGGGCCACAACCCTTCCCCCGTGTGGACGCCGCCGCCGGGCTTGCAGGTGTGTCGGGTGCCGTCGTTGTCTTTCCGTCCGCTCTATCCCGAGGTGCGGGTGGGGCTGCCCAGTTGGCGCGCGGCCAGGGCTCTGAAGGCTTTTCGTCCCGATGTGGTGCATCTGGTCAATCCGGTTGCCACCGGGGCATTCGGTGCGTCTTTGGCGGTGTGCCATCGGTGGCCGATCTTGGCGAGCTATCACACTGATTTGGGCGAATATGTGCGCAAACTCGGTGTGGGCTGGGGTCATGGACTCATCACCCGGTGGACCGCCGCCATCCATGCCCGCGCCCAGGTGAATCTCTGCCCCTCGATGCCCCTGGTTGAGCGTGCCCGACGCGCCGGAATGCCCAGAGTGGATCTGTGGCCCAAGGCGGTGGACAGCGTGCGCTTCCATCCCGGATGCGCCTCCGGCGAGATGTGCTCACGGCTCAGTGATGGCCATCCGGATGATTTTCTGCTGCTTTCTGCCGGACGTGTGAGTAATGAGAAGGATCTGATCGACCTGGTGCAGCCAATGCGCCAGTTTGCTGACCAACAGCCCAACAAGCCCGGACAGCCCAACAAAGCTCAACAGCCTCGCAAGCCCCAAAAAGCTGTGCGGCTTGCGATTGTCGGTGATGGCCCTGCCCGGCAGCAACTGCAGCGGGCTTTTGCCGGGCTCAATGTGGTGTTCACCGGCTATCTGGCTGGTGGCGAATTGGCCGGCGCCTATGCCTCGGCAGATGCTTTCGTGTTCCCCTCCACCACCGAGACGCTGGGGTTCGCGGCGATGGAGTCGATGGCCAGCGGTGTGCCGGTGATCGGCGCGCGTGCCGGTGGACTGCCCGATGTGATCCACGACGGCATCGACGGCTATCTCGTGGCCCCACATGATTCCCAGGCGATGGTTCAGCGCATTCGGCAGCTTGCTGACGATTCTGCTCTGCGCGCCCGGTTGGGTGCTGCTGCCCGCAGCGAAGCCGAGAAGTGTTCCTGGCGCAATGCCACGAGCAGGCTTGTTGAGCTCTACTGCGTGGCAATTTCCCGTAAGGGGCTGGCCCAGTAACCGAACATGATCACATGCCCTGTCACTGGGTCTGCTCCTCATCGAGTTTTCTGCAGTGCTGCGGTCGCGGATTCAATGCTGGGGGTTCACCTCAAGCAGGGTTCGGCCACGGTGTGGGCCCTCCTTCACATGACGTTGGGCCTCGCGAATGCGTTCCAGCGGGTAGACCTCATCGACAACTGGTGTGAGCTCTCCGGAAGAAATCTGGGCGAGAAGCTTGCGATAGGCCATCGGTGACAGGGGCCCATTGTGGAATGATCCCCGGATTCCCGGCCTGTGAGGTCGGTAGCCGGGAGTGGAGGCCGCCACCAGGAGGCCGCCGGGGAGCAGAGCCTGTTCTCCGGCGTTGATCTGTGTGGCGTTACCGGTGAGATCAAAGATCACGTTGTAGTGAGTGGATGATTGCGCAAGATCAGTGATGATCGTGCTGTGGGGAAATGTCTTCCGGGCAAAGTCTGCGCTGCGTGTGCTGGCGACCACATCAGGTTGATGTCCTGAGTTCGCCAGCAGTTGGACGAGATAGATGCCCACCCCGCCCGTGGCGCCGATCACGGCAACATGATCGCCGTCATGAATGGTTGCCTGGTTGAGAAGCATTTGTGCTGTGTCGGCTCCGGCCAGCACGGTGGCGGCCTGTTTCAGGTCCACGTTGTCGGGCACGGGAATTACATACAAGGCCAAGGGAGCTGTCATCACCTCTGTGTTGCTGCCGTGGGGTGACAGGGCGATCACGCGCTGCCCGATCAGCGAGCGTGCACCGAGCATCCCCGCACTTTTTACGATGCCGCTTGCTCCATAGCCGGCGATGGACGGCAATGAGCGCTGCTCCTGGGCTCCAAGCTGCCCTTCCTCACCCATGATGTCCCATGGCAGGACGGGTGCGTATGCGACGTTGACAAGCGTGGCAAGGGGTCCCGGTGTCGGTTCGTTGAGTTCGCTGATCTGCACACTGCTGATTCCGGTGTACCCAGTCTGTACTGCTGCCTTCATGGTTGGTCCTGTTCTCCGAAAAATAGGTGATATGTCATCTATCTGGAAAGTAGCATAATGGTGACATGTCATCAAATACCGGTCGGGGAGAATCGCCCGAGGCTGAATTGGCCAAGTCTGGATCAGCAGGGTCTGGATCAGCAGGGTCTGAATCGAGGCCGATCGCCTTTGCCCGACGAGTGAAGGCGTTGGAACATGCCCTCGATGTGCGTCTGGCTCAGCTCTTCAGACCACTGGCTCTCACCTGCGTGCAGGCTGACGTCCTGATGGCGCTGCTTGATACGGGCCCCACAAGCCTGGCTGGCCTCGCGCAGCAGGTGATTGCCGAATCAGGCCATCCCAGCCGGCTGGTTTCACGCATGGTGGACCGGGGGTTGCTGGACACACAACCTGCTCCCGATGATCGCCGTGCCATTGTGATCAGCCTCACTGACGAGGGACGGGAGCTTGCTGAGCAGGCGCGTGCACTGCAAGGCGATCTCATCGCCTCCACCTTCAAGGGCATCGAGAATGATCTTGACGAGTCAATCGCCGTCATGAGTGGTGTCGAAGACCGCCTGAAACACGTACCAGTGAGTGACTAATTCTTCCGACGCCGTGAACGGGTCAACACCATGCCGCTGGTTCCAACGGCTGCGGCAATCACGGCCAGGGCTGCAATGGGAAGCGCAGCGTCGGTGGCAGTGCCACCGGTGTCAGCCGAAGCGCCTGCGGCTGCCTCGGGAGTTGCTGACCCAGCGGCGGCCGAGGCAGCTGATTCGCTGGGTGTGGCGCTGGCCGTTTGGGTCGGCTCTGCTGATGGCGTGGGGTCAGGGGTTGGTGCCTGCACCGGTGTGTAGGTGACGTTCACCGTGGTGTCTGCCGGTTGTTCCGTCACCGTTGCCGGGGCGAGCGCCTCGACTGTGGCGATGTCGGCCGTGTAGTTGTTGATGACCGGGCTGTCGACTGCCGCATAGCTGCCCTGCGGCGTATAGCTGGTAGTGCCCTGGGTCTTGTTGGTCACCACCTCGTAGGTGACGGTCTGCACCACATCGGCAGGGGTATCGGCACCGGCGCCCTCATAGCGAACGGTGCGCAGCACCGGCAGCTGGGTGACTTCGATCACATCAGGAATGCGCGTATTGGTGAACGAAACCCGGAATTCCTGATTTTCTACATTCTGCATGACTGTGAACTGGTGGGCAGTATTCGGCGCAGTGTCATCAATCACATAACCATCGGTTGCAGCAGTCTGGCGGAACTCATAGAGCCCAGCGCTGTCTCCGGAGAATGACACCTGGCCCAGGTCATTGGTGGTGAGGCCAGTTGCCACGGTCGTGAAATCAGGCCCCTGCCCCTGGTAACGCACCAACTCAAAAGTGGCGCCCTTCAACGGCTCGCCGTTCTCAGCATCAGTGAGGGTGGCCGTGCCCGTGAAACTTGTGTAGGCGGGAGGCGTAGTGACGACCAGCTGGGCAGTTGTGCTGTATGTCTCAGTGCCGAAGGTCGCGGAGTTTCTGTAGTCGAGGTAGAGATTAGGTGTTGTTGGTTGGGTCTTGCACAACAGAGCAATGGTGCGCCCGGGAAGCGATGCGTCCTGGAATGTTGAAGAGCTCTCGGCAAAAAGGATTCTGGCTGTGCCAGCTGGTTTATCAACAGAAACTGTGTAGTCGTCCCCTTTGATGAACGCTACATAGATCCCGGTGTCGTTGTTGATGTATCCAAAATCGGTGATGAAGTTGTCTGAGTCTGGATAGGCGATCATCCCATCGAAGTTGACATCGATGTTGATGTAGATAACTGCTGGGAAGCTGTCATTGGCTGCCAGAACATCATCTGAGTCAAGATTCAGTTTCCAGTCGAGAACCGGTCCGGTCTCTTCGCCAGCACCCTTCAGCCACGATTCCCCGGCAATCGGGTTGGGATTGCTGGCTTCCGGAAGGTCGTCTGCCTGGGCACCCACTGCCGGAGCCAAGCCGAGCACAAGCGTCAACGCGGCTAGCAGCGCCACCGGCTGGTGGCGGCGTGGGGCTGACGACTTGTGTGCACGACCTAGGGGCGTCATGGGGGTGTCCTTCGTTCTGTCTTCACAGCTGACCATCAGGGGTGGCGCCATCGAGTGGTGGCTCATGGGAGGCAGTCAGCACTGACCATGAAGACTTCGGGTGTTTTGCTCACTTTAGGCAGTGTGGCAAGCAAGTTCAATGCGCGGGCCTTCATGGTTGAGGCTTCGAGCCACTGCGACTAGGACACAGCAGTGCCCCACCGAAGCACATAGCTCGGCGGGGCACTGTGCAGGAATCCCGGAAGGAGACCTTGGTCATTCCATCAGTGGGTTGATTTCCTGCGGGTGGGCGTTGCTCGGGTCAGTGCTTCCTGCGACGCGAGCGCACAGTCACTGCAGTGCCTGCGGCACCGCCAGCCACCGCGAGCACGGCACCCAGGGCGAGAATGGCATCGGACGAGCCTTCGCCACCGGTGTTGATTCCGGCGCCATTGGCGTCAGAAGAACCATCGCCGTTGCCGGAGCCGTTACCAGCGCCGTTTCCTGAGCCATTGCCGTCACCAGTTCCGTCGCTCGAGCCATTGCCTGACCCGTCGCCGTTGCCGGAGCCGTCACCGTTCCCGTTACCGGAACCATCTCCGTTACCGGAACCATCTCCGTTACCGGAACCATCACCATTTCCATTGCCGTCACCGTTACCGGAACCGTCACCATTGCCACCGGGGCAGGTGCCATTTCCACCGGGGTTGTCGGTGCCATTGCCACTGGGATCAGTGCTGCCACCACCAGGAGTTTCACTGGGCGGGCACGAGCAGGTGTTCGGATCGCTCGGCGAGGGGCTCCCACTGGGATCAGGGGTCACATTGTCGGTCGGCGTCGCAGAAGGCGCCGGGCTGCTGGGATCGGGGCTGCTGGGATCGGGAGTGCTGGGCGTCTGCTCACGCAGATTGCTGATCACACAGCTCACTGCCTCACCGGGCGCAACATCTGTGAGCTGAATGTGGCCGGAGCCGTCAGTCACCGCCGGCTCGCCATTGCAGGTGACCGCTGTGTTGATCCACCCCGGCTGGATATCGGCCGTGATGTCCAGCTCAATACGGTCGGTGGTGCGATCGAAGTCGTACTTCCAGCTCACCTTGCCGTCGGCTCCGGTGGTCTGCTCATCAGCACCAGTGACACCACTCGGGGTCGCCGAGCCACCCTGATCGATGCTCACCTTCCAACCCGACTGGGGCACAGCAGTGCCATTGCCCTCGTCGCCCTCGACTTCAACGTCCACCGTGGTGGAGCAATCCATCGAAGTTGCTACTTGGCCGAGAATACGGTTGAGCTCTTCCCATCCGGGATATACATAATCAGTCTGGTTGAAGCTCATGCCATCGGCGTATTTTGCATCACCAGACACAGCAGCCAGCACATACTGATTGACGAATCCGCCGATGCCCACAAGCGAGATACGGGTTCCTTTGGCCTTGATTTCATTGGCCTGCAGCACAGACATCTCGGCTGCCTTCAAGTTGCTGACCTGCGTTTGGCTCTCGCCCATCTCGTTGGGCACACCGTCGGTGAGCACAATCACAGCGTCATAGTCCTGGCCAGATTTGTTCACCTCGGCGAGGGCGTCCTCCCAGTTGGTACGTGCATGGCCGCCGACGCTGGTGTACTGGTCAATCAGGCTGTTCGCCTGTGACAGTGCATCGCCATCGCCGAGATCCAATGGCGCCACCTGGTTGGGGAGCTCAGTGGACACAGGTGATGTCCACGAGAAGGCATAGAGCGACATCTTCGCTGGCTGGTCGAAACCAGCCAAGGTTGAGGTGAAAGTCTTGGCGGCCTGGTTGTAGGTGTCGGCCTTTGACTGCACTGAACCCGAGACATCCATCATGAGGGCCACCTTGAGGGGGCCCGCCTTGCATTCACGATCCACGGTCGGGTTTTCTCGACGATTCACCAGCGCCGAATCACCCGGGATGGTCTGGGTTTCTCCAAGACCACGCATCATCTCAGTGCGCGCCGCATAGCGTTTTGTGGGCAGGAAATTGATCGGGGATTGGAAACCATCCGGGCTGTCGGTGATTTTTGCGTAGTAGTAGGCATCGCCGCCCGGCGCGCGCACAGTGAAACTTAGCTGTGTCTGATCGGCATCATTTGCCGTGATCAGGCATGGCTGCCCCTGAGCGAC
Source organism: uncultured Propionibacterium sp. (assembly GCA_964293265.1). GTDB lineage: Bacteria > Actinomycetota > Actinomycetes > Propionibacteriales > Propionibacteriaceae > Propionibacterium. Next base: position 27,487 of record CAXYYR010000003.1, read on the forward strand.
CGTGCCGCTTGAATCGGGAAGATCACAGGCATTCACGGGTGTGGTGTCGTCGTCATGAGCAAATAGACCCACCGTGGTGCCGGAAGCACTGCTGGTGAGCGTGCGGTCTGGGTTCGTGACACCACTGGCAATATTCACATTGATGATGTCCGTGCGGTCAATTGCTGATGCGGGTGAGGTGGCGAAGGCCAGGGATGCCGCGATCATTGCGGCTCCTGACCCCACGGCCATGGTGCGTCGGGCCCACGCACGACTGCGTGGGCGTTGGAGGGATGTTGGCATTGGTTCTCCTTGCCAGTTGGGGGGTTGTGCACACCGCCCGGGCTGCAGGGGATCACTCAAAATGTGCCCGACAAGCAATTATGCAGAATTCAACGTGCCAATTTCGAACGATGGAATCAGCGGAACTGAATATTTGCTGTGACGAACCTTGGGCGTTCCTGTGAAGTGGACGATACGGGACAATCAAAAGCCTATTTCTCAGGTTTTGCAAATGGGCTAGTCACAGCCCCATAAATTCATGCCGTGGCATTTGATTCGACAGCCCGCACCCCTGCTGGGAGTCGAGGATCCGGCATGCACGGGGGCCCGAGCACGCTCAGCGCAGGCTGCTGTGGGGGTTGATGAAGGGACTGCGCCATGAATTGTGGGGCAATGAATACGCATTAAACACGGATATTGTGCAAACATCCCTGTGACAAGGCAAAACACCGAGATTCAGTTTTCTGTGCCGAATCTGAGAAGAAACCTTGAGCAAATTCACAGAAAGGCTCTGACAAGGGATTATGCACCCCAGTGCGAAATTCAGGCCTGTGAGTTGTGCTTGATGCGGTTGGTGAGCTCGGTCACCTGGTTGTACACGCTGCGGCGCGCCCCCATGAGCTCACGAATCTTGCGTTCGGCATGCATCACCGTGGTGTGGTCCTTGCCGCCGAACCGCTGACCGATCTTGGGCAGCGACAGATCAGTGAGCTCGCGGCACAGATACATGGCAATCTGGCGGGCCATCACAAAGGTCTGCGTGCGGCTCGGGCCAATGAGATCATCCACACTGATGGCGAAATATTTTGCCGTCTCGGCAATGATCGTCGGCGCAGTGACATCGGGCCCCACCCCATCGGGGATGAGATCGCGCAACACCTGCTCGGCAACCCCCATGGACACTTCCTCGCGATTGAGCGAGGCAAAGGCCGTGACGCGAATGAGAGCGCCCTCGAGCTCACGAATATTGCTCTGGATGCGCGAACCGATGAACTCCAGCACTCCCGGCGGCACCGACAGATTGTCGGCAGCGGCCTTGCGCTGCAGAATCGCGATGCGCGTCTCGAGATCGGGTGGCTGAATATCGGTGATCAGGCCCCACTCAAACCGGCTTCGCAGCCGCGACTCCAACTGCTCCAGAGCCTTCGGTGGACGATCGGAGGTGAGCACGATCTGGCGCTGGGCATTGTGCAGCGCATTGAACGTGTAGAAGAACTCCTCCTGGGTTTGGGTCTTGCCCTCCAGGAACTGGATGTCGTCAATGAGCAGCACATCCACGTCGTCGCGGTACTCGCGGCGGAACTGGGAGGTGCGGTTCTCGCCCACCGCGTTGATGAACTCATTGGTCATCTCTTCGGTGCTCACATATTTGACGCGCACGTTCTTGTAATAGGCGCGCACATAGTGGCCCAGCGCATGCAACAGATGGGTCTTGCCCAGCCCCGACTCGCCATAGATCATCAGCGGGTTGTAGGCCTTGCCGGGCGCCTCGGCCACAGCCACCGCCGCCGCATGGGCAAAACGGTTGGACGAGCCGATCACGAAATTGTCGAAGGTGTAGCGGGGGTTGAGCCGGCCATTGGCCGCACCCAGGTCGCCGCCGATGCCGCCGGACAGGTTGCTGCCCGGATCACCTGCCGTGCCGCCGGAAAGATTGCTGCCACGATCGTCCGATGAGCCGCCTGACAGAGTGCTCGGGCTTCCCGCTGCACTCGACCTTCCCGCTGTGCTCGGCGCGGCAGCGGACTCGGCCACCTCAGCCGGACGCAGCGGCGGAACCTCGGTGTCGGTGCGTGGAATGAACTCCACCGGACGCACCTGGTGCTCGGCGTCCTCATCGTGCTCGGGGGCTTTCAGATCGAGCTCAAGATTGGGCTCAATGGTGATGGCCAGCCGCATATTGCGGTGATAGATGTCAGACAGCTGTACCTCAAGGCGGTCACGCAGCTTCGACTCGATGTTTTCGCGGGTGTATTCATTCGGCACCGCGATCATCACCGTGGACTCGTGCACCGTCAGCGGCTTCGTGGTGCGCAGATAGGCCTTGTCGCGGCCAACGAAATCGGCCAGCACATGCTTCCAGGCGTCAGGAAGTTCGGGGGCGCCATCAGCCCTGTCTGTATCCCGAGTCACACCGTGGGTCCTTCTCTGTTGTTGGCGGCCCCCGCCTTTGACGGCGGGTAGCGCCGACCCTACTCGAGCCGCTGCTGCCCTGATGTCGCCTACCGGTCGCCATGCGGGTGCTGTGACGACCTCTTGCGCGCCCCTCAAAACGTTCTTGGGGGACGGCTGAGTACGCTACTTTCCCTTGCGCGCAGTTGCAAAGTCGCAGTCGGTAAAAATGATGCCGTGCGGCGTGTCGGCTGGCCAAGCCGGGCAAGTTCACTTTGCTTGTTCATTCTGCTTTCCCGTGCTCGCTGACCCGGGCACATATGGGCATGACGCGGCATCCGGCTGCCGGGTCAGGGCAGATCCCGGCGTGCGTCTGGCCGTGTGAAGGGCAGTCCGTTTTGGGAAGTGAGGGCCTTTCAGCGTAAACTAGTCCGAGTCGCTGACGTCAGCGACCGCTTTCGCGTCCTCGCGCCATGCTGATTTGTTCCACTGAGTGGACTGATGCAGCGGCTGCGGGTGCCGTGAGCGATGCGATTCGTTTCTTTAGATATTCAGGAGCTCAACCCGTGAGCAAGCGCACCTTTCAGCCCAGCAATCGCCGCAGGTCACGCACCCACGGCTTCCGCAGCCGCATGAGCACTCGCGCTGGGCGCGCCATTCTGGCCGCTCGTCGTCGCAAGGGCCGCGCAGAGCTGTCTGCCTGAGCATCGTGCTGCCGACCGCGGCACGCCTACGGGACTCCCGGGAGTTCCGCAGCATTGTGCGTCATGGTGTGCGGGCCGGCCGTTCAACCCTTGTTGTGCATGCCGACCTTGTTGATCCCACCCCACCCGAACAGGGTGCTGGGCAGGGCTCGGCAAAGGTCGGTTTTGTTGTGTCCAAAAAAGTGGGCAACGCCGTGATGCGCAACCGCGTGAAGCGCCGCCTGCGCCATATTGTGCGCGATCGCCTCACCAGCCAGCCGGTCAACGACGGCCTGCGCGTGGTGGTGAGGGCCCTGCCCGATGCCGCACGCCAACCACGCAAGCTCGCCAGCGATCTTGATTCGGCCTGGCACACCTGCGAGAAGCGTCTCGGGCTGGGTGCATCGAGCCCCAGTTCCTCGAGCAGGGACGCATCGGCTCCGGGCGCATCGAAGAGCGCGGCAGACCCGGCTTCAGCAGGCTTGACTTCAGCGGGTAACGCCCGATGAAATATCTGCTCATCGGTTTTGTGAAGCTCTGGCGCACGTTCATTTCGCCGCTCTACGGCGATGTGTGCAAGTACTACCCGAGCTGCTCCACCTATGGCCTGGAAGCGCTCCAGCTCCATGGCGCGGTGAAGGGCAGCTGGCTCATCGTGCGCCGTCTGGCACGCTGCCACCCCTGGTCGATGGGCGGGGTTGATCCCGTGCCCGGCTCGCCCCTGGAGGCGCGGATGGCAGCCGGCGAGCACATCGACACCGCTGCCCACAGCAAACGAGCTGGCGGGCAGGGCGCACACGACCACAAGTTTCATGACCACGGGAGCGCGAGCTCCCAGCGTTCGTCGGTCGGCAGTCCTGCCGTCGCCGTCGGACTTCGCGATGTGAGGTGAATTACTTGAACGCCGGTTTGTTGACGTTGCTGGGCATTGGCGACTCGTTGGGCAAGATCGGGTCGGCCATCATGCAGCCGCTGTATTGGGCTGTGTCCGGACTGATCGTGCTGTTCCACAAGCTTGTGTCCTATCTGATGGACCCGAACTCGGGCCTCACCTGGACGCTAGCCATCGTGCTGCTCACGGTGTTCATTCGCCTGCTCATGATGCCGCTGTATGCCAAGCAGCTGAACTCCTCACGCGCCATGCAGGCGCTGCAGCCCAAGATCCAGGCATTGCAGGAGAAATACGGCTCCGACCGCGAAAAGCTCGGCCAGGAGACCATGAAGCTGTACAACGAGGAGGGCGTGAATCCCGCCTCGTCGTGCCTGCCGCTGATCATTCAGCTGCCCATCTTCTGGGCACTGTTCCGCGTGCTCAGCTCCGCTGCGTCCGACACGAATGTGCACGGCTACTGGCTGCAGCGCGACCCCGATCTCACCGCCTCACTGAGCCACGCCGATCTGTTCGGTGCGAAGCTCTCGGGCACCTTCTGGCCGCTCAGCAATGGTTTCGGCGCCACGCAGGGCTTCGCCTTGGTGCTGGTGATCCTCATGACGGTGCTGATGTTCGTGCAGCAGCTGCACATGCTCAAGCGCAATATGCCGCCGAGCTCGCTCACTGGGCCGATGGCCCAGCAGCAGAAAATGATGCTGTACATGTTCCCGCTGATGTATCTGTTCGGCGGCATGGCAATGCCCATCGGCGTGCTGCTCTATTGGCTCACCACCAACATCTGGACGATGGCCCAGCAGTATGTGATCATTCGCAACTACCCGACGCCGGGCACACCCGCCTACATCGAGTGGGAAGAGCGCATGGAAGCGCAGGGCAAGGACCCCCGCGAGATCGAGCGCGTGCGTCAGGACCGTGGGCGCAAGCATCCGCGTGGCAACAACAAGACCGCCCAGGCGCAGACCGATGAGCATGGCCGCACAGTGGTGAACCGCCAGTCGACCAATCGCTCAACAGTGCGCCATGACGACCAGGACAAGCAGACCGTTGTGCGCCGTCAGCCCACCAGACAGACACGAGCCACCCGCAAGAAGAACTGAGAATCACACCGGCTCGCCGCGTTGGCGTGCGCGAGCCGGTGTGATTCCGCCACAGACCACACAAAGCGTGAACAAGGAGACCGGCATGAGCGAAGACGAGAAGCAGAACGACGCCGCCGATATCGAAGCGGCCGAGCAGGAGAAGGCTGCCGCGAAGGCCGCTGAGGAGAGCCAGGTTGATGGCCCCGCTGCCGATGCCGGCGACGAGGAAGCCGTGATTGCCGAGGCGGTCACCGAGGAGATCTCCGAGGGCAGCCCCGTGGCGGGTGACGCCAAGAAGACTGCTGCCGAGGACGAGCTGGTGGAGGAAGCCGACGCAGCCGCTGACTACCTGGAAGAACTGCTCGACATTGCCGACATGGATGGCGACATCGACAGCTATTCCGAGGGTGATCGCGCACACGTCTCAGTGGTCACCGACTCCGAAGTGCTCGTGGGCAAGGACGGCGAAGTGCTGGAGGCGCTGCAGGAGCTCAGCCGCCTGGCAGTGCTCACCACCACGGGACATCGCAGCCGCCTCATGCTGGACGTTGCTGGGCATCGCGAGAAGCGCCGCAAGGAACTGCAACTGCTTGCCCAGGACGCCATCAACGACGTGAATGAGTCGGGCGAGGCTGTTCGCCTGGCCCCGATGAATCCTTTTGAGCGCAAGATCGTGCACGATGCGGTGAAGGCAGCCGGGCTGTTCAGCGAATCAGAGGGCGAGGAGCCCCGCCGCCGCGTTGTGGTGCAGCCCGCCAAGTGAGCAATCCGGCAGACGAGACCTCGGCGCGGGCGCAGGGTGAGGAGTTCTTCGGCGACTCATTCGGTCTCATCGAGCAATATGTCGATATATTGACATCACGGGGTGTCGAATGGGGTCTGCTGGGCCCCAGGGAGCCCGAACGCATCTGGTCACGGCACATCATGAACTGCGCTGCCCTGTCAGAGCTCATTGCGCAGGGTTCTTCTGTGCTTGATGTCGGGAGTGGAGCCGGGCTGCCGGGCCTGGTGCTTGCCATTGCTCGCGACGACCTGAGAATCACGCTGCTGGAGCCCCTGCTGCGCCGCTTCAATTTCCTTGTGCAGGCTGTTGACGAGCTCGGACTGGGCGAGACGGTGACTGTTGAGCGTGGCCGTGTGGAGGACCTGAAACCAGCACAGATGGGTGTGGGTTTCGATGTGGTTACCTGCCGGGCTGTGGCGAAGCTGCCGAAGTTGCTTGGCTGGAGTCACCGCGCGATTGCGCCCGGAGGACAGCTGCTCGCCCTCAAGGGCGCCTCGGCAGAAGCCGAGGTTGCGGAGAGCGCAGGATCGCTCAAACGCATGCGTCTGCAGGCGGTGACGCTGCAGGTGCGCCCCCTGCCGCAGGCTGAACCAGCACATGTTGTGCGGGTCACTGCGTCCTGAGACATGCTGGGTTGAAGGTGACGCCCGTCACCTGCGCCCACTAGAGTGAAAGCTCTGTTGGGGCTGCTTGCTGGTTCACGGCATGTGCGGAGTCCCCGAGGGATGGAGAGGGTCGCCATGGGACAGTCACTGGGCTATCCGATTCCTCGGCACAACAAAGTGACCCAAGCTCTTGGATATCCGTCGGAAACCGAGCTCGGCCAGGCCGAACACCGAGATGTTTCACGTGAAACCATCGGCGGTCAACTCATCTCCTCACTGGAACCCGGGGCCACGACACCTGCGGGTGACGATGCCGGATCTGATGGGGACCGGGCAGCCGACCCGGATGACTCCCCCGCACCAGCACGTCGCGTACTCAAGGAAGAAGCTCCATCTGTGACCACCCCCACTGTTTCACGTGAAACACGCGTGCAGACACTGCCCTTGCACCACCTCAAGAAGGCGCGACGCATCGTGATCGCCAACCAAAAGGGTGGCGTGGGTAAGACCACCACCACCGTGAACCTTGCCGTGGCAATGGCCCAGGGCGGGTTGCGCGTGCTTGTGGTGGACGTTGACCCGCAGGGAAATGCATCCACCGCACTCGGTGTGGCCCATGACGAAGGCGTCAAAGGCAGTTACGAACTCTTGTTGGACGAGATGCCCGTTTCCGAGCTGGCAGTCCCCTCGCCAGAGGCCGACGGCCTCATGGTGGTGCCCGCCACCATCGACCTTGCAGGCGCAGAGCTGGAATTGGTGTCCAAAGTTGCCCGTGAACTGCGTCTTTCGCGAGCCATGGACGATTACGAGGCAGAGCACGAGGTTGATTTCATCCTCTTCGACTGCCCGCCCTCACTGGGGCTGCTCACGGTGAATGCCCTGGTGGCAGCGAGTGACATCCTCATTCCGATCCAATGTGAGTACTACGCACTCGAAGGCGTGCAGCAGCTCATGCGCACCATCGGACTCGTGAAACGCCAGCTCAACAGCAAACTGGAGCTGTGGGCAGTTCTACTCACCATGTATGACGCCCGCACGAAACTTTCCGCCCAGGTGGCCCAGGAAGTGGTGGACCACTTCCCCACCGAGACCCTCCACACGATGATCCCCCGCTCGGTGCGCATCAGCGAGGCCCCGAGCTATGGCAAGAGCGTGTTGAACTACGACCCGAATTCGGTGGGCGCCAATGCCTATCGCAAAGTTGCGCAGGAATTGGCAGTCCGAGCACTGGAGGAAGAGAAATGAACGCACGACCCAGTGGACTTGGACGCGGCCTTGGTGAGCTCTTCCAGCGCACCGATCTGCCCGACACATCAGATTCGGCCGGGGACACGACACCTGACGAGATGCCAGACGGCTCCTATTACGCCGAATTGCCGGTGGGGCAGATCCACGCCAACGCAAAACAGCCACGCCAGGTGTTCGGGGAGGAAGAACTCACCGAACTGAGCGAGTCGATTCAGCAGGTGGGCCTGTTGCAGCCCATTGTGGTGCGCAAACTGGACGCGGATGACTACGAACTGATCATGGGCGAGCGCCGCCTGCGAGCGCACCAGCAGGCCGGAATTGAGCGCATTCCGGCAATTGTGCGCGCCACCGATGATGAATCGATGCTCACCGACGCCCTGTTGGAGAATCTGCACCGGGTGCAGCTGAATCCGCTGGAAGAAGCAGCCGCCTATGAGCAGTTGATGCGCGATTTCGGCATCACCCAGGACGAACTTGCCAAGCGCCTCAAGCGCTCACGCCCACAGATTTCCAACACCATCCGGCTGTTGCGGCTTCCACCCACCGTGCAGCGCCGTGTTGCAGCAGGAGTGCTGTCGGCCGGACATGCCCGCGCACTGCTCGGCCTGGACGATCCCCTCTCACAGGAACGGTTGGCACAGCGGATCGTCTCGGAAGGGCTCTCGGTGCGGGCCACTGAAGAAATCGTCACCCTGGGCGGTGACGAAGTTCCCGCCGCACGCAAACTGCGCAAGCCCGCCGAGACCGACGAACATGTGCAACAGCTTGCCTCCACGCTCTCGAACCGTTTTGAAACCCGGGTGAAGGTGCATGTGGGACAGCGCAAGGGCCGAATCACCATCGATTTTGCCGGCGCTGAAGACCTGGAACGCATAGTTGGTTTGCTCGAGGGCTGAGCTGGGCCGCACCGGGGCTGCTCAGGCGCGAATCTGACGCTCCGAACCATCAATGTCTTGGCTTGTCAGTGGGCCAACTCGGCTCTATTTGCCGCTGACAGAACTTTCAGCCTGCCTGAGCGCCCCGACATGGCGCTGATTGCAGGTTTTGATGCCAGAAAACCCCGATCAGGATCAACCCGATCGGGGCTCCGGCATGAAAACTGGCATGAAATCCGGCGTGAAATACAACGCCGCATGACATCCAAATGTCGATAAAGCGACTTGGAGCTGAGCTCCGAGTCGCTGAACCTCAGGCGACGATCTTCCCGTCCACAGCGCTGTGCAGTTCTGTGGGCAGCGCAACCGTGCGGCCAACCGTGCAATCCTTCTCACGGCTGATCTTCACCAGGCGCTCCACCATGCTCTGCGCGCGGCGACCCTCGTCGGTGTCGGGGAAACGAAGCGAAAAATTCAGCTCCATGTTCTCCACCTTGTTGCCCTGCTCACCCTTCACCACGTCGCCGGCCGAGGTGACCTCGAACTTCTCCGGCTCGGCATGACGGCTCGTGGCCACATCAACATCAATGGAGGTGCAGGCTGCGGTTGCCGCGAGCAGCAATTCCACAGGGCCGAAAACCTCGTCGCCATGGCCAACGCGCACGGTGACGCCCTTGGAATTGGTGGCCTCGTAGATCTCAGGCGAAATGCGCCGCAGGGTCACGCCGCGGCGCACAGACGACTCCTGGGCCGCCATCACAGCACCTCGTCGATCATCTTCACGATGCTGCCGCGCGGCTTGCCACCCTGGAACTGCTTCACAACCTCGCCATTGCGATAGATCTGCACGGTGGGAAGTCCGAGAATGCCCTGACTGGTGGCAATCTGGGTGTTCGCGTCGGCGTCAACCTTCACGAACTTCACCTTGCCGTCGTAATCATTGGCAAGCTGGTCCAGAATCGGGCTGAGCTGCTTGCAGGGGCCGCACCAATCGGCCCAATAATCCACCACAGTGGGCAGCTGCGACTTGAGCACCTCCTGATCGAACGTGGCGTCGGTGACATCAATGGGCTCTGCCATGGCTTGCCTTCCTGTCTTCTGCGGCCGGTGTGCCGCAACTGCTGTGGGTTGGATGCTGCGTTGCTTGAAATTGGTTTCTTGAAGATCATTGCCCGGACGATGGACTGCTCGGGCACTGAGTTGGTAGCGGTGAGGAGCTGCGCGGTGCGGAACTCAGGCGTTGACGACGCTTGATTCGGCCTGCTCGGCAGCGTCCTCAAGTGCGCTGAGATACCGCTCGGTGTCCAGTGCAGCGCGGCAACCGGTGCCAGCAGCCGTCACGGCCTGCTGATACACATGGTCGACCAGATCGCCACAGGCGAAGACGCCGGGGGCGTCGGTGAGCGTGGAATCGCCCTTGGTGAGCACATATCCCTCGGGATTGAGCTCCACCTGGCCGGCAACCAGCTCGGAACGCGGCACATTGCCGATGGCCTCGAACAGGCCGGCCACTTCGAGCTCACGCTCGGCTCCGGTGACGGTGTCGCGCAGCGTCAGGGAACCCAGTGTGCCCTCGCCCTTCATGCCCACCACCTCGGAGTTCCAGGCGATGTCGATCTTCGGGTTCTCCTCGGCGCGCTTGGCCATGATGCGGCTGGCGCGGAACTCGTCGCGGCGATGAATGAGGGTGACCTTGCTGGCAAAACGGGTGAGGAAGGTGGCTTCCTCGATGGCCGAGTCACCTCCGCCGACAACGGCAATCTCCTTGCCACGGAAGAAGAACCCGTCGCAGGTGGCGCACCAGCTGACACCGCGACCCGAGAAGCTCTCCTCCTCGGGCAGGTTCAGGTGGCGATAGGCCGAACCCATGGCCAGGATCACGGCGCGGGCGCGGTAGACATTGCCCTCGGAGTCGGTGACCGACTTGATGGGCCCGGCAAGATCAATGGTCACGGCGTCATCGGCAATGAGCTCGGCGTCGAACTTCTCGGCCTGGGCGCGCATGTCGGCCATCAACACGGGACCCATGACGCCATCGGGGAAGCCGGGATAATTCTCCACCTCGGTGGTGGTCATGAGAGCCCCACCGGCGGTGACGGAGCCCTCCAACACCAGCGGACGCATTCCGGCGCGTCCGGTGTAGATGGCAGCCGTATATCCGGCAGGGCCAGAACCCACGATGATGACATCGCGAATCTCGTCGTTCATGCTTCCCTTTCGTTCGCAGCCTCAACCACAACGTCTTGTTGTGTCAGGTGCCGCACACCACAACCTGTAGGGTACGACGATCATTCTGCCCAGTCACGTGGAACGCGCCCGGAATCCCAATCAAAGACCCAAGATGGCGGCGAATCAAGGCCCATCCGGGCCAGCCCCGCGTCATGGGACATCCACTGGCACAACACCACAGCCGCCGTCACAATTCCCGCCCCCGGCGTCGCATGACGGGCCGGGGAACAGTGCGGCGTGGAAACCTGACCCCGACCGATGCAGATAAAGTCATAACACCGGCATGCCATCATGCCGTGATTCGGGTGCGTCGCGCTGCCTGTGCGCGCGTGATCGCAGAATCTGTTCAGCGACCAAGGAGAACGCCGTGCGTCTGGGCCGACGAGGACTACTGGCATGGGGTGCCGGAGCCGCTGCTGTGGCCTCATTGAGCGCCTGCGGTGGCAACAGCTCCGACTCCGAGACCGCCGGACTGCCGTCGGCAAGCGTGCAATGGCGGGGCGCAAAGTCCACCGGTGACGGCACACTTTCGCTGCTGTCTGACATGTATGCCGACGAGAACCAGAAGAACGCCTACCGCGACGATGTGATCAGCCCCTTCTTCAGCGGCACCGGCTATTCGATGGACACCAGCTACACCAGCACCGAGAAATTGCCCGACAAGATCATCACCGCGCTCACCGCAGGCAAGCTTGCCGATGTGGTGACGCCCCACCAGGGCTGGGTGCAGGCCATGCAGCGTTACAACGCGGTGGCCGAGATGCCGTCCGACATTCTTGACGGCCTCAACCTTGACCAGCGGCTGATGACCGGCTGCTACTGGGACGACAAACTGCTGGCCCTGCCCTATGCGCTTGACCTCACGGTGATCGGGTATCGGGTGGACATGTTTGCCGAGGCGGGCATCGCCTCGCCGCCCAGCACCCTGGATGAGCTGCGTGAGATGGCGAAGCTGCTCAACCGTGCCGACGAACGTGGCGGCTTCGACGTGTTCGGTGGCGGTGTGGTGAACCTCTGGGCAATGCTCGTGGGCAGCTACGGCGGCTCGCTGTTCACCGACGAGGGGGGCGTGGCCTTCAACGAGGACGCCGGTATGGACGCCCTGAACTTCATGATTGGCCTGGTGCAGGACGGCAGCGCCAACCCCGACAAGATTCCCACCGGCGGTGCGCAGCCACTCTTCATCCAGCAGACCACGGCAATGTCGCCCATGTCGTCGACGCTGTGGTCGGCCCTGCAGGGGGCAGGCATTTCCGATGATGCCCATCTCGGCTTCTTCGCGCTGCCCTCGGCGGAGAAGGACAATGACCCTGTGGTGCTGCAGACCGGCAGCCAGCTCGCGGTGAGCCGGCTGTCGTCCCACCGTGATGTGGCCCTCGAGTTCTGCCAGAATGCCCTGCAGACCGATCCGCTGCTCTCGGCGGTGTCGTTGATTCCCGCCATTGCCCCGCGTTCCGACGCCATGGTGGGCAGTGATCTCACCCAGAACCGCGTGATGAGCGCCGGTCTTGCCAATGTGCCCTATGCCACGGCCTCGCTGGGTGGCTCGCCGTGCTGGTTTGATCTGCAGCCGGTGATCGAGGGCCAGCTCATGGCCGCGATCCGTGGCACCCAGTCGTCGGAGATGGCGATCAGGAATCTTGAGCGCACGGCCAATGATTCGTTGGGACGCAATCCGTGATCGGGCTGGCTCCCTGACTATCCGAGACTATTCGGCTGGCACTAGACGGCCGGATAGAGACTGATCGTGGCGGCAGAGCATGCGCGATGCGCCTATATCGGTGAATATTGAATTATCGCTAGAGTCGCGGATACAGCGCCATCGGACAGCACTCCCCCAGCTCGGTGCTGAACCGCTGATTCAGCGGCTCACCTGTTCGGCCGGCAGATGATCGAAGCGGCCAATCCACCAGATCATGGCCGTGCCGCCGCCCTCATAGGGCCCGGGCAGCGGAAGCCCGGTCTGGATGAAGGTGGTGCCGGTGTTGGCAATGGAGAACCACGGATCGGGCTCGCCCTCGGGATCGGTGAGGCCGAGGGAGGCGCGGATCAGATAATTCGAGATCCACTCATGACACACCAGGGCAACAATGCCGTCGGTGTTGCCGTAACGCTCCAGGATGGAGCGGTAAAGACGCTTGCCGCGCCCCTGACCCTCGGAGGGCGTCTCCACCTGACTGCCCATGCGATACCAGCCCTCATCGCGGATGTCATCGTTGAAGACCAGCCGATCACTGATGCCGGCGAGTTCACCTCGGGAAGCCCCCAGATAGCCGCCCGGTGTGCGCTGCACACCCTGGAAGATGCCGCCCACCTCGTGGGCCTGGGTCTCCAGCTGAATGGGCAGATCAAGCTCGTCGGCAAGCGGCGCGCAGGTCTGCACGGCGCGCGTCATCGGTGAGCACAGCAGCACGCTGGGATGCGGAAGCAGCTCGTCATGGAAGGCCTTGGCAAGCAGCCCGGCTTGCCGTTGGCCGAGTTCGGTGAGCTCGGGATCGGGGAACTGGCTGTCAACGGGAAGGTGATTTCCTGCCAGTGCATTGTTGGCTGACTGACCATGACGAATAAGAAGCAGCTTCACGGCTCCATCCTTTCAGGTGGGCGCGCATGCGGGCCAGTGTTGTGGCCTGCACCGGGAGCAGCGCGTGCAGCGCAGTGTTGTGCAGCGCAGTGCAGTGCAGTGCAGTGCTTCGGCGGTACGGCGGTGTCCGCAGGGCGGGTGCCATGAGGTGTCGCTGTGGCCGCTAGGCAGCGTTGAGAGTGATCTCTGCGATTGCGCCCTGGAAGTTGCCGTTGGTCAGCTGGGGCAATGAGCTGAGATAGACCAACAGATGGCGTCCGCTGATCGGCGCGGATGGGGTGAGCGTGACAGTTGTTCCGTCTGCCGTGGCGCTCGCCATCACCGTCCAGTCGTTCACGGTGCTGGTTGACGGGTTGGCGTCGTCGTTGGTCACCAGCAGCTGCACATCGGTGGGGGCGCCCACCAGGGTGAGCTGCACCGAGTTGATGGTGCGTGTCTGGCCCAGATCGAGCATGAGACCGCTGCCGGGTTTCACCGAGCCGAACTGGGCGCTGCCGCCATATTCCTGGGTGTGCCAGGCGGTGGCGGTGTCACCGTCGGTGGCCAAGGGCACCTCGTCGGGCATTTCAGCCTCGGCACCACCATCGGCCACCGGATCGAATTCCACCACCGAGGCCGCCTGCACCGCGGCGGGTGCCTTGTCAGCGCCCGATTGGCAGGAACGCACCATGCCATTGAGCGCCACCAGCACCATGAGCGCCACCACCACGGGCAGCACCCACCGAAGGGGGCCCTCACGCCGAGTGGCAGTGGCAAGCCTGCGCGGCGGGGTGCCCCGTTCGGGCAGGGGGCCCACCAATTTCCCGCTGACGCCGACCGGTTCATCGCCATCGGGATCGTCATCGTCGTCGAAGGCCGGATCGTCCACGCTGGCGGAGTTCTCAGAGGCTGTGTTGGCTGGCTCAGGGCTTGCATGAGTTGTGGAGCTTTCACGTGCCTTCTGACGGGTGGGTACGGTGATCGAATCACTGAGCTCGTCGTCATCGTCGTCACGTGGGGGAAGACGGGTGACGAAGGTTTGAACGGTGCCCACTGGGATGGCAGGCGTGCCAGCGCCCACTGGAACGGTGCCCGTATCGGTTCCCACCGGCATGGGCCCAGTGGCCTCATCAATTGATGTGCGCGTGTTGGTCGAGGTGCGTGGGGCCATGGGCGCTGAATCGTCACTTGTGAACGGCCAATCGGCATCGCCATCAATCGGAGTGCGTTGAAGGCTGGGGGCATCGTCGTCGGCATCCGGGACCGGACGCGCAGGCAACTCGTCGACACCCGGGGCATGGAGCCCGATCTGGCCACCACGAACATCGCCAGCTGGCAGAGCGGTGATGCGTCGGCCAAGAATCTCGTCAACCTCGGCCGTGCCGAGCACGCGCCCCAGGGCAATCACCAGCTCGTCGGCAGTGCGCAGTGGCACGGATTCGGTGCGGGGATCAAAAATCTGGATGCAGATGGCGTCGAGTGTGGGTGGCACACGCGGGTCAACCTGCCTGGGGGGCGCCCAGTGCGGCCCATCGGGTCCCGGCGCAGCCATCGGCGCCGCGGGCAGACCCCACTGGCTGGTCTGCGCCAGCCCGGCGTCAATGGGCCAGTGGGCCACCAGACAGGCGTAGAGCATCTTGCCCAGGGCATGTACGTCGGCGGCCTCCTGGCGCGCCCAGTTCTCGTGCGGGTCCACACCACCGGCCAGGGCGGCATCGGTGAGGAATCCGACGATCTTCACGTGACCGGTGTGGGTGATGAGCACCGTGTCGGGATTGAGCCGCCGATGGAACAGCCCCTCGGAGTGCATGGGCGCCAGGGCGTCGGCAAGCTGATGGATGATCTGCGCCGCCTCGAGGGCGGTGACGGGTCCATGGGCGAGCAGCGCACGCAGGCTCACCCCGGTGGCGAATTCGGTGACGACGAAGGGCTTGTCGCCATCCATTGCGTCGAGCACGCGCACGAAGCGGGAATCAACGGCCACTGCAGCCTGGCGGGCGGCGTCCAGAACTCTGGCGCAGTCGGGTGAGGCGGGATCGAAGAGATGCACCACCACCCGGCGCGACAAGGTGCGATCCACCGCACGCCAGGTGACGCCGCTGGGCCATTGGTTCAGCTGGGACTCCAGCTGGTAGCGCTCGGCGATGAGATCATCGGCCACCAGATTGAACGGATGGGGACGGGCAGCGGGCAGCACCGGTTGGCTATCTGTGCTCATCATCCCCCTGTTCTGCATGTCGAGGTCCTGCATATCGAGTTGTCGCGCGATTGGAGTGGTGGTCGTGGGGCAGCTGAAAACCGCCGGTCCCAGTCTGCCCTTGAGCCCGTGATCAGGTGTGCAGGGCGTGCCGTGGATGGACTCAATCGCCTACCGGCGGAATGCAGTCCGGCGTTGACCTGTGGGCGCCGATCGTCCGGGGTTGCTTGCCCCGATCGTCCGGGGAATGCGCTTCCCCAATTGTCCAGGGGACGTGCTTCCCTAATCGTCCAGGGGACGAGGATCGAAGGGCACATCGGGATCGTCATCGGCCGGGGTGTGCTTGCGGGCCCGCTCGCGGCGCACCTGACGCACCCGCAGGGCGGTGGCGCCGAGCATCACCACGCCTGAGGCGATGATGATGATCCAGCCGATGTTCCCGGTGTTCTGGGCATCAACCGTGAAACGCACCGACGCGCCCAGCTGGTGGGGGCGCTCACCCACCGTCATCACCATGGCATCCATCTGCACGCTGCCAGCGGCATTCACCTCGGGGCTGATGCGCACCGTTGCGGACTCGCCGGGCCCCAGCTGGATCACCTCGGTGTCGGCGATGCTGATGCGCGAGGAATTGTCCGAATCGAAGTGCACCTGCACCTTCACCGGCATCGACATGGTGTTGGTCACCGAGATGGGCAATGAGGTGGTCTTGTTGGGCACCACCAGCTTCTCGCTGATGTGGATCTGCACGCCGCCGGAGCGCAGCGAGCGCTCCACAGTGGCCATCGCGGCGTTGAGATAATTCTGCGCCGCAGTGCCGTCGGTGAAGCTGCCGCTCCATGCCCGCGCAACGAGCAGATCGGCGTCGATACCGGCATTCTCACCGGTGAGCGAGCGGTAGGCCTCCAGGCCCGAGCGGGCATTGTCCTCGGCCCGGCCCAGACCATCGGACGTGGTGGATTGCTGATTGTTGCCATTACGCAGCGGACTGGCATCGACGCCTGCCATGAGCTCGGAAAGGCTCACCCGTTTGCGTCCGGTGGCGCCGGCAAGCTCCGCTCGCGCAGCCTCGCCATCGGTGACAAGATGCACCGAATTGCCGTGGGCCACCGCCCGCAGCAGCTGCTCGGATTGCAGATGGCCCACCCGGTGCACCAGATCGTCATTCGGCTCGGGGCTCGGGCCGGCATCAGCCATGCTCGTGTTCACGGGCACCACGGTGAGTGTGGTGCTGGCCTGGTCAGTGCCGCTCTGGTCATCGTCGTTGTCGGTCCGGAACTCCTGCACCGGTGAGCTCACGTCGATGCCGGTGGCAAGCACCACGCTGGGACTCACTGATGACAGGAAATCGAGTTCCTCGTTGGTCACATTCGCATCGGTGGCTGTCACCGCCAGGCGCAGGGCGCCGAGCAGTTCACTGCTGGCGGAGCGTTGGGCGGCGGTGGTGAGCAGATCATTGCGCGAGGCAGACGAGGCGGCATTCACCGCCAACATGCCATACAGCCCGCGGTAGCTGCGTGAATTGTGGGCGATGGTGGTGAGGCGGTTGAGGAAATCTGCTGCCGCCTGCTGGCCGGCGCCGGGTGAGTCATTTCCGCTGGTGTCGCGCACCGTGTAGCCGGCTGCCATGCTCGTGAGCTCGTCAACCAGCAAGGGATCGATCACCGAACTCACGGCCTCCTGGTCGGCCAGGGTGGCCAGCTGTGACAGACGACCGTCGGGTGCGATCTCGGCGGCCAGATGGTCGTCGGTGAAGATCGGCTTGCCCGCGTCGGTGCCCACATAGCTGGGCGTGCTGGCCAATTCGGCCACAGTGGTGGCATTCCAGGTGGTGGCGCCGGGCGAGGCGATGAAGGTGCGCGCTCCCCCGAGCTGGCTGCCGTCCGCCTCGTCAACACGCACACCCACCAGATAGGCGCAGTCGGTGCTGGTGAGCGAGAGCGGATCGTCACCGCTGGTGAACGACGCCTTCACGCTGAAATCTGCCGACGCCCCCGGCGCCAGATCACCCAGGGTGACCGATGCCTCGGAGCTGGTGACCACATCGCTCAATTCGGGGCTGTCGTCGTTGTCCAGGAGCAGCGCCAGGGCATCCGAATTGGTGATGGGCGAGCGGTCACGCCACAGCTTCACCACCGGAGCAGTGTGGGTCTCGGAGCTGTTGTTGGTGATGGTGCCGGTGAGGGTGAGATCACCCGAATCGGTGATTGCCGAGGGTGACATCGAAGTGAAACGCACACTCAACTGCTCGGTGTCAGCCTGGGCAATGGGGCTCACCCAGCCAAGACAGAGCAGCGTCAGGAGAAGCGAGAGAGCGCCCGCCAAGAAGCTGCGATGGCGCGCATCGTCGACAGGTCGAGGGCTCACCCGCCCATCGTATGGCCTGCGGCCAGCCCTCAGGACTTGTTGGACACTCAGGACTTGGACAACGAGATCGGTGTGGGTGGGGCGCCGCGTCCCAGGGTCACGCGATCGAAGATCGCCACACCGATGGCCACCGCGATGATCAGCGCAATCACCTGATAGGCGCGGGTGAGCGCAACATCCCAACCCTGCGAAACCAGCACGAAGAACACCGCAGTGATAACGGCATTGCCGATGGCTGTGGAGACGCGCTCAGTGGTGGACTTCACACCGCCCGCAACGCCACCCTCCTTCGGGGGCACCTCGAGCATCGACAACGTTTGATTGCAGCCGGTCATGCAACCATTGCCCACACCAACCAGCGCCAGCGGGGCCATGAGCCACCAGAAATTCACGCCATTGTTCATGATCTGGCCACCCATCCAACTGGCGCCCAGCACACCCAGGAAAATGCAGGAAAGGCCGAAGATCACCAGATTGCGGCCACGCCGGAGGGCCTGACGGCCACACCACAAAGAGCTGCAGGCCGACAACACGGCATTCGGCAGCCCGATCATGCCCGCCTGCAGTGCCGAAACATGCATGCCGTCCTGCAGGAACAGGGCAACCAGCACGAAGATCGACGTGCCACCCAGGAACTGCGTGGCGGAGACGGCGGTGGCATGGGTGAACGAGCGATAGCGGAACAGCTTGAGGTCAACCATCGGCTGACGTCCGTGTGCCGCATAGCTGCGCTCCCAACGCACCCAGATGACCATGAGCACTGCGGCCAGCGGAATGAGCAGGAATCCGGGGCCGGTCTTCAACATGAACGGCAACATCACGCACAACACGGCCAGGGCCAGCAAGACCATGGCCAGCGGGTCAAGATCAAGCTTGGTGTGCTTGTAGGCGCCGGCCTGTTTGGCGTGACGACGCTGACGTTCCAGATCGAAGGGGAACCACATCAGGGCCAGGGCGATGCCCAGAAAACCGAGCGGTGCATTCCACAGGAAGCTGGCCCGCCAACCATTGTGGGGCCCGATGCCGCGAATAATGAGGCCGGTGAGCAGGGGGCCGGCAGCCACCGAGGCGCTGATCACCAGTCCGAAAACGCTGTAGGCGCGGGCGCGTCCCTGGCCGCGGAAATATTGCTGGATCATGCCGATGGTCTGTGGGTTCAGAATGCCTGCACCAACGCCCTGGGCAACGCGGGCAATATTGAGCAGGAAGGGGTCGCTGACCATGCCACACACCAGCGATGACACCGAGAACACGGCCACGCCGGTGATCCACACCGTGCCGCGACCGATCGCGTCACCAAGGCGGCCAGCCGGCACCAGCAACATGCCGAACACCAGGGCATAGCCCGACAGCATCCACTGGATAGACGTATCCGAGGCCCCAATGGATGCCTCGATGGTGGGCAGCGCAACATTGATCGAGCTGATGGACATGAGCGACATGGCCAGCGGGATCATGAGCACAACAAGCACCTTGAGGCGATTGAAGACCCGTTCAGTGCCCGGCACATGAATCAAGTGCCGTTCGCTTCTGAAATCCACGTGCATCCCCAGTTTCCAAACGAAATGAATTGGTTAAGTCACGGGGCGTCCAGCGCTCCAGTGGCGATCCCGGCCGCGTGGGCGGCCGATGGCCTGCCGAGGAGTTCGTGGACGGGAAATCCCAACTTTCCTATCGTACGCCGTGGTCAGCGCTGTGCGCTCCACCAGTTGGTCAGATCCCGGAGTGCTGTGCACTCCACCGGTTCACCGAGTCCCGGAGCGCTCCGCGCTCCACCAGTTTTTCAACTCGGCGACGGCGGCGTCATGGTCAAGCGGGCCCTGGTCCATGCGCACCGACAACATGTGCTGATAGGCCCTGCCCACCTGGGGGCCGGGCCTCAGACCAAGAATCTCCATGATCTCGTCGCCATTGAGATCGGGACGGATAGAGCGGAGCTCCTCGGTGGCAGCCAGCTCATCAACCCGGGCCTCCAGCTCGTCATAGGCGCGGCGCAGGGTGTCGGCCTTGCGGGCATTGCGGGTGGTGCAATCACTGCGGGTGAGAATGTGCAGATGCTCCAGCTGATCGCCGGCATCACGCACATAACGACGCACTGCCGAATCGGTCCAGTTCGCCTCGCCATAGCCATGGAAACGCAGATGCTGCTCGATCAGTTGGGTCACCGCATCAACCACTGACTTCGGATAATGCAGCGCGCGCAGACGTTTGCGAGCCAACTTCGCGCCCACCACATCATGATGATGAAAGGTCACTTTGTTGCCCTCGAGGCCACGCGTTGCCGGCTTGCCGATGTCGTGCAGCAACGCCGCAAGACGAATCACCAGATCGGGCTGATGATCGGGATTGGGCTTGCCATCGCGATAGTCGCGGCCCTTTTCCAGGGCAATCGCCTGATCGAGCACCGTCAACGAATGCTCATAGACGTCCTTGTGACGAAAATGCTCGTCACGCTCAAGACGCATCGCCGGCAGCTCGGGCAGCACCACATCGGCCAGCCCACTGGCCACCAGCAGGTTGAGGCCGGCACGCGGCGAATCAGCGCACAACAGCTTGCTCAGCTCGTCGCGCACCCGCTCGGGCGAGACGATCTCGATGCGCTCATGCATGGCCTTCATGGCATTGAAGGTGGCCGGCTCCACGCTGAACCCCAGCTGGGCAGCGAAGCGGCAGGCACGCATCATGCGCAGCGGATCGTCGGAAAAGCTGATCTCGGGCGCCGTCGGGGTGCGCAGCAGCTTGTTGGCCAGATCCAAGATGCCGCCATGTGGGTCGATGAAGTCCTTGGAATGCACATCGATGGCCATCGCATTCACCGTGAAATCACGGCGCACCAGATCGTCGTGCACATTGTCGCCATAGGCAACCAGCGGCTTGCGTGAATCGGGCTCATAGGCGTCGGCCCGGAAAGTCGTGATCTCCACCTGCACCTCGTGACCGTGCCACTTCCTGGACGCCCCGATGGTGCCGAATTCCTTGCCCACCGTCCATACGGCCTTGCTGAACCGTTTGAGCAACGCCTCGGTGGTGTCGGGATCGGCCGAGGTGGTGAAGTCAAGATCATGCCCGAGCCTGCCCAGCAGGGCATCGCGCACCGAGCCGCCCACCAGATAGAGCTCGGTGCCAGCGCCATGGAACAGCTGGTCCAGCTGGTCGATGAATGGCGTGGTGCTCAGCAGCTCATCCACTGCGTGACGCTGCACCTGCGACAGGGCCTGTGAATCTTCGGACACGAGATGCGAGTCTACGCAGGGCGCTCGTCGTCGGGGTCGATGGCCTCCAGGCTCCGGGTCTGGGCGGCCGATGAATCACCCGAGCCCTGTTGGGCATCTGGCAAGGCGTTCTGTGAGCCCTTCCTGCCCGGGCCCTTCTTCTTGGTGGGCGCCTTGGCCGGCCCCGACGGATTGTCGCCCAGAATCTCGTCGGCGCTCATGTAGACGGTTTGATCGGCCGTCATGTCATGCACCTCGGAGGCTGCCGCTGCGCCCTGGGAAACCCAACGCACCGAGCGATCCGCGCCGCGGTCGAGCCAGTCGCGTGCCTTGCGCAGCTTGCCGCTGTCGGCTGCCTTCACGGTGGGCATCGGCGCGTCATCGAGCACCACCTCGTCATGGGCCAGCCCATCGTGTGACTGGCTGTCGGCGGGGGTGCTGTCGGCTGGACGGCGGGTCCGGGACATCGCCGCTTGTGCCGCGGTGGCGCTGGAGCCCTCATCAGAGGATGCGCCGGTGACTGTCGACGCTGCGCCTGACAATCCACTGCGGCTCTGGCGCCGCTCGGAGACCCGCTGCTGAATCGGCCGACCCGAATGGTGGCGCCCGGTTGCGCCCTGAAGCACCGTGTCTGCGGCGCCGCCGGAGGCGACATTGGCCACTGTGGTGCGCGGCATCGCAAGGCCTGCCTGACTCAGTGACGACAGGGCCCGGCTACGGATCTCGCGCTCCACCTCCCACTGGGCATTCGCTGGGCATTTGATCTGGATCTGATAGCTGGCGGTGGTGGCGTTCAGATCGGACAGGCCCAGAACCTTGGGCTCCTCAAGCATCTTGTTGTGCCAATCGGGCTCGGAATCCATCTTGCGCAACATTCTGGCCAGCGAACGGATCACCAGCTTCGGGCTCTCGTCCACACTCACCGGAATCACCACCATGGTGGATGTGAAGCCCTGGCTCACATTGCCCACCGTGTTGATCTCACCATTGCGCACGTACCAGACCTCGCCATTGAAGTCCTGCAGTTCGGTGACCCGGAAACCCACCGAACGGACGGTGCCCTTGAGGTCGTTCACCTCGATGATGTCGCCCACGCCGTACTGGTCCTCGGCAAGCATGAAGACGCCGGTGAACAGGTCTTTGAACAGGCTCTGGGCTCCGAAGCCGACGGCAACGCCAACGATTCCGGCCGATGCCAGCGCCGGGGCGATGTTGATGTTGAGCGCATTGAGCGTCATCAACACCACAATGACCACCAGAATCACATCGGTGATCGATTTGAGCACTGAACCGAGGGTCTTGGTGCGCTGGGCCGATCGATTGGCGCCCACCCCGCCGGCGGTGGTGACCACCTTGGTGGCGCGGCCCATGGAAAGACGGCCGTGTTCACCGGAACGCTCCGTTGCGGAGCGCACGGTGCGGTCGATGAGTCTGCGCAGCACGATGCGCACAACCAGCGCCAGAATCCATGTGACGGCGATCTCAATGATGGTGTCGGGGAATTGCACCTGGATCTCCAAAGCAACCATGGGCATCCTTCCAACAGCAATTGACTCGGCCCATCACCCAGTCTGCCGCACCCATGCGTGCTGGGTGTGCTGTGAGCCTGTGGGTTTCCTGAGAATTCCGCAGATCCAGCCCCCGTTAGCGCCTCACTGATTGGTGAGCCCAGCGGCTCAGTACCAGGAAGGCTTGTCGCCGCCGGTGCCCGGCTTGTTGACGCCCACCGAATGCCCGATCTCACGTGAGGGCTGTTCGATCAGATGCAGCACAAAGTCGGCGATGCTTGCCCGTGACACCTCAGTGCCCTTGAAGGGCTGGCCCTTCTGGGTGGTCTCCCATGAGATCTCGGGATTGTCCGAGAGCCAGGCCGGACGCACGATCGTGTAGTCCAGACCTGATTCCTCGATCGCCTTGGCGGCAGCTGCTTCAGCGGGCAGATAGCCGTCGTCAAGCATCTTGTGGTTCCACCTGCCGAATGCCCCGGGCACTTCGTCGTAGATGCCGAGCGTTGAGATCCAGATGAACCGGCGCACACCGGTTGCTTTCATCGCGGCCACCACCGCGCTGGCCTCGGCTTGCACATTGCCGCCCAGATTGGCATAGATGAAATCGACGTCCTTCATCGCGGTTACCAGCGCTGCCTCATCGGAGGCGTCGCCCTCGAAGACATCGGCGCGTGTTGTGTCCACGTCGCCCAGGCGGCTGGGTTTGCGCAGGAACAGGGCAAGCTCGTGATCGGTTTCGGCGAGCAGACGACTTACGACGATACGGGCAATGTTCCCGTTAGCGCCGAGAACAAGGATTCGGGCCATGGCAATCTCCTGGGATGAGCTCTGTAAGGGTGGTTAACCCACGTGGTCAGGGCACACGACCGCGGACTGGGGTGTCTGGGAAAGCAGGCGTCTCAGGTGCGTATGAGTTTCAAATTCTACGTGGTGGTGCAAGGCCACCCGACGGCGGGGTCAGCTAATTTCCGGGCTGCCGGAATGGGGCTTGTTGCAGCTGGTTCCGGCGGGGAAAAGCATGTCCCACAGCCACTGGGCAAGCACCTCGATGGACGGCCTCGGTGAGCGCTCCAGCCAGGCCGTGATCACGCCCACTGCTGCACCCGCCACACCGGCAGCCGCCACATCGCGAGGCAGGCCGTTGAAGGGATTCGGGTGTGGGGGTTCCAAGGAACTGTGGACGATCTCGAGCACATGTTGGCGCAGCCGGTTGGCCACCATTCCCGAGCCCGCTTCGGTGAGCACGCGACGATAGAGATCTGCGTGTTCCCGCACATGGCCCAGATAGTGCAGCAGTATCGGAGGTGCCCCATCCTTCGGGTCCCAGCCCGACAATTCGCTGATTTCGGGTGCATGGAGCTCGGCCTCCAGTGCATCGGCAAGCAATGATTCCTTGTCGGGATAGTGCAGGTAAAAGCTGGCGCGATTCACTCCTGCGCGGTCGGTGATGTCAACCACCGTGATGTCGTCGAGTGAGCGTTCCCGGGCAAGATCGAGCAGGGCATCGCGCAGTGCGGCCCGCGTTTTGACGATGCGCGCGTCCATGGCGTTGCCCTTCCGATCTGTACCGAATGTGCGGAACTGTTGGCTCGCCAACTGGTGGGTCGGCAGCCGGGGGAACGCCGATGTGCCTGATTTGTCCCCCAGTCCAAGCCCATAATAACCGACAGCTGTCGAATATGCGACAGATGTTGTGTAACCTTGCACACGGTCTGCGCGGCAGCTTCAGCGTGGACGCAATCAAGATGCCCGGCGACCGCCGGGCACGAGCTGCCGGGAACCACCGGCCCATCCGGGCCGGGACCTGTGAGAGGACCTCGAATGGCGAAACTGCTCTACCGCCTGGGACGCGCCGCTGGGCGCCGTGCCTGGGCTGTGATCATCTGCTGGATTGTGGTGCTGGGCGCTGCAGGCGGCGCCTATCTGGCATTCGGTGGCTCATTGAGTTCGTCGTTCACGATTCCCGATACGCCCACCCAGCAGGTCACCGACGACATGGCTGATTCGCTGCCCGATCTCACCGGTGGCAGCGCCATGGTGGTGCTGAAATCGGATTCCGGCAGCTTCAATGATGAGCAGAAGGCTGCCATCAGCGATCTGACCACCCAACTAGGTGGCGCCGATGGTGTGGTGGCAGCGATTGATCCCTTCTCAACCGAGGACCAGCGCGCCCAACAGCGTGCCCAGCTGGAGGCAGGGCAGGCCCAACTGGCGCCGGCCCAGGCCCAGATTGATTCGGGACGCGCCCAGCTCGATGCCGCCCAACAGCAACTCACGGCTGCCGAGGAACAGGCCCGTGCGGCTGGCGCCTATGACGCCGGTGCCGCCCAATTCGCCACCCAGCAGGCACAACTCGATGCCCAGTCGGCGCAGCTCGATGCCGCCCAGACCCAACTCACTCCCCAGCAAGACCAGGTGAATGCCGGTCTCAGCCTGCTCGATCTCGCATCGAATGTGCGCACCGTTTCCGAGGACGGCTCGGCGGCCATCATCAGCATTTCCCTGGAAGACCAGTCGTACAACATGGACGCAGGCCAGAAGACCGCCCTGCGCGACATGGTCACCAACACCTCGATCGACGGGGTGCACATCACCTACAACACCGGGCTTGCCGACGAGTTGGCCGGCTTGGGCGGCATGGAGGTTGTGGGCGTTGGTGTGGCGCTCATCGTGCTGATCGTGCTCATGCGCGCCCTGCTTCCTGCCCTTGCACCACTGATCAGCTCCCTGCTTGGTGTGGCCGTCGCTGTGGCCGGATCCATGGCCTTCTCGGGCAGCGTGTCGATGTCGAGTGTCACACCCATGCTCGGCCTCATGATCGGCCTGGCAGTGGGCATCGACTATTCGTTGTTCATTCTCAACAGACATCGAAAGCAGCTGCTCTCGGGTGAGCCGATCAATGAATCCATCGGCCTGGCCGTGGGCACTGCCGGAAATGCCGTGGTGTTCGCCGGCTCAACGGTGATCATTGCCCTGCTGGCGCTCAATGTCACCGGCATTCCCTTCCTCGGCGTGATGGGCGACGTGGCTGCAGCCGCAGTGCTCGTTGCTGTGCTCGTGGCCATCACCTTCACCCCTGCCCTGTTGGGCCTCATGGGAATGCGTGTGCTCAACAAGAAGATGCGCGCCAGCGCCGGCAGCGGGCAGCACGCTGCTCCGGTGTTGCGTCCCATGCGCACCCGCAATGCGGTGATTCGCGCCGTGCTGGCCATCGCCCTATTGGTGGTTGTGGCATTGCCCGCCACCACCATGCGTCTTGGCATGCCCGATGGTTCCTCGGAGCCCTCGGACTCGCCGCAGTACGACGCCTTCCACATGATCCAGGACAATTTTGGGGCCGGCATGAATGGCCCGCTGCTCGTGGTGGCCACACTGCCCCAGGGCATCGATGAGGACCAGGCCGTGGTCACCGAGGCGCAGATCGGCGAACACCTGGCCAGCCATGACAGTGTGTCGGCGGTGGCTCCGGCCGCAGTGTCCGACGACGGCACGGTGATCGCCTTCCAGGTGATTCCCACCGAGGGGCCGAATGCTGATTCCACCGAGACCCTGGTGCACAATCTGCGCGATGCCTCACCCATCACCATTGATTCAGTGGACGGTGATGTGGAAATCGGCGTGGCCGGCACGGCGTCGGCAAGTATCGATATTTCCGAGAAACTGGACGACGCCCTGGTGCCCTATCTCATCGTGGTGGTGGGATTGTCGCTGCTGATTCTGCTGGCCGTGTTCCGGTCGATCCTGGTGCCTATCATCGCCACCGGCGGATTCGTGCTCTCGCTGTTTGCCGCCTTCGGGGCCACCACTGCTGTGTATCAGTGGGGTTGGCTGTCGGGGCTGTTCGGCGTGCATGACCCGGGCCCCCTGCTGAGCTTCGCGCCGATCATCATCATGGGTGTGCTGTTCGGGCTGGCAATGGATTATCAGCTGTTCCTGGTGAGCGGAATGCGCGAGGCCTACCAACACGGTGTGCCGGCCCGGGTCGCTGTGAAGAGCGGCGTGCGCATTGCCGCGCCAGTGGTGACGGCGGGCCCAATAACGATGATTTCGGTGTTCGCCGGCTTCATCTTCTCGGCAATGGTGTTGGTTCGTCCGCACGGCGT
>CAXYYR010000004.1:0-49911 GCA_964293265.1 uncultured Propionibacterium sp.
CCACCCCCGACACCCGATGGAGGGCCAGCGGGCGTGATGGATTACCACTGTGCTCCCCATCCAGCTGTTCAGCGGCGCCGGCAGCCTGACCAATGCCGCCACCATTGTGGCGGGAGCAGCTGCCGGGACACTCTTCGGCAAGCACCTGCCCCTGCGAGTCCGTGAGTCCGTGATTCCGGTGATGGGCTTGGTTGTCATGGTGATCGGCGGAATGTCGGTGGGTGCCCTGAACGATGAATCCGTCACCCGAGCCGTGGGCAACTCGGCGATCGTCATCGTGCTGCTGGTGCTGGTGCTGGGAACGATGCTGGGCTCCTGGTGGCATCTGGAGGACCAGGTGACACGGCTGGGCGAATGGGCACATCGACGTCTTCGTGGTTCGCATCCGGTCGACGCACCTGCTGACACACAGCAGGCAGCATTCGATGCTTCCGCCATCCCATCAGGAGCAGCGAAGACCGTCAGATCCGGCACTCCGGTGGAAGGCTTCGTGAGCGCCACATTGGTGTTCTGCATCGGGCCCATGGGGATCCTCGGTTCCCTGCAGGAAGGCCTGGGGCAGGGCAATGACCAGCTGATGGTGAAGGCAGTTCTCGACGGCTTCACTGCTGCAGCCCTGGCGGCGGCTTTCGGTTTTGCCGTGGCCGGAGGGGCTGCGGTGGTGCTCATCTACCAAGGCGCCCTGACCGCTCTCGGATGGGCACTGGGCAGGCTGTTGCCGCCCGCCGAGTTGAATCTGTTGACCGCAACTGGCGGAATCATCCTGATAGCAATGGGTATTCGGCTCACCGGGATTGCTCGCATCGGGGTGGCCGAGATGTTGCCCGCGCTGATCCTGGCCCCCTCGGGCGTTGCCCTGGTGGGCTTGCTGGCCTAGGAACGGATGAGCTTCACATGTCACGATCACGCAAATCATCGACCGGTACACCGGCAACGGTGGCAATCAGGAGCAGCGGACTGCCCTTCACGCTGCATTCCTATCGTCATGACCCACGAGCACGCTATTTCGGGCTGGAAGGAGCCCAGGAGCTGGGTGTTGATCCGGAACGCGTGTTCAAGACCTTGGTTGTGCAGCTGGAGCCCGGCCACAATGCGCTGGCCACTGCTGTGATCCCAGCCGAGCACCATCTGGACCTCAAGGCGATTGCATCACTGTGCAATGCCAAGCACGCAACATTGGCCGAGCCAGCCCTTGCCCAGCGGGTCACCGGATTCGTGCGTGGTGGCATTTCTCCCCTGGGACAGAAGCATCACATGCCGATACTCATCGACCGGGCAGCCTGTGAGTTCCCCACCATCTTCGTCTCGGGCGGACGCCGTGGATTGAGCATCGAAATGGCACCGGGTGATGTGGTCAAGGCGACCGGGGCCATGCTCGCCGCGATCTCGAAGCCGGGACTGCACGCGTCCTGAGGCAGGCTCTCCCGCCTCAGCGTCTGCCAAATGCCCTGACGCCCCGCGTCTGCTCAAAACTGGTGACGCCTCAGCGTCTGCCAAATGCTGGGAACCGGATCAACCTGTGACCGCCCCGGGTGAAGAGCCCCGGCGATCGATCACCGTCGGTCGGCGACGTGTCGATGGCATCGCCTTCGACGGCTGCCTCGCTCTGGTCGTCCTCACGCCCCAGAGTGCTGTAGAGCAGCACCGGAACAATGGCACCGAGCGGCCACAACAACCATGCGGTGGGCGTGCGCAGGGTCAGATCGATGGGAATCTGCATGCCCGCCGATGCTGCCGCCAATCGGGCGGCAAAATCATGCGGCCCCAGAATCATCCCGAAACGCCAGGTGGCAAGCGCAGCCAGTGCCGCCCCGGCGATGGCCATCAGGCTGACCCACCAGCCAAGCCTTGAAAACCAACGCCATGCCAGGGAACCCAGGGCCACGCCTGCGAACATGCCGATGATCATGAAGGCTGCATCGGCACCGAAATATTCGGACAATGCCTGATTGCTCACGGTGCTGCTGCCATCGTTGGACACCGCCACCGATGGCACCGGCGCAGTGAATTTCCAGATGAGTCCACAGGCCAGACCAACAACCACGCAGACACCCACAAAGGCCAGGACATGCTTCAACGGCAGTTGCGACCGCTCCACGGTCGGCGTGTCATCGTCAGCTTCTGCCATGAGCTACTCCCCCTTCTGTGTCTGCCGCACACCCTGTGCACACCTGAACCGTGCACATCCGCGCGCACCTCAGGCTATACGTGACCCGTTACGACACCGGATTCCCGGGCTACACCGACACACTGGCTGGGCCGAGCAGAGCCTTGAGATCGGCCAGCAGCGGCTGTTCATTGGTGACGCGCAAGCCGTCAGAAACCCGCAGCATCGTGTCCGACCGATCACCCAGCAGTTGCACACGCACCTCTGTCGACCCGGGATGGGCGCTGAGCACCTGACGCAACTCGGCAACCACGGGAGGGGTACACCGCACGATGGGCATCTTGATGGTCACCGGTCCTCCGCTGGCCTGGCGCACGTCCGGCAGGGTCACCTCGTCGGCCTGCATTTCCACGGCCTCGTCCTTGTTCACCAGCCGGCCCCGAATGCGCACGATCGTGTCCGGGGAGAGCTGGGTGAGGCAGGTCTCGTAGACCTTCGGGAAGATGAGCACCTGCAGGGAGCCGTCCAGATCCTCAACATCAACGATTGCCCAGAATGCGCCCTTCTTGGTCTGCTTGCGCTGCACCTGGGTGATCATTCCGCAGATCACCTCAACATGTCCGTCGGCTTCCGGGCCCTGCTCGGCAATCTGTCCGATACCGATGGTCCGCTCGGCAGCAAGCACATGTTCCAGCCCGTGCAGGGGATGATCGGAGACGTACAGGCCCAACATTTCGCGCTCGAATGCCAGCTTCGTGCGCTTGTCCCAGTCGGGGATCACCGGCACGGTGTGGTCCATCGCCTCCTGGTCCTCATCGCTGGCTCCGCCGAGGTCGCCGAACAGATCGTCCTGGCCATTTGCCTGATTGCGCTTCAGATCAATGACACCATCAACGGCGCTTTCGAAGACATCCATCAGGGCCCGCCGGGAGTGGTCCATGGAATCGAAGGCACCGGCCTTGATGAGTGATTCGATGCACCTCTTGTTGCACACCGACAGTGGGGAATGATCCAGGAATTCGAAGAAGTCACGGGCCGGACCGTTTCCCTCACGGCCCTCGACAATTCCTCCGACAACCGAGTCGCCGACATTGCGGATGGCGCCAAGACCGAAGCGGATGTCGGTGCCGACGGCAGTGAACTCCTTTTCCGAGGCATTCACGTCAGGAGGCAGCACGTT
The DNA here is from genome assembly GCA_964293265.1 of uncultured Propionibacterium sp. Lineage (GTDB taxonomy): Bacteria > Actinomycetota > Actinomycetes > Propionibacteriales > Propionibacteriaceae > Propionibacterium. The sequence goes on from CAXYYR010000004.1 coordinate 3,288, forward strand.
GATGTGTTGGGACCGCATGTCCGACAGGTACAGGGCCATCTTGTCCTTGTCGTCGCCCACCGAGGTGAGCAACGCCGCGCCGTACTCGGCGGGATAATTGGCCTTGAGATAGGCGGTCCAATAGCTCACGAGCGCATAGCCGGTGGCATGGGATTTGTTGAACGCATAGCCGGCGAAGGGCACCATGACATCCCACAGGGCCTGGATCGACTCATCGGAATAGCCGTTGTCACGCATGCCCTTCTGGAAGGGCTTGAAGTTCTCGTCCAGAATGTATTTCTTCTTCTTGCCCATGGCCCGGCGCAACAGATCTGCCCCGCCGAGCGTGTACCCGGCAAGCTTGCGGGCAATCGCCATGATCTGCTCCTGATACACGATCAGGTGATAGGTGGGCGCCAGGATCTCGTCCAGGGCATCCTTGAGCTCAGGGTGGATGGGCACGATGGGCCTGCGGCCGTTCTTGCGCTCGGCATATTCGATGTGTGCATTGGCACCCATCGGTCCCGGACGGTACAGGGCGATGACGGCGATGATGTCGTCGAAGGACGTCGGCCCCATCTGACGAAGCAGCGCACGCATCGCCACACCATCGAGCTGGAAGACACCCAGGCTGTCGCCGCGGGCAAGCAGATCGAAGGTGGCCTTGTTGTCCAGTGGCAGATTCTGGAGGTCAACATCCTCGTCGCGATTGCGCTTGATGTTGCGCACGCACTGATCCATGATGCCCAGATTGCGCAGGCCCAGGAAGTCCATCTTCATGAGGCCCATGTCTTCGAGCTGCGGATAGGCGAAGCCGGCGATGATGGCGCCGTCCTTGTCGCGCTTGTGCATGGGCACCAGATTGAGCAGCTTTTCGCTGGACAGGATGAATGCGCAGGCATGCACACCCTGCCCTCTGGTCAGACCCTCGATACCCATCCCGGTGTCGACCACCCGCTTCACATCGGGATCGGAGTTGTACAGATTGCGGAATTCCTGGCCCTCCGCATAGCGGCTGTTCGACTCGTCGAAGAGTTTGTTGAGCGGCACTCCCTTGCCCATCACATCAGGCGGCATCGCCTTGGTGATCCGGTCGCCCAGGCTGAAGGGATAGCCCAGAATGCGGTTGGCATCCTTGACCGCGGCCTTGGCCTTGATCTTGTTGAAGGTGTTGACCTGGCTGGTGTATTCCTCGCCGTACTTGTGGGTGACGTAATCAATCACCTTGTCGCGCTGGCGATCGTCAAAATCGAGGTCGATGTCGGGCGGATTCACGCGCTCGGGATTGAGGAATCGCTCGAACAGCAGGCCATGTTCCAGGGGATCGATGGCAATGATGTCGGTGAGATAGGCAATGATCGAACCGGCAGCCGAGCCACGACCCGGGCCCACCGGGACACCCATCTTGCGAGCCGCATCACAGATGTCAGAGACCACCAGGAAGTACGAACTGAAGCCGAGTGGTTCGATGACCTTGAGCTCGGTTTCGACGCGCTCCATCACCTCGGCACTGGGATGGTCGCCGTAATGCTTCTTGAGCCCGATCTCGACCTTCTTGCGCAGCCAGCTCTCCTGGGTTTCGCCCTGCGGCACATCGAACTGGGGCATCCGGTCCACATAGTTGAAGACCTCGTCATAGGGCTCGATGCGCTCAGCGATTGCCAGGGTGTTGTCTGCTGCCTGCTCCAGCCCCGGAAACAGCGCCCGCATCTGCTCGGCAGTCTTGATGTAATAGCCCGAGCCGTTGAATCGGAAGCGATCAGGATCATCCTTGTTGCGGCCCACACCGCTGCACAGCAGGTTGTCGTGCGCGTCGTACTGGTCCTCGGTGACATAGTGCGAGTCGTTGGTGGCAAGCAGCGGCAGCTTGAGTCGATCAGCCAGCTTCAGCAGATCGGCACGCACCTGGTGCTCAATGTCGACACCATGGTCCATCAGCTCGCAGTAGTAGTTCCCCTTGCCCAGAATCTCCTGGTAGTCGGCAGCAGCCTGGCAGGCCTCCTCGAACTGGCCGAGACGCAGCCGCGTCTGCACTTCCCCCGACGGGCATCCGGTCGAGCCGATGATGCCCTGCGAATACTGGGAGATCAGCTCACGATCCATGCGGGGCTTCATGTAATAGCCCTCATAGCTGGCCAGCGAACTCAGCTTGAACAGATTGTGCAGACCTGTGGCATTGGCAGCCAGCATTGTCATGTGGGTGTACCTGCCGCCACCCGAGACATCCTTGCCGCCCTCGGTGTCGGGTGATCCGCTCTCACGCCGGTTTCCCCAGAACTCCTGGCTGCGTGAATGGCGCGATGACGGCGCCACATAGGCCTCGATCCCGATGATGGGCTTCACCGCGGGATTCTGATCACCGTCGTATTTCTGGGCCGTCTGGTAGAACTCGTAGGCCCCGAACATATTGCCGTGGTCGGTCATGGCAACGGCAGGCATCCCCTGACGGGCCACCTCGGCGAACAGCTTTTCGTTTCCGGCAGCTCCATCGAGCATCGAATACTCGGTGTGCACGTGCAGGTGAACAAAGTTGTTCGACGCCATTGATCGTCCCATCCCCATCTTGCCGGCCCAGCTGCCAGATGACAGGCTACCCATCGCATCCGAATCTCCGAAGCCACAAGGCCGGGCAACACGCAGACCGTCGCGATGCCCGTCAGCAAGCTGCACCCAGCCAAGTCGCGGACTTGAACGCTCGGCCCCGGCGCGTCACCATCAAGTAACGCACTGGCGAGGAGTTTTCATGAATCTGGCACAAGACGATGCCCGACGGCTACGCAGATTGGGCACCCTGCCACTGGTGAGCGGCATCCTGGCAGTGATTTTTGCCGCCGTGGCTCTGCTGTGGCCCGGTGGCACCGTGACCTCAGTGGTCGTTGTTGTGAGCATCTATCTGCTCGCCAACGGGATCGGCACAGTGATTGCAGGATTGCGCCTGCGGCCCAGGCCCGGCTCGGGTCCACTCCTGGCACTGGGCATCATCTGCAGCCTTCTTGCCTTGGTGTTGCTGTGGCATCCGGGCATGGGCACTCGACTGCTCGTGGGCTTCATGGGCGCCAGTCTGGTGTTCTTCGGACTCTTCGTGGTGGGAATCTCGGTGTTGCTACGGGCCGTCACATCCCGTTGGGGCTGGGCACTGCCCGCCGGCATCGTGGCAGCAGTTCTTGGCATGATTTTCTGGGCCCGGCCGGACTTCGGGGCAGAGACGCTCGGGGTCCTGCTGGGCATCGGGGTCCTGCTGGTGGGTGTGGCACTCATCGCCGCTGGAATCCAATTGCGGCGCTTCGGACGGCATGCCGCAGCACGGCTGGGTGAAACACCGGGCGCTGGCGTCAATGGTCCCCACACATCAGATCGGCCACATGCATCAGATCAGGACGTGGTGATCGAGGGCACCGTGATAGATGACCCCGATGATGAACCCACCGGAAATCCCGGGCGCACTCCCCTGTCCGGCCCCTAACAAGACTGTCCGGGCGCTAGCGGCCAGCATTCACAACATCAGTTGCCGCAGCTGTGGCCCGATCGGTCGCGGCAGTGGTGAGCTGTGGCTGCTGAGATAGGCATCAACACCATTGGCGCAGGATCGGCCTTCAGCAATCGCCCACACCACCAGGGACTGTCCGCGCCCGGCATCACCGCAGGCAAACACCCCCGGCACATTGGTGGCGAAGTTGTCATCACGCGCAAGATTTCCGCGGGCATCAAGCTCCAGCGCCAGATCATCAACCAGACCCTCGCGTTGCGGGCCAGTGAAACCCATTGCCAGCAGCACCAGGTCGGCTGGAATTTCGCGCTGGGTGCCGGGAACGGGGCGGAACTGACCACCCTCGTCACGCGCCACTTCGCTGAGCCTCACAGCCCTCACATGGCCCTGGTCATCAGCCAGGAATTCGCTGGAACTCACCGAATATGCGCGCTCACCACCCTCTTCGTTGGCGCTGGAAACCCGATAGAACATCGGATAGGTGGGCCAGGGCTGGCCCTCGGGACGCTCCGTTGGCGGATGCGGCATGATCTCCAATTGGAGCACCGAACGGGCACCCTGGCGCAGAGCCGTGCCCAGACAATCATTGGACGTGTCGCCACCACCGATCACCACCACGTCCTTGCCGGTGGCAACGATCTGATCCGGCACCGGAGCGCTCAGAGCACGGGTCGCCTGGGGCAGATATTCCATCGCCTGGTGCACGCCGGCTAGTTGGCGACCGGGAATTGCCAGCTCCCTGGGGGTGGTGGAGCCAATCGCCAGGACCACGGCATCGAAGCGCTCACGCAGCTGATCAGCCGTGATGTCGGAGCCGATGGTGACCCCGGTGACGAAGGTGGTGCCCTCAAGCCTCATCTGCTTGAGCCGACGATCGATCACTGACTTTTCCAATTTGAAATTGGGAATGCCGTAACGCAGCAATCCACCGATGGCATCAGCGCGTTCGTAGACAACCACGGAGTGTCCAGCACGGGTGAGCTGCTGGGCCACGGCAAGACCGGATGGCCCCGAACCGACGACGGCCACTGTCTTCAGAGTGTGGCAATTGGGCATCTGCGGCGTGACCCGCAGATCACTCCAGCCACGATCGATGGTGGCAACCTCGACATTCTTGATGGTCACCGGCTCGCGTCGATATCCCTCGACACAAGCCATCTCGCACGGGGCCGGGCACAGCCGCCCGGTGAATTCGGGAAAATTGTTGGTGGCATGCAGACGGTCCAACGCCACCTGCCATTCACCACGCCAGATGAGATCGTTCCATTCAGGAATGAGATTTCCCAGCGGACAACCGTTGTGACAGAAGGGCACACCACAATCCATGCATCGTGCAGCCTGGGTTGTGATGATCGGCAGGACTGCCTGTCCGGGAGTGCCGGGATAGACCTCATCCCAGTCGTTGACCCGCTCGGCGGCTGGGCGACGGGACGCCAGCTCGCGCGGATATTTCATGAATCCCCTGATGTCAGCCACGAGCTGCTCCCATCATTGCCTCAGTGATCTCGGTGTCGCTGGCACCACGTGTCCTTGCCTGTTCCTGGGCTGCCATGACGCGCGCATAGTCACGCGGCACCACCTTGGAAAAACGGGCACCGAGCTTGTCTTCTGTCAGCAGCGCAGCAGCCACATCGGAGCCGGTCAGCTCAAGATGGCGGCTCAGGAGTTCGGTGATGCGGGCAATGTCGAGCTCGCCCACTCGGGCAAGATCAGCCAGACTTGCATTGAAATGCGCCGGGTCCGGATCGAGCAGCCAGGCAACTCCACCCGACATGCCGGCCGCAAAATTTCGTCCGGTGGGACCAAGGATCAGGGCCTCTCCCCCGGTCATGTATTCGCAACCGTGGTCACCGACTCCCTCAACCACTGCCGTGGCACCCGAATTGCGCACGCAGAAGCGCTCGCCCACCGTTCCCCGCAGGAATATCTCACCCGATGTGGCGCCATAGCCGGTGACATTCCCGGCGATGATCTGGCTCGACTGGTTGAAGGGCGACTCGGCAGACGGACGCACCACAATGCGTCCACCACTCAGCCCCTTGCCCACGTAATCGTTGGCATCGCCGATCAGAGTGAGCGCCACACCCCTGGGGAGGAATGCACCGAAGCTCTGGCCGGCTGTTCCACGGAAAACCAGATCGATGGTCCCGGGCTCGAGTCCACGGCCATCTGTGGCCATGGTCACATGGTGGCCGAGCAGGGTGCCGACCGTCCGATCAACATTGCGCACACTCAGCTCTGCATGCACCTTCTCACCATGTTCCAGGGCAGGCGCCGCCAATTCCACGAGTGATTCATCGATGGCACCCGCCAACTCGTGGTCCTGATCGATCGTGTGGTGCAGGACTGCACCGGGCTCAACATTCACCCGATGGAGCACTGCCGACAGGTCAATGCCGCGTGCCTTCCAGTGTTCAAGAGCCGGCGCCGAGTCAAGTGCCTCGACATGTCCCACTGCCTCATCGATGCTGCGGAAACCGAGCTCGGCGAGCAGCTCGCGCGTCTGGCGGGCAATGAACACCATGAGATTGATCACATCTTCGGGACGACCCCGGAAGGCCTTGCGCAATTCCGGATTCTGGCTGGCGATGCCCTGGGGGCAGGTGTCCAGATGGCAGACCCGCATCATCACGCATCCCATGGACACCAAGGCGGTGGTGGCAAAGCCGAACTCCTCGGCCCCCAGGAGCGCCGCAATCACCACATCGCGTCCGGTCTTCAGCTGCCCATCACATTGCACAACGATGCGATCACGCAAGCCATTGAGCAGAAGTGTCTGCTGGGTTTCGGCCAGTCCGAGTTCCCACGGTCCGCCGGCATGCTTGATGGACGTCAGCGGCGCGGCCCCCGTGCCACCGTCATGTCCGGACACCAACACCACATCGGCCTTGGCTTTCGCCACACCTGCCGCAACCGTTCCCACACCCACCTCGCTGACGAGCTTCACATGCACTCTCGCCCGCGGGTTGGCACATTTGAGGTCGTGGATCAGCTGCTTGATGTCCTCAATCGAATAGATGTCGTGATGCGGTGGTGGGCTGATGAGGCCGACACCGGTGGTGGCATGTCGGGTTCTGGCCACCCAGGGGTAGACCTTGGCACCCGGCAGATGGCCTCCTTCACCAGGCTTCGCACCCTGCGCCATCTTGATCTGCAGATCACTGGCATAGGACAGATATTCGCTGGTGACCCCGAAACGGCCCGAGGCAATCTGCTTGATGGCGCTGCGCCGCTCGGCATCATGCAGGCGCTCCGGGTCCTCACCACCCTCGCCAGTGTTTGACCGGGCTCCCAGACGATTCATCGCAATGGCCATTGTCTCGTGCGCCTCTTGGGCAATCGATCCATAGCTCATGGCACCAGTGCTGAAACGTTTGACGATCTCGCTGACAGGTTCCACCTCATCAAGCGGCACAGCAGGCCGATCATGACGGAAGCGCAGCAGACTGCGCAGGGTCATCAGACGCGATGAATTGTCATTGATCCGGTCGGAATAGCGCGTGAACTGGGCATAGTCACCACGTCGGGTGGCCTGCTGCAGTCGGAAGATCGCCTCGGGATCGAAGAGATGCTCCTCACCCTCCCTGCGCCATTGCAATTCGCCACCGACCTCGAGAGTGCGATGCGGAATCACATTGCCATTGGCCGGATAGGCGCGGTCATGATGTCGCCGGATCTCAACCACCAGCTCATCAAGACCGATTCCCTCGATACGGCTCGGCGTGCCGGTGAAATATTCGTCGACCAACTCATGTGACAGACCGACCGCTTCGAACAGCTGCGCGCCCCGATAGCTGGCGAGCGTCGAAACACCCATCTTGCTCATCACCGTGACCAGCCCCTGGCCGAGCGCCGCGGAGACATTGGCAATTGCCTGCTGCGGGCTGACATGCACATAGAGCTCGTGACGTGCCTGGTCTTCAGCACTCTCGAAGAGCAGATAGGGGTTGATCACCGCTGCACCATAGGCAAACAGCAGCGCCGCATGGTGCACTTCGCGCACATCACCTGCCTCAATCACCAGGCCGATGTGGGTGCGCTGTTTTCTGGCCACCAGATATTGATGCATCATGCTGGTGAGCAGCAGCGACGGGATCGGCGCGAGTTCGGCGGTTCCGTGCCGGTCGCTCAGCACGATCACTTCCACCTTGTCAGCGATCGCCGCATCAACCTCGCTGCGGATCTCACCCAGACGTTCCCGAAGGGCCTGGGTGCCACGACGCACCTCGAACAGCCCATGGATCACCCGTGTGCGGCCACCTTCGTGGTCGGCGTCCTCGCCAAGATGCACGATCTTGGCAAGCTGTTCCGAATCGATGATCGGATAGGGAATGACCAGCTGATGACAGCTCATGTCGTCGGGATCCAGCAGATTTCCCTCCGGACCGAGCCGGCTTTCCACACTCGTCACCATCTGCTCTCGGATGGCATCCAGGGGAGGATTGGTGACCTGTGCAAAGTGTTGGGTGAAGAAATCGAACAGTGATTTGGGCTGATTGCTGAGCACTGCCAGGGGCGCATCATTGCCCATGGAGCCGATCACATCACGGCCAAGATTGGCCATCGGTGCAACAACCCTGCGCAGCAATTCGTGGGTGTATCCGAAGACCTCCTGGCGGCGGGTGACCGAGGAGTGTGAATGGACGATGTGGGTGCGCTGCGGAAGATCGTCAATGCCCACCAAGCCCTGACCGAGCCATTCACCATAGGGTGCGGCTGCCGACAATTCGTCGGTGACCTGTCGATCATCGATGAGGCGATGCTGGGCAAGGTCGACGAGCAGCATCCGCCCCGGCCGCAACCGGCCCTTCTCGCGGATCTGTTCGGGGGCCACCGGCAGCACACCGGCTTCCGAGGCAAATATCACCCGGTCGTCGGTGACCCAATAGCGCGCCGGACGCAGACCATTGCGATCCAGGGTGGCTCCGATCAGGCTGCCATCGGTGAAGGCAACGCAGGCGGGCCCGTCCCAGGGCTCCATCAGACTGGCGTGGTAGGAGTAGAAATCCTTGTGGGCCGGTGCCATGGCATCGTCGTGCTGCCAGGCCTCGGGAATCATCATTCGCACTGCATGTGGCAAGGAACGCCCCGACAGGTGCAGGAGTTCCAGCACCTCATCGAAGCTGGCGGAATCGGAGGCACCCGGTGTGCAGATCGGGAAGGCCTGGGCCAGGTCCCCGGGAATCGCGGGACTCTTCAGTAGCGCCTCACGCGCCTTCATCCAATTGCGGTTGCCCTGGACGGTGTTGAATTCGCCGTTGTGGGCCACCAGACGATAGGGATGGGCCAGTTCCCATGAGGGGAAGGTGTTGGTGCTGAAGCGCGAATGCACCAGGGCCAGCGCCGAAGCGAAGAGGGGCTCATGGAGTTCGGGATAGATCTCGGTGAGCTGGGTTGTGGTGAGCATGCCCTTGTAGACGATGGTGCGTGAGCTGAGTGACGAAAAATATGTGCCGGTCTCGTGTTCGGCGCGTCGACGCACCAGATACACCAGTCGATCCAGATCAATGCCTGCCGAGCCATCGCGGGCCGACAGGAACAGCTGCGCCATATGGGGCATGCTGCTGCGCGAAATGGGACTCAGGGTTCCGGTGTTCACCGGCACCTCACGCCAGCCCAGAACCTTCAACCGTTGCTCGATGGCGATCTTCTCGATGGAGATCATGGCCATTTCGCGGGCCTCTTCCTCGACCGGCAGGAAGGCCATACCCGCTGCATACTGACCCGCCGGCGGAAGCATGAATGTGACGGCCGATCGCAACCACGCATCAGGCATCTGCACCATGATGCCGGCGCCGTCTCCTGCAGCCTCATCAGCGCCGGTGGCGCCTCGGTGGTCAAGATTCTGCAGGGCGGTCAGGCCGTCCTCCACCATCGCGTGGGTGGCCTTGCCGTCAAGGGCGGCAACGAAGGCCACCCCACAGGCATCATGCTCGAAGCTCGGATCGTAAAGTCCCTGCCTCTGCGGTAGCGCCATGGTGTTCCCCCTAGTCTCTCCGGCCAGAATATGACCTCGCGGAGGCGGACGATCCATGGGGGAAAAACTCGGACATCTGCGCCGATGCGGTATTGGGTGCTAGGCACTCGCCCCATGGGCTACGGCGGGCGATTCCTCATCCCGGTCCGGTTCATCGGAATCCGGGGAGACCTGTCGGGAGTCCCGCCACACACTGTCGTCAGCACCCGGGCGGTATCGAAGCTGCCAGATGAGCAACAACACAGCCGCCACGAAGACAATGGCCGAGGTGTAGTTGTTGATGCGGAAGCCAGCAATGGTATTTGCCGGGTCGATGCGTACTGCTTCGATGAAGAACCGGCCCAGGCAGTAATAGATCACATAGCTGGTGAACAGCTTGCCCCGACCCATCGCGAAACGGTGGCCCAGCCACAGCAGCAGAGCAGCGCCGAGCAGGTCCCAGATCATTTCGTAGGCAAATGTGGGATGAAAGGTCTCGAACATCGTGTAGCCGGATGGACGGTGGGCCCGATCGATCTCAAGGCCCCAGGGAAGCGTGGTCGGCTTGCCGAAGAGCTCCTGGTTGAACCAATTTCCCAGCCGCCCGATTGCCTGCGCGGCAATCAGCCCCGGGGCCAGTGCATCAGCAACCACACCGAAGCGAATTCCCCGATGCCTGCACCAGAGCCATCCAGTGAGTGCACCTGCAGCCACACCACCCCAGATGCCCAGACCACCGGTCCATATCTTGAGGGCATCCACTGGATTGCGTCCCGGCCCGAAGTAGAGCTCATGATCGGTGATCACGTGATAGATCCGCGCACCGATGATGCCAGCAATCACCATCCACAGCACCAGTGATTCGAAGTCATCACGACCCAAACCCTTGACGGCAAGTCGCCGATAGCCGATGACTGCTGCCACCACGATGCCAGCCAGAATGCACAGGGCATAGAAATGGATGGTCACAGGACCCACCGAGAACGAGTCGACCGGGGGGCTCGGCAGGAAGAGCAGCCTCATCTGGCTCTCCGGACACCGGCCGCCAGATCATCGACAGTGGCCCGGAGCGGCGCCAGATCATTGGTACCCAGATCTTCTGCCTCCAGAAGTCGCTTCACCAATGCCGAACCAACAATCACCAGATCGGCGAAGGCACCGATCTCGGCTGCCTGATCGCCGTTGGAAACCCCCAGACCAACACCAACAGGAAGATCGGGCGCAGCCTCACGGACCCGCGCCACCAGCTCGGGAGCCGCCGAGGACGTGCTGCTCCGGGCGCCAGTGACCCCCATCACGCTGGTTGCATAAACCCAGCCACGGCAAGCATCAGTGGTCATCTTCACACGCTCATCAGTGGACGATGGGGCCACCAGATAGACCCGATCGAGACCAAATTCTTCGGAAGCCTCGTTCCACAACAGCGCATCATCGGGAGTGAGATCGGGCGTGATGAGTCCTGCTCCCCCGGCATTGGCCAGATCACGCGCAAAGCTCCGCACCGATTCGCGAGCATCGGTGTGGCGCCCATGACTGCCGTAGTGCTCAACCAGATTCCAATAGATCATGACCAGGGCGGTGGTCTGTTTGGCAGCCACCGCCTCCACCGCGGCAAAGACATCGTGCGTCCGCACCCCACGCTCCAGCGCCCGGGTGGTGGCGTGCTGGATTGCCAGCCCGTCCATCATCGGATCCGAATAGGGCATGCCGATCTCCACAGCATCAACACCTTGGCCATCACTGCCCTCGGTGAGCGCTTCAACGGCCCGGATCGAGCCGGGGACATCAGGGAATCCAACCGGCAGATAACCCACCAGAGCCGGCCGTCCATTGCGGCGACAATCGGCCACCATGGCGCCTGATTTTCCCAGTCGAGCAGGATTGCCGAAATCGGCGCCCAGATCGTATGTGCTCATTTCAGGCTTCCTGTCGTGGCATCGACGGTGCCCTGCACGTCGAAATATTTCATTGCCGTGTCCACGTCCTTGTCGCCGCGCCCGGAGATGGTCACGAGCAATGTGGGGCGGTGATCGGGATCTTTCTCGCGCATTCTCAGCGCTATGCGCTGGGCACCTGCCACTGCATGGGCAGATTCGATGGCAGGCATGATGCCCTCGCAGCGGGTCAGATGGTCGAGCGCAGCCATCGCCTCATCGTCATTGACCGGCTCGTAGTGTGCTCGTCCCGTGCGCGCGAGATAGGCATGTTCCGGGCCCACCCCGGGATAGTCGAGACCGGCAGAAATCGAATGCGAGGCAATTGTCTGCCCGTCATCATCCTGCAGGACGAAGGTTCGGGTGCCGTGCAGCACACCGACCGAGCCGCCGTTGATGGAGGCGGCATGTCGGCCGGTCTCCACTCCTTCGCCACCGGCTTCGAAGCCGAAGAGGGCAACATCGGGATCATCGAGGTAGTCAGCGAATGAGCCGATGGCATTGGATCCACCCCCCACGCAGGCGCAGATGGCGTCGGGGAGTTGGCCGAAGCGCTCCAGCATCTGGGCTCGGGATTCGGTGGAGATGATGCGCTGGAATTCACGCACCATCATGGGGAAGGGATGGGGCCCTGAAGCAGTTCCGATCAGATAGTGGGTTGTTTTCACATTGGTCACCCAATCGCGCAGTGCCTCATTCATGGCGTCCTTGAGGGTGGCGCTCCCGGCCTCAACGGCCACGACCTCAGCCCCCAGGAGCTGCATCCGGGCAACATTGAGCGCCTGACGATCGGTGTCGACCTTGCCCATGTAGATGCGGCACTCATAGCCCATCAGGGCAGCAATTGTGGCGGTTGCCACACCATGCTGGCCTGCGCCCGTTTCGGCAATGACCCTTTTCTTCCCCATCCGACGGGTGAGCAGTCCCTGACCCAGCACATTGTTGATCTTGTGTGAGCCGGTGTGATTGAGGTCTTCACGCTTCAGCAGAATGCGGGCGCCACCACAGTATGTGTCACCAAAATTGGCGGCCTCGGTGATGGGCGTCGGACGTCCGGCGTAGTTCACCTGCAGATCGGCCAACTCGGCCCTGAAATCCGGATCATGGCGGGCCTCGTCAAAGGCCCGGGTCAATTCACCGAGCGCTGCCTCAAGTGCTTCGGGAACGAATTGCCCACCGAAGGAATCGAAATGCCCCAATGCGTCGGGCACGGTGCGCGCCTTGTCAGTCATGATTCTCCTCTTGCCCCAATGCCGACGTGGCAGGGACGGTGGTTCGTGGGCCAGCAGCCGAAATCAAGTTCTTCACTGCCTGTTCGCGGTTGTCGCTGGTGACCAATGCCTCGCCAACCAACACCACATCAGCGCCGGCATCATGCACACGGCGCACATCATCGCCATTGCGGATTCCCGATTCGGCCACCACCAGGGTGCCCTCCGGGATCATCGGGCGCAGATGCTCGAAACGCGCCAACTCAACATCCAAGGTTTTCAGATTGCGGTTGTTCACCCCGATCAGCTCAGGCTCCAGCAACAACGCCCGTCGCATTTCTTCTTCCGTGTGCACCTCGACAAGGGGCAACAGACCCAGTGAAACGGCCTGCTCATGCAGCACCTTGAGCATCCGGTCACTGAGTGCCGCAACGATCAACAGCACCAGATCTGCGCCCCATGCCCGGGCCTCCAGCACCTGATAGGGATCGACGACGAAGTCCTTGCGCAAGATCGGAATGTCAACTGCCTCGCGCACGTCCCACAGGTCCTCCGGTGTTCCTCCGAACCGACGCTTTTCAGTGAGCACCGAGATGGCAGCGGCACCACCCTGCTGGTATGCCTTTGCGACAGCCGCCGGATCATCGATCGTGGCGAGCGCACCCTTGGAGGGGCTGGAGCGTTTCACCTCGGCAATCACCGAGATATCGGGCCCGGCGAAACGGGGCCGGGGGTCAAGCGTGGGCCCCATCCATCGGATCCGCTCTGACAGCTGGCTGGGCGCCACGTGCACCATTCTGGCGGCCATGTCGGCGCGCACTCCGGTGATGATCTCGTCAAGCACTGTCATGACTGTTCCGGGGTCCTTCCACTGTTGTCTGCTGGGTTGGGCACTTGTACCGGGTCGGCGCTGATGCCTTGGGCAATCGGACGGGAAGCATCGGCACGCGCCAGGGCAACAAGCACAGCTGCTGCCTTGTTGTGGCTCTCGACATTCTCGCTTGCCGCCACCGAATCAGCCACGATTCCCGCTCCGGCCGACACATGGGCCACACCATCGACAACAACTGCCGTGCGAATACAGATCGCGGTATCGGCATTGCCCGCAAAATCGAAATAACCCACCACGCCACCGTAGGGACCACGTGCGGTGGATTCGAGCTCGTCGATGATCTGCATGGCCCGCAGCTTCGGCGCCCCTGACAGGGTGCCTGCCGGGAAGCACGACATCACCACTTCGAGGGCATTCAGCTCCGGCCGCACAACACCGGTGACCGCAGCTTCCAGATGCATCACATGGCTGTAGCGCCCGACATGCATGAACTGGGTCACCGTCACGCTTCCGGGTGTGCACACCCTGCCAAGATCATTGCGGCCCAGATCGACGAGCATGAGATGTTCGGCGCGTTCTTTTTCGTCGGCAAGCAACTCATCCTCGAGCTGGCGGTCCTCGGCCTCCGTTGCACCACGGGGGCGGGTGCCCGCTATGGGATGGGTGGTGGCCCGACCATCGGTGACCGTCACCAGGGCTTCGGGGCTCGATCCGATGATGTCGAACCCGGGAAGCTTCAACAAGAACAGATAGGGGCTGGGATTCTCCACGCACAATTCGCGATAGATGTCGAAACCGGATGCCGCCACATCAACGTCAAATCGCTGGGCAGGCACCACCTGAAAGATGTCACCGGCCATGACGTATTCCTTGGCGCGGGCCACCATCTGCTCGAACTCACCGGGCGCGCAACGCTCCCGCACCTGCGGCTGCGCATCATCGTGGATGCTTACCAACAGGGCACGACGGGGCTCTGCAAGCTTGGCCGCCATGGCCTGCACCCGCTGCACCGCATCGTGATGGGCAGCATCGACGCCCTGGGGCGTGCCATTGAAATTGATGGCATTGGCAATCAGCCACACCTCGCCCCGGTGGTGGTCGAGGACGGCCATGTCAGTGGCCAACATCATGACCATGTCAGGCACGCCAAGTTCATCGGGGTTGGGCGTGCCAAGACTTGGTTCCACCTGACGTTTCACATCCCAGCCGAGATATCCCACCATTCCTGAGCTGAAGGGTGGAAGTGTGGGGTCAGCCGGGGTGTGAAGGGCCTTCAGCGTGGCATCGAGCACCTCAAGTGAGGGGCCACTGGCCGGCAGCCCGTTCAACGGACGACCCAACCATTCGCTGTGGTCGCCGCGTCCGACAAGCATTGACGGGCAGTGCACACCGATGAACGACCAGCGTGACCAGCTGCCCTGCTCCGCTGATTCAAAGATGAAGCTGCCCTCGGCGCCTCCGGTCAGCTGCTCATACAGCGCGATCGGAGTGAGATCATCTGCCCGCAGGCGTGTGTAGACGCCCACCACGCGTCGGTTGCGGGCCTGTTCCCGAAAGCCGTCCAGGCTGGGCTCGATCGTCAGTTCCCCGGTCAATGTCTGGACTGTGCTCACTGCTGCCGCCCCACAACGGGCGCAGCATTATCGGATGCACCATCCAGCGGCTGCTGGGCAGCCAATGGCAGACGGCCACCGGCATCGAAACAGGTCTGTGCACCGGTATGGCAGGCAGGTCCGAGCTGGTCGACACTCAGCAGGATCGTGTCACCGTCGCAGTCCAACCAGAGCTCCCGGACATTCTGCGTATGGCCACTCGTCTCACCCTTGACCCACAACTCCTGTCGCGATCGGGACCAATATGTGGCTCTGCCGGTGGCCAGCGTCAATGCCAGGGCCCGGTCGTTCATCCATGCCATCATGAGCACCCGGCCATTTGCCGCATCTTGGGCGATGGCAGGCACGAGCCCCGCATCATTGCGCTTCAGACGCGCAGCAATCGCGGGATCGAGCTCGGTTTCGGCCATTGCCTTCAGCGCATTGGAGTTCGTTGGCTGCACCTTGCCGGATGGGATGGACACCCTGCCATTCTCCCCCATCATCGCCGCGCTGTGAGCAGTCGCCAGATGACGGCACTCCCCGGTCGTCACCCGGACCCGCACAGTGTGCGGCTCCAGTGGCTATCTACAGTGGACCCGTGTCCACCTCCTTGCGCCGTGATGGCGCCCACCATTTTCGCCATCAACTGGCCGATGCACTGGTGGCGGCAGGCCCCGACGCCCCCACGCTCTGTTCAGGCTGGAGCGCAGCCGATCTGGCAGCGCATCTCTATGTGCGCGAGAACAAGCCCCTGGCGCTGTTGGGGATTGCCGGGGCCGGTGGGCGGGCAGCCAACCAGCTCACGGAATCACTCATGCGCCAGGCACTGCGCCGCTATGGTTTCCCCGGCCTCATCAGCCGCTTCCGTGCGGGGCCACGTCCCCTGACCCTGTGGGCATTCCAGCCCATCGATCGGCTCGGGAATTGCTTGGAGTTCTTCGTCCATCTGCATGATGTCACCGACGCCGGTCAACACTCAGTGGCTGGCCATCGCGCCCACAGCGGGCATGGGCAGCTGGGAAATGACCGGGGCAGCCACCCGGGCGAGCCCTTCCACGAGCGTCTGTCCGATGAGATCTGGCAACGCCTGGGCATGATGGCTCCGCTGCTGGCACATGCAAGTCCGGTGGGCATCCAGCTCGAACGACTCGACGGGCCCCGGCCGGCACGCATCGTTGCCACATCAGGTGTCCCGATCGTCACGGTGCGGGGAAGCGCCCGGCAGCTTGCCCTGTGGGCCTATGGACGCCCAGCCGAGGTGCAGCTGGTGGGCCTGGCAGAGCCCACAAGAGCAGCTCAGGACGCCGTTGCAGGCCGTTGAGGCCCAGTCCTTTTTCTTGCCAGCCCAGGCCTTTTCTTGCCAGCCCCGTCCTATTTCTTGCCGGCGGATTGCGCAGCCTTAGCAGCCCTGCGCTGTTGGGCTGCCCATTCATCGCGCAGCCCCACGGTGCGGTGGAAGAGCAGCGGTGTGTCCAGATCGGCGCAGAAATATCCGAGTCGCTCGAATTGCACGACTTCACCCGCAGCCACCTGGTTGATGGTGGGCTCAGCCTTCGCCTGCTCCAGCAGCTCCACGGAATGGGGATTGAGATCGTCCAGCGGCTCACCCGTCGATTCACCGGGTGCCTCGGCAGTGAAGAGACGGTCGTAGAGCGCCACGCGCAGATCAACCGCATGGGCAGCACTCACCCAGTGCATGGTTGATTTCACCTTCCGGCCATCTGGCGCATCTCCACCACGCGTCTGGGGGTCGTAATCGGCATGAACCGTGGTGACCTGTCCGTCAGAATCCTTCTCGACACTCGTGGCAGTGACGAAATAGGCCCCGCGCAATCGGACTTCGCGCCCGATGGACAGCCTGAAGAACTTCGGGGGCGCCACCTCGGCGAAATCCTCGCGTTCTATGAACAATTCTCCGCTGAAGGGCACCTTGCGGGTGCCATCATCGGGATTCTCCGGGTTGTTCGTGAGTTCGAACCAATCCACCTGGGGAGCGCCCTGTGCGTCTGTGGGCCAATTGTCGATCACAAGACGGAGCGGGCGGGTCACCACCATGCGGCGTTGGGCCGTGCGGTTCAACTCCCGGCGCACGAAGGCCTCGAGCTCTTCAATGTTGTGTCGTGAATTCGTTCGCGTGGTGCCGATGTCACGGCAGAAATCGCGCACGGCAACGGCCGGATAACCACGTCGCCGCAGGCCCTGCAGGGTTGGCATGCGGGGGTCATCCCAGCCGTTGACGACACCGTCGGCAACTAGTTTCGCCAGCCGCCGCTTGGATGTGACGGTGTGGGTGAGTTCCAGCCTGGCGAATTCGATCTGACGGGGCTTGTCACCCGGCAGCGGAAGATGCTCGAGGAACCAGTTGTACAGCGGACGATGGGAATCGAACTCGAGCGTGCACAGCGAATGGGTGACACCCTCGATGGCATCGGATTGGCCATGCGCCCAGTCGTAGGTGGGATAGATGGGCCAGTCATTGCCCGTCTGATGGTGTGTGACATGGCGAATGCGGTACATCACCGGATCACGCATGGCCATGTTGTCGGCCTGCATGTCGATTTTGGCCCGCAACACACAGGCACCCTCGTCGAGCTCACCAGCGCGCATCCGTGTGAAGAGATCCAGATTCTCGGCAACACTGCGAGCCCTGCAGGGGCTTTCAATGCCCGGCTTGCCGAAGCCACCCCGCTGGACAGAAATGGTTTCGGTGTCCTGGTCATCCACGTATGCCAGGCCCTCACCGATCAGATGGACTGCCCATTGATAGAGCTGGTCGAAATAGTCCGAGGCATGCACCACGCTGTTGGGCCGATAACCCAACCATTTGATGTCGCTGAGGATCGAGTTCACGAACTCCGGATCCTCTGCAACGGGGTTGGTGTCGTCGAGACGAACATTGCACACACCGTTGAACTCCGCAGCCATCCCGAAATCCACCGTGATGGCTTTTGCATGGCCGATGTGGAGGTAGCCATTTGGTTCAGGCGGGAAGCGGGTCTGCACCCGACCGGCATAGCTGCCCTGCTCGTTGTCACGCCCGATGGCATCGGCAATGAAATCGGAACCGGAAGCGGACTGTTCGGGCGTGGCCATGCCGGTCAAGTTAGCACGCACGGGCGCGTCGATGGCGCTCGGCTATCCGGCGTAGTTCCAAAGCGGTGGAACATTGAACCGGTCAACCCGCCAGGCATCGAATTCGGTGACCAGCTCGGTGTAGCAGCAGTTGCCGATGGAGCCCAGTTTCCAGATGGTGGGATAGTCCCAACCGACCAATGCCGCGATCCCCAATCTGATGGCAGTGCCATGGCTGGCCACAACGATGGTGCCGGGCTCGGTATTGCGATCGATCTCGGCAAGGGCCTCACCCATCCGAGCCATCACTTCGGCGCCCGTCTCACCTGCAGGCGACCAGCGGCCGTCGGAAAGGCCCTGCCGCCAGGCCAACAGCTCTGGTTGCACGGCGAAGATCTGGTCCCAGGTCCAACCCTCGTAGTCGCCATAGTTGAGCTCTGCAAGCCGCGGATCCACCGCAATCTGCTGCCCGCTGAGTTCGGCAACGGCCTTGGCCGTGTCCAGAGCCCGCTGCAGAGGTGACGACCAGATCGCCACCGGCTTCATCCGGGCAATCCATGCAGCTGCAGATTCTGCTTGGCCGCGGCCGACAGCATTGAGTGGGATGTCTGCAGACCCCTGATAGCGGTCCTGACTGTTCCAGTCGGTCTCGCCATGGCGCATCAGAACGAATCGGGGCATCGACATGGGGCTCCTTTCCACATCAACATTGGGCCCACTTCCAAGGAAGGCCAGCCTAACGGCCCCCCCACTGACACAGGACCCACCATGGTCAGATGCGGTCTTGACGCGCGAGATCGAGCGCACGTGGACACTGCGAACCAGTAGTTTTGACGACGAAATTGCAAGGACCATCCTGCACGGTTTTCCGTACATCACTGGTTGATGCAAGTGTTGTACCCGCACGACATCCACCCACTTGTACTGCGAAGGTGATCATCATGAAGCGTCGTACCCTGCTCGGGACATTGGGCGTGATGGGTTTGGCCATCCCCCTGGCGGCCTGTTCGAGCGATGACTCCGGCTCATCCACTGCGGTGAAGATCGGGATCACCCAGATTCTCACCCACACCTCGCTCGACGCAGCACGAGAGGGTTTCAAGAAGGCCATCACCGATGCCGGCATCGACGCCAGCTTCGATGAGCAGAATGCCCAGGGCGATCAGAGCACTGCAGCCAATATCGCCTCGAAGTTCGCAGCAGACAATCTTGATCTCGTGTTGGCAATTGCCACCCCCGCCGCCCAAGCAGCGGCGCAGGCCATCACCGACACCCCCATCCTCTTCACCGCAGTCACCGATCCGGCCTCTGCCGATCTGGTGGCCTCGAACGACGCCCCGGGCGGCAATGTCACCGGCACCAGCGATATGAACCCCGTGGCCGACCAGATCGGCCTGATCAAGCAGATTGCACCGAATGCAACGAGTGTCGGCATCGTCTACTCGGCGGGCGAGGTGAATTCGACCGTCCAGGTGGAGCAGGCGAAGCAGGCAGCCGCTGACCAGGGTCTTTCGGTGCAGGAGAAGTCGATCACAACCACCGGTGAGCTGCAGCAGGCAGTGACCTCGCTTGATGTGGATGCCATCTACATTCCCACCGACAACAATGTCGTCTCGGGTCTGCCCGCCGTCATTCAGGTGTGTGAAGATCGTCAGATCCCGCTCGTCTCCGCCGAGGCGGACTCGGTGCGCAACGGCGCCGTGATCACCTATGGCATCGACTACACCACACTCGGCTACCAGACCGGCCAGATGGCCGTGAAGATTCTCAACGGCGAAGCCGAACCGGCCACCATGCCAGTGGAAACCCAGCAGGATCTGAAGCTTTACATCAATGAGCAGGCCGCCGCGCTGATGGGCGTCACCATTCCTGCTGAACTGGCCGACAAGGCCGAGAAGGTCGGCTAATCACTGATGCTGGGCGCAATTGATCTGGGACTCATCTACGGCTTGATGGCCCTGGGGGTCTATCTCACCTTCCGCATTCTGGACTTCCCGGATCTCACTGTGGATGGCAGCTTCACCACCGGAGCAGCTCTCACTGCCACCCATCTGGCCAGGGGCGGCGATCCGTGGGTCGCCACCGGGCTGGGACTCGTTGGAGGCCTGGTGGCCGGCGCCATCACCGGGGTGCTGTCGACCAAGGGCCGGATACATCCGCTGCTTGCTGGAATTCTCACCCAGATCGCCTTGTACTCGATCAACCTGCGAATCATGGGCAAGCCCAATGTGTCGCTCACCCGCGCCGAGACGATCCTCACTCCCCTGAAGTCGAATCATCTGCTCGCCTCGGGAGCATCCATCGCCATTTTTGCTCTCGTGGTGGTGCTCTTCATCCTGCTCACCGATTGGTTCCTCAATACCGATATGGGGTTGAGTCTGCGGGCCACGGGCGCCAATGAATCCATGGCAAGGGCCAATGGCATTAATACCGACGCGATGAAGATCCTCGGGCTTTCCGCATCGAACGGTCTGGTGGGTCTGTCGGGTGCGTTGGTTGCCCAGTACCAGGGTTTCGCCGATGCCACGATGGGCATCGGACTCATCGTCGCCGGACTGGCCTCGGTGATTCTTGGCAGCGCCATCCTGCGATCCACCCGGGTGGTCATCGCCACCGTTGCCGTGGTGATCGGCTCACTGCTCTATCGCGTCATCATCCAACTTGCGCTCACCGTGGGGCTGGATCCGAATGACATGAAACTGGTGAGTGCGCTCATCGTGATCATTGCGCTCCTGGTGCCACGCTGGGCCTCCATGGGGGCAAACAGTCGACGACATCGCAGCCATCAGCGTGCGGGCCAACCAGCAGTTGCTGGTGGCCCCGGGGTTTCCGATCATGCGGAGGCAGGAGCCTGAGATGCTGCAAATTCATGACGTGACCAAGGCCTTCTTCCCCCATACGGCCAACGAGAAGATCGCTCTGCGGGGCATCACTCTTGACCTGGCAGATGGCGATTTCGTGACGGTGACCGGCCCGACCGGAGCGGGCAAGTCCACGCTGCTCAAGGTGATTGCCGGCGCATATCGCCCGGACGAGGGCACCACCGGCATCGACGGTCGCAATGTGACCAAGATGCCCGACTACATCGTGGCTCGCGATGTGGGCCGGGTGTTCCAGGACCCGATGGCAGGCACGGCAGCCCATATGACTGTTGAGGAGAATCTGTCCATCGCCCTGTCGAGAGGACATTTCAGGGGTCTTGCTCGGGGAGTCTCAACTGCCCGCAGAAAGCGGTTCCGCGAAGTGCTGGCAGTGCTGCAGCAGGGCTTGGAAGACCGCCTGCACACCAAGGTGGGCCTGCTTTCCGGCGGACAACGTCAGGCACTCAGCCTGGTGATGGCCACCGCCAGCAACCCTCGTGTGCTCCTGCTCGATGAGCACACTGCCGCCCTGGATCCCCAGCGCGCCGAGCTCATCACCCGACTCACCGGAGAGCTTGTGGCGACGCATCACCTGACCACGCTGATGGTCACCCACAACATGGAACAGGCCCTGCGGCTCGGGAACCGTCTCATCATGATGCACGAAGGCAACATCGTGCTGGAGCTGAGCGGCGACGAGAAGCGCAAGGCCACTGTCGCCGACCTTCTTGAGCGCTTCGATCACATCAAGGGCGCCCAACTTTCTGATCGCAATTTGCTGGCCTGACGCCCTTCATCAGCCGGCACCCTGCTGTGCTTCAGCAGTGAATGTGCGGTCAATCAGTCATTGATCACCGCCATGGGGAATGCCGAGGGCGTTCCCTGTGTTCTCATGGATGTACGTGGACAACCACATGTGCAGGAGGCATACGACATGATCGATCCGACAACTCTGTTTTCCTATGAGCCCACGATCGACCAGCGCACCATTCATGACCGCGTCATGGTGGTGACGCTTGGCAGCTACGGCGATGTCGGAGCCAGCCAGGCACAGATCGATGAGCATCTGCTCAATACCCTCAGCCATCGCAAGATCGGTGACTTCGACATTGATCAGATCATGGACTACCGCGGCCACCGTCCGCCGATTGACTTCGACCAGGACCACTACGACAACTATGTGTCGCCGTCGATGACCCTGCACGAGGTGGTGGACAAGTCCGGAAACCCCTTCCTGTTGCTCACCGGGCCCGAGCCCGCACTCCAGTGGGAGCGCGTCAGCGCCACCATTGAATGGTTGATGGATCAGCTGGATGTGCAATTGCTCGTCACAGCACAGGGTGTCCCCATGCCCGTGCCACACACACGTCCCATCAATCTGCTGAAGGTGGCAACCCGCCCCGAACTGATTCCTGGCAATCAGGGCAGCGGCTCATTCCGCATGAGCGCCTCGTTCCTTGCCATGCTCACCCAGCGATTGGGCGAGAAGCAGCGCGATGTCATTGGGCTGGTGGCCAGGGTGCCGCAGTATCTTGCCGATACCGAATACCCCGACGGCGCCATTGCCGTGATGAATGGGCTGCATGATTTGGCCGGGCTCAACATCCCTGTCAGTTCCTTGCAACAGGCTTCGCACCTAGCACGCGCCCAGATCGACAGTCAGGTGGAGCAGTCTGATGAGCTCCAGCAGATGGTTGGGCAAATGGAGGAACAGTACGACCGTTACATGCGCGACCACTCACTGCCGATGACTGAAGCCGACATCCCCGACGCCGACGAGATCGGACAGGAGATGGAGGATTACCTGGCCAGTCTGGACACCGGCGCCGACAATTCGGACACCGATCATTCCGATTCCCGCAGCGACGAGCCTATGGACCCAGACAAGCCCGCTGATGGCGACAAGCCCGAAGACGGCACCGCCCAGGGTCCCGAGGACCCCCGGGGCCCGGGCGAGCCAACCGCTTGATGTTCCAGACAGTGATGCCCCGGCCATGACGCACTGTCGTGGCCGGGGCATCACTGTCAGCACGGAAAGCCAGTCGGAGCTGGCTGGAAGCCCGTGCCGGGCAGCAAATGATCAGCCTGAGAGTGGCCAGCCACGGGTGTAGGGGCCGGGGTTGGCCGGTTCACAATACGACTCGGCGCGGAACACATAGCGGAATGCAGCCATCGGCAGAGCCAGGAACATTGCCGCATCACTCTGGCTGGCATGGCAGGCCAGCGCCGCATGCTTGATGTCAAGAACATGATCGCTCAGGGGAACTGCCCAACGCACCTGGTCATGCGCGGAGCCGATCGGCAATCCGTCATCGCCCAGTGCCTCACCGGTGGCGAAGCCGTTGTCGCCGAGCCCCAGTGAAGCAAGTGTGTCCGGATCCTCATCGGCCATGTCGCGGTCGATAGTCTGTTCCAGCACTCGCAGGGGCCGCGTGATCAGCCCGGCGGCAACTTCCCCCACCCGGTGCACCATGATGTGGTCAGGGTGCCCATAGCTGCCGTGGGGGTCGTAGTGCACGAAGACATCGGCCTGTTCCTGGTCAATGATCGCTGCCACCCGTTGTGCTGCCACATCCAGCTGGGCATTGCAGAAGGCGTCTGGCGCCTTGTTCTGCGCCCAACCGGTCATTCCTGAATCTGCATAGCCGAGCCACTCGACACGATCGATGCCGATTGTTGCTGCTGAGCGCATGAGCTCGGCATGTCGGCGATCACGCACTGCCTCACCGGGTGACAGATCATCCGGGCTCGTCCCCTCGTCGCCATCGGTGGCAACGATGAGCACCACACGATCTCCCCGTTCATGAGCCATGGCCATGGTTCCTGCTGTTCCGGTGCTCTCGTCATCGGGGTGCGCATGCAAAAAGACCCAGGTTGCCATGCATTCCATCCTGCCATCCGATGACCGGTTCCCGGCCTCGCTTCCGCTCGCAGGAGCTTCGCTGTTGGCGTGAACGTCCAGTGCTCCGGCACAGAAGCGGGGCCTGGGAGGTCCGAGTGTTGGTGATCACTGCGTCACAGGCATCAGGTTTCGCTGCTCTGGGTTTCACTCTGTCGGTTTCTCCGCGCTGGGTTTCACTGCATCGAGGCACCACATAGGCTCGAGGAATGAGCGATCGTCCGTATTCCGGCTGGCCCGACCCACGCAACCAAGGTCGGCAAAATGCCCGGCAGGGGCGGTGGTTCAACCAGCCCAGCACAGCAACTGGGCGCAGCAGCGGGCGGAATCCGATGCTGGTCACCTACTCGATCATGGTGGCCTGTGCGCTTGTCTGGGTTGCGCAGTTGGTGGTGCCCGGCGTCAACTACGCCGTCACACTGGGCTCGTGGAATTGGTCAGCCGAACCCTGGCGGCTCATCACCTCAGCCTTCGCCCATTCGACCAGCGGAATCATGCACATCCTGGGCAATATGCTCATGCTATGGATTCTGGGACGCACCATTGAACCGGCCATCGGACGCCGTGACTACCTGCTGAGTTATCTCCTGAGCGCATTGGGCGGCAGCGCGCTGTTCATTCTGATCTCTGCGCTCACATCGACACCGGGGGCCATGGTCGGCGCATCCGGCGCTGTGTTCGGAATGTTCGGTGTGCTTGTGGGCCTGTACAAGCTGGCAGGCATCCGCAATTCGGGTATCTGGGTGTTGCTTGCCATCAATCTGGTTTTCGACTTCATCGTGCCGGGAATCGCATGGCAGGGCCACATCGGCGGCTTCCTCGTCGGGCTGGGCGCAGGTTTCCTCATTGCCGGTGCACGCCGCCACCAGAAACGACAAACCGACTCATTGTGGCTGCTGCTGATTCCGATCGTTGCCGCGCTTGGTGCCGCCTACTGGTTGTGGACGGCATAGGGCTCCGGCTCACTCAAACAAATCGGTGGCTCCACCACCGCGACGCACAATCACTGGCGATTCCCCGGTGAGATCAATCACAGTGGTGGGCTCGTGTCCGGCATCGCCGGAGTCCAGCACCGCCTCGATGTCATGCTCCAGGGTCTCGGCAATCTGCCAGCCATCACTCATGGGCTCTTCTTCACCGGGCATGATCAGCGTGCTCGAAACCAGTGGCTCCCCCAGCGCGTCCAACAGCGCCAGGGCAGTGACATGGTCTGGCACACGCACGCCCACGGTTTTCTGACTCGGGTGTTGCATCCCACGCGGCACTTCACGGGTGGCGCGCAGGATGAAGGTGAACGGCCCCGGAGTCGATGCCTTGACGGCGCGGAACTCCCGATTGTCCATGTCCACATAGCGTCCGAGCTGGGCAAACTCACTGACCACCACCGACAGATGATGGCGCTCGTCGAGGTGGCGGATACGACGCATGGTGTCGATGCCGTCCTTGTTCCCGAACAGGGTGCCCAAGGCGAATCCCGAATCCGTGGGATAGGCAATCACGGCGCCGTCGCGCAACAGATCGGTGACCTGGTGCAGGGAACGCGCCTGGGGATTCTCCGGATGCACGGGGTAATAGCGAGCCATGCCCTCCAGACTAGGCGAGATGTGTTCGCACACATTTCTGGTGTCGCTAGTTTCTCCGCAACTGGGCAGTGGCGCCGGCTTGTGCCGGCAGGCTGTTGATCCCGATGATGGGCAGGAACGCCGTGTCGATGCTGGTGGTGACATCGACGTGCAATTGGCCATCAGCGTCGACGTGGGTCGTAGCGGCCATACCAGGTGTTTCAGCCACTTCATCCATGGCTGCCGATCTGGCCAGTTCCACCGCCTGATCCCCGTTGAGTCGTTCACCGGCAGAGCTGTCAACACCAACCCGAGCGGCTTGGGCGGCAACAAGTGCAGCTTTGCGTTGTGCGCTCACTTGATGGGCGCCGTCAACAGCAAGGCCACACACCAAGATGAAGGCGGGGATTGCGGCTGCTATCAGCACGCTGACGCTGGCTCCACGCTCATCGTGGGCAGCTCCCATGCGGTTGGGATGACGGGAATGGGCAAGCTTTTGCGCGAACATGGCTCTCCTGGGGGGTCTGCGCCCAAGCCTCACATGGCCGAGCCGATGGACACAAGCCATGTGGGAAAACACCCCGTGAACTCCAGATGCCCGGCAGTGAGTAGCGGGCATCACTGTGGGGCTTCCGGCGCCCGCAGCACACACCCGCAGCACAGGCCCAGTGCCCTAGGCTGATCCTTGTCAGGCGGTCGATCTGCCGTCTGGCGAACATCACACGAAAGGCCCAATCTTCATGGTCAAGAAGGTCGCACTGCTGACCGCTGGCGGATTCGCTCCATGCCTGTCCTCTGCCATCGCCGAACTCATCAAACGCTATTCCGAGGTCTCGCCCCAGACGCAGATCATTGGATACCGCTACGGCTACGAGGGGCTGCTCAAGGCGGACTCGATGGAATTCCCGGATGTTGTGCGCGAGCACGCCGACCGTCTGTTTGCCTTCGGCGGCTCCCCCATCGGAAATTCACGGGTGAAGCTGACCAATGTCGACGATCTGGTGTCCCGCGGTCTGGTGCCGGCAGGAGCAGATCCGCTGAAGGTCGCAGCCGATCAACTGGTCGCAGACGGTGTCGATGTACTGCACACCATTGGTGGCGACGACACAAATACGACCGCAGCAGATTTGGCGGCATATCTTGCCAAGCACGACTATCCGCTCACCGTAGTGGGACTTCCAAAGACCATCGACAATGACATTGTTCCCATCCGTCAGTCTCTTGGGGCCTGGACGGCCGCCGATGAGGGTGCCCGTTTTGCTGCCAACATCATTGCTGAGCACAATGCTGCGCCGCGCGAGCTGATCATCCACGAGATCATGGGACGCAACTGTGGCTACCTGGCAGCCGAGACTTCGCGGCGTTATGTGCAGTGGCTCGACACTCAGGAGTGGTTGCCCGAGGCAGGGCTGGACCGTCGCGAATGGGACATCCATGCGCTCTACATTCCGGAAGCTGCCATTGATCTGGACGCCGAGGCAGATCGCTTGCGCACGGTGATGGACGAGGTGGGAAATGTGAATATATTCATCTCGGAGGGTGCCGGTGTTCCCGACATCATCGCCCAGATGCAGGCTGCCGGCCAGGAAGTGCCCACCGACGCATTCGGCCATGTGCAGCTCGACAAGATCAACCCGGGTGCCTGGTTTGCCAAGCAGTTTGCCGAGCGGATCGGCGCTGGCAAGACGATGGTGCAGAAGTCGGGCTATTTCGCCCGCTCGGCCAGTTCCAATGAGCAGGATCGGGAGCTCATCTCAACCACAGCACGGATGGCCGTTGATGCCGCGCTGAAGGGCAACTCCGGCGTGGTGGGTCAGGACGAGGAGGCCGGTGACAAGCTCAGCGTCATTGACTTCACGAGGATTGCCGGCCACAAGCCCTTCGACATCACTCTGCCGTGGTTTGCAGAGTTGCTTGATGGCTTGGGTCAGCCCACAGCCGTGGCAGCCAAATAATTCATTTCCGCAATGGCGGGCCCATACAGGTCCTTGCATGTTGGCAATGCTGTCAGCACGCAAGGACCTGTGTGCCCGTGCAACGCAAAAGCCGCCGGATCCAATGGATCGGCGGCTTCAGCTGCGTGGCTCCCCGGACTGGACTCGAACCAGTAACCCTCTGATTAACAGTCAGATGCTCTGCCAATTGAGCTACCAGGGATCGGCCGAACTAGCTGTTCGACGCTCGAAGAACGTTACCAGTTCATGCCATTGAAGAAAAATCACCCAGCCGCTGTGGAGGCCGTGACGTGTGGATGCCTTGGTGGAAGGAAGTCCCGCGATCCACGCTCACACAGTGAATTCGGCGCGCAGCTCTGCTGTGCGTCGCACGATGTGCTCCGCCACCTCCGGATCGGCAAGATCGGTGCGACGCAGCGCTTGGGCGGTCCATGTGATCACCCCATCGCCGCCCGGGTTCTTGCGTCCGGCAATGAGCACCGAGCCCTTGCCCTCCGACACCTCAGTGGTGTCCTCCACCAGGATTGAGGCCCGCACACGCTCTCGGAAAACCCCGGGCAGCCGATCCGTGTCCGTCACCGAGGCCCGACCCACTGTGCCATCGAGGAGCATCCATGACAGGGTCTGGGAGTCATTGTCCCAGTCGCCATTCTGGATGTTCTCCCAACCGATCACCTGCCATGCATCGGCACTGTGCACGCAGAAGGTCTGCGGTGTGGCCACACACAGCGCACCCTCACCCTTCGCCATGGCGAGCACAACGGGACGGTGACCCAGTGCGGCCCGCAGCCCGGTCAGCAGCTCGGGGTCCACTACGAGTTCATGGTCATCTGTATCGCGCTTTCGGCGCGCTCTGATGCGTGGCATACATCCCATTGTTACCCCTTGCACCAGATGTGCTGCATATCGCCCTAGGCTGCCAATCTTCGTGAAGCTGCTTGCCGACCATGGGCTATCGCTCGTGCCTTGAGTCTGGAAGCTGCCGAGACACTGATGTCCATACGCTGGGCGATTTCACGAAGTGGCAGCGGCTCCGGGCATCCGACGCCGAAATGCCAACGCAGCAGCACGCGCTCATCGGTTGGAAGATCGGCCAGGAAATCCAATTCATCACCGTCCCAGGGCAATTCGTCATGCACTCCGGCCAGCGGGCCGATGCCCGAGCGTGCTGAGTGCCCTGACACAAGTTCCTCCAGAGCATGGGGATCGGCGTCAACACGGTGGGCCTGCTGCAGGTCCCGGCTCACGGCCTCAGGTCTCCTGCCCACGCTGAGGGCGATTTCAGTGACGCTCACCTCACGCCCGAGTCGGGCCACTTCGCCGGCTCGCGCACGCTCGATTTCTGCAACCCGTCGGGCATGGGAGACGGTTGCCGAACCACAACTTCGCAGGCCCACCGCCGCCGTGGACACATGGCTGGAGATGAGATTCCACGCCAGCGTGCTGAAACGCCAGCCACGTAGGTGGTCGAACCGCATGATGGCCTCCACCAAGCCCACCTGGCCCTCATGGATCAGTTCCTCTGCCTCACTGTCATCGCGTGGTCTCCAGCGCGCGACAATTGCGCGCACCATGGCGGTGTTGGCGTCAAAGAACATCTCCCAGGCACCCTGGCCTTCCAGGGCGATCAGTTGAAGTTCCGGCTGCGTGGCGCCATGCGGATGGTTCGCGGCATCAAGACAGTGCTGGCCAAACAGCCCGGCCTCGATCAGCATCGCCAGCCGACACTCATCCGATCCATCCAGCCGAAGTGTCGTCGTCCGGGGCTCAGGAAGGCAGTGCCCAGCATGATGGGACACGGCCAGGACTTCCAATGTCGACTTTGTCATGCGCCCATGATCGGCACCGGGCTGCACATGGGGGCATGCCTGTGGACAGGGCCCGGTCACACCGTGCGCTGGTTGTGATCTGCCTCAGAAACGATCTCGACGCCCAGCCATTCCGCAGTTGGAAGCTTTCACCAGCCCCGGCTCGGCCTCATGCCCCGGGGCAGGTTATTCGGTGAGGCCCAGACTTGCCTGCGCAAGCTTCTTGCGCTCTGTCTCAAGATCAAGCAGACGCACGAACATGGCGTCGTAGTCCTGGGTGTCGGTCAGCGGATTGGTGCGCTGGAGGCGTGATTTGAGATCGTCGATTGCTCGGGCAGTGGTCAGCAGGCGGAGGCGAGCGGTGTAGGCCGAAGCATATGTTTCGTCGGGTTCCCGCAGGATCGGCTCGACCAACAGCGCAATCTCCAGCTGCTTCACCACCGGGTCGGCAGCTGCCTCCTGCAGGGCATCGGTCCAGCCCTTGGCCACGAAGGGAACCGCCCGGATGCTCTCGAACAGGGCCCGTAGAGCAGGATGCGTGAAGTCCTCGGGCGTGACGCCGTTCCAGGCCGTATCGAACAGCGTGGGATGCTGCAGCATCAGTTTGAGCGTGCCGCGTTCCACCGCAAGATTGCGATCATTGGCATCGGGCCAGGGCAGGCTCGGCACGCTGGGCACATCGTCACCGGCTTGGGCCTCCGGTCGTGAATCAGGCAGTGACGGGGCCTGCAGATTTCCTCTGCTCTGCGCCTGTTTGAGCATGCGGCGCACCTCATCGACATCCATTCCCACCAGGCGCGACAGATCGCGCACATACTCCCCCACAAGATTTGCGTCCCGAATGGAGTTGAGCATGCCGGAAGCGGCTCGCACCGCAGCAACCCGTCCATCAGCGCGGTCCAAGTCGAAACCCGAGACTGTGTGGGCCATGACATAGCGATACAAGGGTTCCCGACGCCCGACAAGCTCGCGCACAGCAGCGTCGCCCTTTGCCATTCGCAGATCGCAGGGGTCGAGTCCATTGGGCTCGACTGCCACATAGGTCTGCGTGGTGAACGAACGATCAAGTTTGTACACCTTGAGCGCTGCCGCCTGACCGGCCCGATCACCGTCGAAGGTGAACACGATTTCCCCACGGGTCGAATCGTTGTTGCCCATCAGGCGCTGCAGCAGGCGGGCATGGTTTTCCCCGAATGCTGTGCCGCAGACGGCCACTGCCGTGTCCACTCCTGCAAGATGTGCAGACATCACATCGGTGTAGCCCTCCATGACAACCGCCTGGAGTTTCTTGCCGATGTTCTGACGCGCCAGATCGAGCCCGTAGAGCACATGGGATTTCTTGTAGACGGGAGTCTCGGGAGTGTTGATGTATTTCGCCGGCAGACGATCATCGTCGTAAAGATGCCGTGCCCCGAAACCGAGCACCGAGGCACCGGAGTCCTTGATGGGCCACATCACCCGCCCCTGGAAATAGTCCCAACCACCGTGTTCACGGATCAGGCCGGCGGCGATGAGCTCGGCATCGGTGAACCCGGCATGGTTCAGATGCTCATGAAGCGAACGCCCCGACTTGGGCGCGTAGCCCACCCCGAAATGTTCTGCCGCCTGACGATCGAAGCCACGGCCATCGAGCATGCGACGGGCAGCCAGCGCCTCCGGGGTGACGAGGGCAGCTGCATAGAACTCGACTGCCAATGAATTGGCTTCCATGATCCGCACCCGCAGACCCGGCGGCAGACTAGGAGTGCCGTCGTCAACGATGCGCAGCTGCACGCCCACCTTGTCGGCAAGGGCCTGGACCGCCTCGACAAAAGTGAGATTGTCGATCTTCTGCATGAAGCTGATGACGTCGCCGCCCTCACCACAACCGAAGCAATAGAACAGCCCTCGTGCAGGTGTCACCTGGAAGCTGGGCGTTTTCTCGTCGTGGAAAGGGCAGAGCCCCTTCATCGAGCCGCCACCTGCATTGCGCAGCGTGACATACGAGCCGACGATCTCATCAATACGGGCCCGTTCGCGTACGACTGCGATGTCCTCGTCATTGATGCGCCCAGCCATGGGTGGAAGTCTATGTGCTGAACGGCCTCGCCGAGTTCCGGTGGGGCGTGTGGGGCTCGAACCCACGACCCAGGGATTATGAGTCCCCTGCTCTGACCTGCTGAGCTAACGCCCCGGCGGCGTCAGCCTATCGGGGCCGCGCACTCCGAAGCCATCCCACGCGGACATCTCCTAGCGGCAGGCAGCGGCCAAGCTCCCCAGCCATTCTGCAATGCCGGCCGGCCCCTGGCACAGCACATCTGCCCGTTGCCCCAGCTCGGGCACCTCATCGGATGCCGAGACCACGCACGCGCCCGGTCGTCCTGAACGCTTGCGCCAACGCTCCACCGCATCAAATGCCGCAATATCGCCCAGGTCATCACCACAGAAAGCCGCAGACATTGTGTGATCGCTGGCCAGCAGCTGATCAACCACTGCCCCCTTGTCGCTTCTGCTGGCACGAAGTTCCACAACATTGCGTCCGGGTTCGGTGACAAGCCCGAGCCGATCCGCCAGGTTGTTGAGCCGCCCGGACAATTCGGCCTGGGCTGCTGCCGGATCAGCTGCCCGGCGCACGTGCACGCCCACTGCCAGACCCTTGTCCTCCAACACTGTGCCGATGAGTTCGGGATGGGCGGGTATCAGCTCATCGAGCATCTGTTCGATCTGTGCATATGCCGCTGCAATGGCAGGCGGCGCACTCGGCATGGTGATGTGTCCGGTGCGTCCGTTCCAGGTCTCGGCGCCGTATTGGCCGAAGATCTGCAAGGAATTCGTATCGGGTAGCTGGGCAAAACCACCCAGCTGCAGCACCACATCAACCGGCCGCCCGGTGACAATGGCGACTCTGCCAAGTTTGGTGAGCAACACCCCCAGCGCAGCCATCGCCTGCGGGTCGGCCCGTGCGGCTGACGGATCAGCGACGATCGGTGCCAGGGTGCCATCAAAATCGAGGCAGAGAAGTGCCTGCGCAGGATCTTCGGCCATCGCCCGGGAAGTATCGCGCCCGAATTCGGTGGGATAGCTGACCAGATCTGCTCGGCTCATCATGACTCCACTTTTGCAGATTTCAACAGTGCCGTGAGAACAATTGTCCTTGTCCCGAGCATTGCTCACCACGGGCCAGCAGTCAGCTCACTGGCAGCCATTGGTAGCCTCAACGCAGACTGCACAGTCAAGGAGGTCTGCGTCGTGAATCAAGATTCACCATCCGTCCGGAGCACGTTCACACCGAATTCGGTTCAGGAACCCGCTGCGAGCACATCAGGCGATGCAGGAACTTCACGGTTTGTCGTGGTTGCCAATCGGCTGCCTGTCGACCGGGCATCCGACAACGGCGGCGCCGCCGAATGGCAGTTGTCCCCCGGTGGACTTGTCTCGGCCCTCATCCCTGTGGTGCAGGCACATGGTGGAACGTGGGTGGGCTGGGCCGGTGCCACCGACGAGCACACCGAACCCTTCACTTTTGACGGTTACGGAATCGTTCCGGTGGACATCTCGGCCCAGGAGTTCAACGAGTACTACGAGGGCATGTCGAATGCGACTTTCTGGCCGCTCTATCACGACTGTGTGGAGCATCCCGAGTATCACCGCGAATGGTGGGACAGCTATATGGCCGTCAACCAACGGTTCGCCGTGGCCGCCGCGAAGGCTGCTGCCATCGGTGCAACGGTGTGGGTTCAGGACTACCAGCTGCAGAATGTCCCTGCCCTGCTGCGTCAGATGAGGCCCGATCTGAAGATCGGTTTCTTCCTGCACATTCCCTTCCCGCCTGCCGAATTGTTCATGCAGCTGCCGTGGCGCTACCAGGTGATCAGCGGCCTGTTGGGCTCGGACCAGATCGGTTTTCAGGACCCCGGCTCGGCCCGCAATTTCAATCACCTGGTGCGCCGTCTGGCAGGCATGGGCACCCAATCCGACCGCATCTTTTCCCCGGACGGACGGGTCATCATTTCCCGGGCCTATCCCATCTCCATTGATGCTCAGGAGATCCTGGACCTGTCGCGTACTCCGGAGGCCAAGGCAGAGGCCGCTCAATTGCGGGCCGATCTGGGCAATCCGGAGACACTTTTTCTGGGTGTTGACCGCCTCGATTACACCAAGGGATTGCGCCATCGGGTGCGCGCCTTCGGCGAGCTGTTCGCATCAGGCCAGCTCGACCCGACGCGCAATGTCTATCTGCAGATCGCCACTCCCACCCGCGAGGGTGTCGCCCGCTATCAGGTGCTGCGCAGCATCATCGACGAGATGGTGGGGCGGATCAATTCATCGGTCGGGCGCATCGGCCGCTCCCCCATTGAATATCGCCACTCGAGCTATCCGAAACTGGCCCTGGCAGCCATGTATCGCGCCGCCGATGTGATGGTTGTCACTCCGCTGCGCGACGGCATGAATCTGGTGGCCAAGGAATATGTGGCCGCCCACGACTCCGACGCCGGTTCGCTGGTGCTGAGCGAATTCGCCGGAGCCTCCCTGGAACTCAAACAGGCCTATATGGTCAACCCCTATGACCTCAATGGCATGAAGAATCAGCTGCTGCGTGCTGCTGGCGACTCCCATGCAAACCATGTGCGCAGGATGCGTTCCATGCGCAAGCAGGTCTTCCGTCACGACATCGATGCCTGGGCCGACAGCTTCCTGCAGGAGCTCTGGGGCGACCAATCTGATCGTTGACAAGGACCGCGTGACCGCAGGCTCGGCTGGGCAAGCATGACCTTGTACTAGGCTCAGCTTGTCGACCTCGGTCGGCACGTGTCAGCAGCGAAGCCGGTGGGAATCCGGCGCTGTCCCGCAACGGTGATGGGGTTATCCCCGAGCCCGGTCGACTGCCGATGCGTCCCACATTGCCCCGGCGCAGGGAATAATCATGGCTCCTTGCGCGTGCACCGCGAAGGACGGCCAGTGGAGTTCACGACTACACATGCGCAGGGCGCACGACGCCCATCCCTGGGTTCACGCTGGCAGAATCTGGCGTCCGTCCCAATGAAGCTCGCGCACCTCGCCATGGGCAAGACGATTCCAGCCCACCTGCCGGTGACCCAGACCGGCAAGCATGGAGCTCAACGCACAGGCCATGTCGCTGTGTCCGACAACGATCAGCCGCCGACCGTCACCACCAGCGATCACTCCCATGAATCGGCGCAGACGAGCATAGACATCGGCCACCGATTCTCCGCCACCCCAACGGATCTCGGTGATGTCGCTGCCGGGCGGTGTGACGATGGCTGCCATCTCGGACGCCACCAGACCGTCAAGACGCCCATGATCCTGTTCTCGCAGCAGGGCAGTCGTGCGCAGTGGAAGACGCAGTCTGTCACCAATGACATGGGCAGTCTGGACAGCACGGGCCATGTCGCTGCTCCACAGGTCCGTCGCACCCCAGGTGGCGAGGCGCTCAGCAGCACCACGGGCCTGGCTTCGCCCGGTGGCAGTGAGGGGTGGGGTCATTTCGTGGCCCAACACACGACCACTGCCATTGCCGGTGGACTGCCCGTGGCGCACCAAGGCAATTTCGAGGCCGCGGATGCTCATATGGCGAGCCTAGCGAGCGGGTGGGGCTCCCGGGCTGTGGGTCTCGTGGGCGCTGTCGTGCTTGATGGTCTTGTTCCCGACCCCAGCAACCGCATGCATCCCACCGCATGGTTCGGCAATTGGGTGGCGTGGTTGGAACGCCATCTCTGGGCCGATTCCACCGCTCGCGGAACAACCTTCACAGTCGTGGCGCTGGCGCCGCCAGCGATGCTCGGAATTGTTGCGGAACTCGCCACTCGTCGGCACCCTGTGGCCCGCGCCGTGGCCACGTCAGTCACCGGATGGGTGGTGATCGGAACGCATTCCCTGGCCAGTGAGGGCAGGGCAATGGGCGAGTCACTCGCCGATGACGATCTGGCAGCTGCTCGCACTCGGTTACCGCATTTGTGCGGCAGGGTGCCCACCGACATGCCCGAATCAGAGCTCGCAAGAGGCACCATCGAATCCCTGGCGGAAAATACTTCTGATTCAGGTGTGGCCTCATTGTGGTGGGGCGCAGTGGCAGGCATGCCCGGAATGCTTGTCCACCGGGGCATCAACACTCTTGACGCCATGATCGGCCATCACAATTCCCGCTATGAGAATTTCGGCAGGACCGCAGCCCGGTTGGACGATGCCGTCAATTGGATCCCGGCACGACTCACCGGCGTGCTGGCCACAGCCTGCTCCCCCATTGTCGGCGGGAGCATCACCTCAACTGCCCGAATCATGGCGAGGGATGCCCGCAATCATCCGAGTCCCAATGGCGGCTGGTGCGAATCTGCATGGGCAGGTGCGCTGGGCATCACCTTGGGCGGACGCAATGTCTACCCCTCCGGGCGCATCGAATTCCGTGGACTGCTCGGCGACGGGCCCCGCCCCGACGGCAGCCGGGTGAGTGCAGCCGCAACATTGGTGCGCGGGGTGATGATTGCTGCAACTGCCACATTGGCTGGTGGCTGCCTCGGCATCGCGCACTGTGTCACCGCACATTCCCGCGGTGGCCATCACCCACACCATCCACGACCCACGATGAAGAACCTTCGAAACTCGGGCGGGGGCATGCGATGAGTGGCCTCCTGGTAACAGGCACCAGCTCGGATGCCGGAAAATCGGCAATGGTCACAGGCATCTGCGCCGCACTGCGGGCAAAGGGCATTGATGTGGCGCCCTACAAGGCACAGAACATGTCGAACAATTCGATGGTCTGCCCAGATGGTGCCGAGATCGGCCGCGCCCAATATCTGCAGGCGACCGCTGCCGGTGTCACGCCCCAGGCCGCCATGAATCCTGTGCTGTTGAAGCCCGGCACTGATCGGCGCAGTTTCATCGTGGCGATGGGTCAACCAGCCGGTAAACTCGACGCCGGTGAGTACGCCACAGGCCGCTCCTGGCTGGCCGAGACGGCCTTCGACGCCTATGTCGATCTTTCCGCCCACCATGAATTGATCGTCTGCGAGGGTGCCGGTTCCCCCGCCGAGATCAATCTGCGCGCCGGGGACTATGTGAACATGGGCCTGGCAAGGCACTTCGGACTGCCCACCGTGATCATCGGGGACATCGACAGAGGTGGCGTGCTGGCAAGCCTCTACGGCACCTGGGCGCTGTTGGAAGCTGCTGATCGCGAGCTGCTGAGGGGCTATGTGATCAACAAATTCCGAGGTGACCAGTCGATCCTTGACCCGGGACTGGCCGACATCTCCCAACGCACCGGGATGCACAATTTCGGCGTCGTGCCATGGCTCGGTGATGTGTGGATCGACGGCGAAGATGCCTTGCAGGTGGATCGTTGGCCTGCCATCACCGGCTCACGTCCCCGACTGCGGGTCGCTGCCATCCGGTTGCCACGAATCTCCAATTCCACAGATATTGATGCGCTTGCCTCCGAGCCTGATGTCGAGGTTCTGGTGACCACTGACCCGCAGGTCTGCGCCACCGCCGATCTCGTCCTGTTACCGGGTAGCAGGGCCACGGTCGACGACCTGGCATGTCTGCATCGCAGCGGCCTGGCCGACACAATCGTCGAGCGGGCCGAGCAGGGACGTCCTGTGCTGGGCATTTGCGGGGGCTTCGAGATGATGGCCAGCAGCATCGATGATCCGGTCGAATCCGGTTCCGGCGTGGTGAAGGGTCTGGACATTCTTCCCGTCGAATTTCGCTTCGACCAGAACAAGACGGTGCGCACCGCCACCCACCACTTCGAGGGTCTTCCGGTTGCGGGCTATGAGATCCACCATGGAATAGCGCACCAACACGGTGGGGAGCCCTTTCTCGACGGGGTGCGCACCACCACCAATTACGGCACCATGCTGCACGGGAGTCTGGAGAACGACGCTTTCCGCCGCCGATTCCTCTGGCAGATCGCCCAACAGTCCGGCTCGTCCTGGCAGCCCGACCCGAAGCATCCCGGCTATCAGGCACTGCGCGCGAGAATGATCGACACCTTGGCCCGGGCCGTTGCCGAACACATTGATCTCGATGCCCTGCTTGCGATGACCGGAGTGCGATCATGAGCGGCGTCCACTCATCGCGTCAGGCATCAGATGTCTCGGTGCCGCAACCAACGACGGCACAACTGCGTCACAAGCCCCGGCTGATCGTCAATACCGGCGACGGCAAGGGAAAATCCACCGCTGCCTTCGGCCTCGGCCTGCGTGGCTGGGCTCGCGGTTGGTCAGTGGGTGTCTTCCAGTTCATCAAATCCGGACGCTGGCGCACCGGTGAGCAGCAAAGCTACGCGGAGCTTGCCGCCATCCATGAGCGCAGTGGCGTTGGCGGACCGGTGGAATGGCAGTGCATGGGTGAGGGCTTTTCATGGATCCGAGCCACCAGGGACACCGACCAGGCGGCACTCGCAGCGGCGGGTTGGAATCATGTGCGCGAGCTCATGGCGGCACAAACCCACCAGCTCTACATCCTCGACGAGTTCACCCATGTGCTCAACAAGGGCTGGCTCGACGCAGATCTCGTTGCTGCCCAGCTGTTGGCTCGTCCTGGCACCCAGCATGTGGTGATCACCGGCCGGCATTGCCCCCGGGCAATTGTCGACGTGGCTGACATCGTGACGTCGATGGACAAGGTGAAACATCCCTTTG
The DNA here is from genome assembly GCA_964293265.1 of uncultured Propionibacterium sp. Classification (GTDB taxonomy): domain Bacteria; phylum Actinomycetota; class Actinomycetes; order Propionibacteriales; family Propionibacteriaceae; genus Propionibacterium. The sequence continues at coordinate 41,081 of CAXYYR010000004.1, forward strand.
ACGTGGGTGAACGCGGACAGATGGGCATCGAATGGTGAGCACGGCATTTCCCCGGGTGGTCATTGCTGCGCCGGCTTCCAGCCAGGGCAAGACCACTGTGGCAATTGGTCTCATGTCGGCGCTGGCACGACAAGGCAAGGACATCGCTGGTTTCAAGGTGGGTCCGGATTACATCGATCCCGGCTATCACGCCTTGGCCTGTGGACGTCCCGGACGCAATCTGGACCCCTATCTGTGCGGGGCCGAGCGCATCGCTCCCCTGTTCTGCCATGGCGCACTGACTCCTCGACCTGCTGAGCTATCAGTCATTGAGGGGGTCATGGGCCTGTTCGACGGCCTGCTCGGTACCTGGCCCGATGGCACCGATGACCCGGCAGGATTTGGTTCGACAGCCCACATTGCGCGCCTCCTGGACGCCCCCATCGTGCTGGTGATCGATGGCTCACACAGCGCACGGACTGCAGCAGCACTGTGCCATGGTCTGGCCACCTTTGATCCACGCATGCGGGTGGGTGGAGTGATCCTCAACCGGGTGATGGGCACTCGCGTGGTTGATGAGGTGACACATGCCTGTGAGCGTGTGGGCCTGCCCGTTCTGGGCGCCATTCCCACACAGAGTGGTGCTTCGGTGGGATCACGTCATCTTGGGCTCATCACTGCACAGGAACAGGGCGATGCCCGCCATATCGTGGAACGGGCCGGAGATCTGGTGGCAGCCCATGTTGATCTTGCCGCCATCACCGAGCTCGCGCAGCAGGCCGGCTCGCTGGACGCCGAACCATGGAATCCCCAGCAACTCGTCACGCCAGTTTCCGAACGCCCGGTGATTGCCATGGCCTCAGGGCCGGCATTCACTTTTCGCTACCGGGAGACCGAGGAGCTGCTCAGGGCTGCTGGCTGCCGGGTGATTGACGTTGATCCACTCACCGCCCCCAGTCTGCCGGCCGGGACTGCAGGCCTCTATCTCGGTGGGGGTTTCCCGGAGGAACACGCCACCGCCTTGGCAGCCAATACATCCCTGCACCACGACATCCGGGACCGCATTGCCCGTGGCATGCCAACCATCGCTGAGTGCGCCGGCCTGCTCTATCTGTGTCGCAGTCTCGATGGCTTGGCCATGGTGGGCGCCATCGGGGCGGAGGCCACCATGACGCCCCGGCTCACCATCGGCTACCACGAGGCACGTGCCCTGGGTGATTCCTTCCTGATGAGCTCCGGCGAGGCCTTCCGCGCCCACGAATTCCATCGCACCCAAGTTCAACTGGACAGCAGAGTCCGACCGGACAGCAGAGTCCAACTCATCAGCGCGGCCGACAACCGCACTGGTTCGGCGCAGTTCCAGCCTGCTTGGAGCGTTCCCATTCCCTCCGGCGGTCAGCGTGCCGAAGGTGTGCTGACGAAACCAGGCAGCATCCGTGCCCAGATCCATGCTTCCTACCAACATCTTCATTGGGCGGGCGAGCCCGAGCTGGCGCAACGCTTTGCCCAGGCAGCCAGTGACTACATCACAGACGAAGCCCAACAGTCCCCTGCACAGCCACCGGCCGACTCCGACTTGTCCGGTGCACCCGATCTGGAACATCACGGCGATCTGGATGCCATTCCGGGCGCCATTGATCTGGCAGTCAATGTGCGCGCCGAACAACCCCCACAGTGGCTGCTCGACCAGATCACAGCTGTAGCCCACGACTGGGCGCGTTATCCCGACATGAAAGCAGCACAAGCTGCTGTGGCTGCCCGTCACGGGGTGAACCCCGATCAGGTGCTCATCACTGCCGGCTCATCCCAGGCCTGTGATCTCATCGCCCGCGCCTTCACTCCGCACTCGGCGGAGGTCGTGCATCCACAATTCACCGAACCGGAACTTGCATTGCGCAGGGCGGGGCGCCCAGTCGGCCGCCATGTGCTGCATTCCGGGAATGGTTTCGTCCTGGATCCCGATGGCATCGAGCCACGAGCAGACTTGGTGGTGGTGGGGAATCCGACCAACCCCACCGGCGTGCTCCATGAGACATCCGATCTGCGGGGTCTTGTGCGCCCCGGCCGCGTGGTGGTGGTGGACGAGGCCTTCATGGATGCCGTGCCCGGTGAGCCACAAAGTGTCATTGCCGGCTCCATGACGGGCCTTCTGGTCACTCGGTCATTCACGAAAACGTGGAGCATTCCGGGACTTCGGATCGGCTATGTGGTCGGCGATGCCACACTCATTGCACAGCTGGCTTCCCAGCAGGCCTGCTGGCCGGTTTCCAGCCCGGCCCTGGTGGCTGCTGCTGCCTGCAGCAGTTCAGGGGCGGTGGCCATGGCCCAGGCGGATGCCGTCCAGCTCACGGCGGAGCTCCGGCATTTCCGCGGCTCACTTGAGGCCATCGGTGTACACACCGTCGCCGATAGTGCCGCCCCATTCCTTCTTGCAGATCTACGACGATGGCCGTCGGGCCCATTGCGCACGGCGCTACGGCAGGCAGGTTATGCGGTTCGGGGCTGTGAGACCTTTCCCGGACTTGGCGCAGGCTGGTTGCGTCTGGCAGTGCGCAGCGCCCCGGTGGTCGACGCCTTCGTTGCCACCCTGGCACACAGTCTGGACGCACTCTCCACCGACAATTCCCGACCGGACATGCACGGGGCTGCCGTCGATCAGCACAATGTGCCCCATAAGGAGTCAGCACGATGACACGCATCACACTTGAGATCCCTGACGATCCCCGGACACAGGCATTGCTCGACCAGCTGCGGGTGCTCGGTGCACACACCCAAGATCCACAGACCCATGCCCCACAGACCCAAGCTCCACAGGCAGCGCCGCTGCACACATCACCCGATCACAGATCAGCTCTTCACACGCTGGTGACGGGCGGGGCCCGCAGCGGCAAGTCGAGCATGGCCGAGTCGATGCTGGCTGACGAGACGCAGGTGGACTATGTGGCCACTTCCCAACGCCGTGCCGATGATGCTGAATGGATGGCACGCATCGCCGCCCATGTCGCGAGACGGCCCAGCGGTTGGAACACCATTGAGACAATCGATCTGGTGCCGGTCCTCGCCGCTGACGGCCCACCAGCACTGGTGGATTGCCTGGGGGTGTGGCTCCCCCGGGTGCTCGATGCCACCGACGCCTGGAACGAGCCTGATGCGGCAGCACCCCAGATCGACCAGCGCATTGACGCCGTGGCAGCCGCAATCGCCGGTTCACCACGTCGGCTCGTTCTGGTGACGAACGAAGTCGGCTCGGGAGTGGTGCCGGCAACGGCATCGGGACGGGCATTCCGCGACTGGCTCGGCATTCTCAACACCCGTGTGGCCGATGCCTGCGACGAGGTGCTGTATTGCATTGCAGGGCGCGCATTGTCACTGCCCCGCTACTCGGCACCCACGATTCCGGGTGGAAGTGACATCCGATGAGCACATCGAGCACCCCGGATCAGCAGAATCCTCCCGCAGAAAAACCGGCCAGTGCGTGGCGGGGACTCTTGGCCGGCTGGGGCCTGTTCACCGTGTTGCCAGCCCCGGTGATCAACACCATCGATGATCGGCTGGCGGTGCGGGCAATGGCCTCCATGCCCTGGGTGGGCCTGGGACTGGGTGTGATCGCCGGGCTCTGCACCACCGTGGTGAATCTGCTCGGCGGCGGGCGGCCCTTGGCGCTTGCAGCTGGCTTGGCCGCTCTGGCCCTGTGCACCGGTTGTCTTCATCTGGATGGCTTGGCCGACACGGCCGATGGTCTCGGCTCGCGCAAGCCTGCCGCCGAAGCCCTGACGATCATGAGGCAATCAGACATCGGCCCGATGGGCGTTACGGCCATCATTCTGGTGTTGGCGCTAGAGATCGCAGCTGGGGCTTCCCCTCATCTGGCGGGTTGGCGTGGCGTCTGGCTGCTCGTGACGATGCCGATGATTGCGCGTGTCTCTGCCCTGTCTGCCACCGGACGCTGGATTCCCAGCGCACACAAGGTGGGTTTCGGGGCGCTCTTCGCCGGCAAGACGGCACCCGCCACGATCGTGATCACCATGTTCGCAACAGCGATCCTTTCAGCAGGCAGCGCCTGGTGGCTCTTCGGACTGCGGGCAGCTGTCATCGCCGTGCTCGCCTGCGCCATCAGCTGGAGCTTCGGGGTGCTGTGGCGCCGACATATTCTGGCCCGACTCGGTGGGCTCACCGGTGACACCTTCGGGTCCTTGGTCGAGATGGGTGGCATCAGCTATCTGATCCCCCTGGCATTGCTGGCCTAACTGCCGGCACGCGCATCGTCCCCTCACGCTCAGGCAGCCGGTTCCACTGCGCGGTGCTTTTCAATGGGCGCAGTGGTCTCACTGCACGCTGGTTTCGATGTCCATGGGGTCCCAATAACGGTCACGGATATGACATGGCTGGGCAGCGATGTACTGTTGACCCGCTTCGATACCACCGGTATCGAAGGTCAGCTTCGGGCCTTCGCAAGGCCCACAGAACGATTTGAGAGTTCCCACCATGTCGGTCCATGTCACCTCGCGCCCTGCACGGGCGCATGTGCGTCGCCGCATCCTCGACGCTGCCTCTGCCGCCTTCCGTCTGCATGGCTATGCGCATGCCAGTCTGCAGCAGATCGCGGAGTCTGCTGGCTTCACCAAGGGTGCCGTCTATTCAAATTTCACCTCCAAACCGCAGCTGTTCACCGAGGTCTGTGTGGAGAACGTCCACAGGCTGGGAACACCAGTTGTTGCCCAGCTCGAGGCGGCCTACCCCGAAGGTGCCAGCAATCAGGAAGTCATCGGACGACTGGCCACCAGCCTCACCGGGATCGTCGAGGAATTCGAGCCCTGGCAGGCTGCACTGGGCGAGTTCCGTCAACTGGCAATTCATGATCGCCAGGTAGCTGCCGACTATGAATCCCTGATGACTGCCGGCATCGATCAGGCAATGGCGCTGTTGCCCCATCAGGAGCTGCCTGCCTCGCTCGGCGCCGGACACACGCGCGATGCCATGGGAAGCCTGCTGCAGATGGTCAACCTGTTGTGCCTGGACAGAGCAGCCGCACCCCATGTGATGACGCGTGAGCGGGTCCACACCACCTTCATCTGGCTGTTGAAAGGACTCAGCTCATGACGCACGAACCAACTCAGGGCCCGGTGGTACTCCACGCCCGATCACTGGAAGCAACCGGCCGCAAGGGCCGCGTATTCGGGCCCATCGATCTGGATGTGAATGCACGCCAACTCTGCATGGTGCATGGTCCGCTCGGCTCGGGGAAATCCTCACTCCTGATGGCCCTCACCGGGCGCTTCCGCCCCATGTCCGGAACCTTGACGATCGACGGCATTGACGCCATCCACGATGCACACGAGGCCATGAAATACACCAGCGTTGCCCAACTCGGGAACTATGTGCGCCCCGAAGACCGCCTCACCCTCGCCGAGTCCATCACCGAGCGCTGTTTCCTCGACGACTTCCCCCGTCGTCTGGCGGCCGACCGTGTGGCCGCTATCGAAGAGGCGGTGGGTTTCCGCATCGAGAAGCATGTGGAAACCGAACAGCTCTCACCCATCGAAAAAGCTGTGGCCTCAGTGGCGCTGGCCATGATCCGGCCGTCCAAGGTTGTGGTCATCGACGATGCCGACATGACCGTGCCGCATTCCCAGCAGGCCCTGCTGTTCACCCTGCTGGAACGGCTCACCGCCGTGGATGACTCAGTGGTGGTCGCATCCGTTGTTGACGACGACCTCATACCGCCCAGCGCTGTCTGCCTCAGCCTGCGCAGTGATCGCCCCCAGGTGGTGGAGCCACTCACCGATGCCGACTCCCCCACCATCGCCCAGGCACACATCCCGGCGCTGACCACCCGTGGCCGCGCCGCACATACCATCCCCCTGTCCACCCGTATCCAGGATCAGTGACACCATGACGTGGAAGAAATCAGACATCTTTGTGCCCTTCGGGCAGCTCATCCAGTTCGAGTTCCGCCGTTTCAAGGGCCGCTCGCGCTTGGCGTTGTTCTTCATCCTCATCATTCCGTTGCTCTATGGCGGGGTCTATCTGCATGCCAATTGGGACCTCTACAACCACCTCGACAAGGTGAAGATTGCAGTGGTCAACCACGACCAGCCCGCCAGCTATGGCGACAAATCGGTAACCGGCGGTCAGGACTTCGAACAGGCCTTGCGGGACAATCCGACATTCGGTTGGGAGTTCCTCGGCACCGACGATGATGCAGCCACCGAGGGCCTCCATCACGGCGACTACTACGCGGTGCTGACCGTCCCCGAGGATTTCTCGCAGAACCTGGCGGCGGCAGGGAATTACACCCCCGCGCGAGCCACACTGTCGTTGGAGCGCGACGATGCCAATGGCTACATCATCGGGCTGCTCACCTCAAAGATGGACGACACGCTGTCGAAAACTCTGGATCAGAGCGTCTCGCAGACCTATTTTCAGGCTCTGTTCGTCAATCTCAACACCATCAAGGACAGCCTCAATTCAGCCGCTTCGGGGGCCGGGACCTTGGACACCGGTCTGTCCCAGGCTGCCGATGGTGTGCATGAAATGGACGACAAGGTTGCCGCTGCGGTGTCAAGCACTGCTGGGCTCCAGCCTGCCCTGGACTCACTCGACGGAGCGCTGAGTGGCACCGATCAGGCAATGGCGAGCATCTCGACGGCAGGCGGTCAGGCCCGCAATGGGGCTTCCACCATCATTGCCTCGGGCCAGCAGATCGTGACTGATGTGCAGGGGGCCAAGGATGCCTCGGGCACGGTGCAGGACTTCATCGACAATCAACTTCCCCAGCTGCAACAGGACGCTGCCCAGTTGGTCACCATCACCGGCTCGTTGCAAAATCCCAATGGCAATTCGGTGATCAGCGTGCAGTCCTCAGTGGCTGGGGCCAAGCAGTCGAGCGCCGCTCTGCTGGCGGCTCATCCCGAGCTGGCCACCGATCCCAACTACACGGCCCTGGTGGCCCAACTCAGCGGGGCCGATGCCGCGAGCACCACTGTCACCAGCAATCTTGCTCTGGCAGCGAATGTTACGGCCGGGCTCAATGTGCATCTCAACACCGATGATCTGGCAATGGCCGGAACAAACTTCGACAATGCCCTCAATCGCGCCAGCGACACAGCTGGTCAGGTGGGTTCCGGATTGGATCAGCTGAACACTGCCCTTGACACTGCCGATCAGGGCATCAACCAGCTGAGTGGCGCAATGGGTCAGGCAACATCTGCCGGACGCACATTGCTGGCAACGGGTTCCAGCGCACTGAGTGGGCTCAACCAGCTCAGTGATGGCCTGGGGCGGCTGGACACTGCCATGCCGCAGCTCTCGAGTGGTGCACACACCCTGGCAACCAGCTTGCAAGCAGGCACCGACCAGCTGCCGACTCTTTCGGAAAACCAGCGAAATACGATGGCCGATGTCATGAGCTCACCGGCCACCGTCACCCAAACGGTGGACAATCCGGCCGGTGAATATGGGCGCGGGCTGGCTCCGATGTTCTTCTCCATCGCCCTGTGGATCGCGGGGGTTTCCACCTTCCTCGTGGTGCGCACCATTTCGGGCAGGGCCCTGACCGGGCGCGCCAATCCCTTGCGCATCACCATGTTGGGCTTCGGCCCGGTGGCCACCATCGGGCTGGCTGGCGCCCTGTTGATGGGCCTGTCGGTGTGGGTGACCCTGGGACTTGATCCGGTCCACCCCTGGCAATTCCTCCTGCTCCTGGCAGTCACCGCGCTGTCGTTCATGGCTCCGGCATATTTGTTGAGATTGATCTTCGGCTCGCCCCAAACGGCGGTCTATCTGATCCTGCTGATCCTGCAGTTGCCGGCCTGTGGCGGAACCTTCCCGCCTGTCCTGCTGCCGGAGATCTATCAGAAGCTGGCGGTGGTCTCGCCCATGAAGTACTCGGTTGACGCCTTCAGGGTGGCCATTTCCGGTGGCCTTCCCGGCACCTATTGGGGAGCCATCGCCGTATTGGTGGGCATCATCGTGGTCTGTCTCGGGTTGATCGTGGTGTTGGTCTCGCGGCGCCGTCAGTTCCGCATCGACGACCTGCATCCGGCCATGGTCACCTCAACCAGCACCGCCGACTATGCCTTCTCGGTGCGCCCCCGCTGAGCTCCCGAGTGCACTGGGCACACATACCCTCATTGAGGACGTTTCCCAGAGCGCCGATGACTGGTGCGCCGATGACCGATGTGTCGGCGCACCAGAGCAGCACCGAGTCCGGCACCGGTCAGCAGCCCGGTGAGCCAGCTGAACGTCTGGCCCCAGCTCCTGCGAGCTGTGGTCCTATGAGCTGTGGTGACCACCGGTGTGCTCACCGCCAGCATCCGGGGGCCCGTGGGCTCTGTGAGGATCTCACTGGTGGTGGAGATCTGCTCGGCTCCAGCATCTCCACGGCTCTCGGAGGCGCCGAAGCCCGATGGCAACAGACCGCCGGCTTCTGCTGCGGGGGCAGCGGTCCGAGCACCAACGGCCTCGCGCTGTCCTGGCGGCAACCAGCCCCCGCGGGGCACCAGGAGAGGCCCGGCACCTGCCACATCGGTGGGCGGACCGCCAAGACCTGACATGACGCTGCCGACAACAACATCGACTGCCCGCGCCGCTGCCCTGCGGGATGCGCGCGCCTGATCGATGTATTCGCCACGTTGTTCCGCCAATTTTTCGGCGTGGTCCCGGTCGGCGGCTGCCCAGTGACCAGGCACCGCGATGGTGTCGTCCCGCTCACGCAGCAGCTGGTCGAAGTCGCTCCAGCGGCGCGCCACTGAGGGCTGGTTGGCGGTGGCGATCCAGGCAGCAACATAAAGAATGAGACGGGCAAAAGTATTGAGGAAAAGCAGGCCAACAATCAAGGTGGCCCCCCACAG
>CAXYYR010000005.1:0-48685 GCA_964293265.1 uncultured Propionibacterium sp.
AACTGAACAGAGCTCTGCAGGCCGGTGACCGCGGCACCAGTGCCTACCTCGTGAGCCTGGCATTTCCACTCACCTTCATGATGTCGTCCTTGATCTTCGGCTTGCAGATCGGGCAATCGGTCACCACCGAGAAGCAATCCCGAGTTGTGGAAATTCTGGCTGCTGCCGTGCCCGTCCGTCAGCTGATGGTGGGCAAGGTGGTGGGCAATACGGTGATCGCCCTGGGGCAACTCGTGCTCTATGCCGCTGTGACCCTCATCGGAATCGCCACCACTGACCTGTCCGAGCTGGTGCCCGGGCTGTCGGGCGGAATCGTGTGGTTCCTGGCCTTCTTCCTGGTGGGCTTCCTGGCACTGTCCTGCCTGTGGGCCGCAGCCGGCGCCATGGCCCCCACTCCCGAGGACCTCCAGTCGACGTCGCAACCGCTCACCTGGATGCTCACAGTGGTCTATGTCGTGGGCTTCACCGTGCAGGGCACCGCAGCAACAATCCTCAGCTATGTGCCGATCGTCTCCGCAGTCATGATGCCGGCGCGTCTGACCCTGGGAACCGCCACATGGTTCCAGGGTGCCTTGGCGCTGCTGGCCAATCTGGCCTTCACCGTTGCCGCCATCTGGTTCGGCTCCCGCATCTATCGTCGAGCCCTGTTGCAGACCCATGGCAAGGTGAGTATCCGCGAGGCCTTGCGCACCGAAAGCCTCTAGCCACCTGTGAACCATCCGGCCGGGTTGGACCCATCTGTCACGCCGAGATGGCACAAGCGTTAGTGTCTTGAGGATCGTCGTCATAAGGGAGTCACTCAATGTTGACGTGGCCATTTCCACAGACATCGCTTGCCAGTGGAAATCTTGTTATCGAACGCTGGGACGCGCAGCGCGACAGTGATCGTCTCTGGCATGCCCTGAGCGCACCGCGGGTGTGGGAATTCAATCCCCGTGGCACGCCGGCCAATGCCCACGATCTTGCCGACCGAATGGGCACCCGGGCCCACGGACCCGAGCGGTTGACCTGGGTGGTCGAAGTCGATGGTGAGTTGGTGGGCACCACCAGCCATTTCCGAGCCGGAGAAGCCGTGGAGATCGGCGCCACCTATCTCACACCGAGCGTATGGGGCACAGGCCTGAACCTGCGGGTGAAACGCATCATGGTGACCCTCGCCCGACAGAACGACGCCTCCAGCCTGGTGTTCAGGGCCGATGACCTCGATGAGCGCGCAAACAAGGCATTGCTCAAGCTGGGGGCCAGCTTCACGCACAAATCAGCTGAAAAAATCCTGCGCGCCGACGGAACCCGCCGAATCTCACGTTTCTACCGCCTCGACAACGACATCTGCCTGTAGCTGCCTCCTCAGGACGTTCTGGCCTTTTTCGGGCTTGGCTTCTTGGCCGCCGGACTCTTCTTCGCCGCGACTGCCTTTGTCGGCTTCGCCTTGGTCGTCCTTGCAGGCTTCGCCTGTTTGGGAACTGCGGACTTCCTCGCTGCCCCGCCCCGGCTTGCCTCGGGAGTGACTATCTCGGCCAGGTAGTGGCCGGTGTACGACTTCGGGTTGGCAGCAACCTGTTCCGGCGTGCCCTCGGCGATCACCATGCCGCCACCCGAGCCGCCCTCGGGACCCATGTCGATCACCCAGTCGGCAGTCTTGATCACATCAAGATTGTGTTCGATGACCACCACGGTGTTACCGCCGTCAACAAGCTTGGTGAGCACCAACAGGAGCTTGCGGATGTCGTCGAAGTGCAGGCCGGTGGTGGGCTCATCCAGCACATAGAGGGTGCGGCCCGTGGAGCGCTTCTGGAGCTCACTGGCAAGCTTCACACGTTGCGCCTCGCCGCCTGACAAAGTGGTGGCAGGCTGCCCAAGGCGGACATAGCCCAGACCCACTTCAGTCAGTGTCGCCAGATGGCGGTGGATGGATTGAATGGGCTCGAAGAAGACTGCAGCCTCCTCGATGGGCATGTTGAGGACCTCGGCAATGCTCTTGCCCTTGTAGTGCACTTCCAGGGTTTCCCGGTTGTACCGGGCACCATGACAGACCTCGCAGGGCACATAAACATCGGGGAGGAAGTTCATCTCGATGCGGATGGTGCCGTCACCATGGCAGTTCTCGCAACGTCCACCCTTGATGTTGAAGCTGAATCTTCCCGGCTGGTAGCCACGCATTTTCGCCTCAGGGGTCTGGGCGAACAGTCCCCTGATCTTGTCGAAGACGCCGGTGTAGGTTGCCGGATTGGAGCGTGGTGTGCGCCCAATGGGTGACTGATCAACATGAATGATCTTGTCGATGTTCTCAGCGCCGGTGATGGAATGATGGCGACCGGGCACCGCCTTGGCCGAATAAATGCGCTTGGCCAGCGCGGTGTAGAGAATCTGGTTGACCAGGGTGGACTTGCCCGATCCCGAGACTCCCGTCACGGCAACGAATTGACCCAGTGGGAAACTCACATCGATGCCGCGCAGATTGTCCTGTCCAGCTCCGTGCACCGTGATCTCGTGCCCATTCGACGGGTGACGGCGAGCGGGGATCTCGATGCTGCGACGCCCCGTGAGATAGGCGCCGGTGATGGATTCCTTGGACGCCAGCAGATCTTCCAGACTTCCCGAGACCACCACCTTGCCGCCGTGCTCACCTGCTCCCGGGCCGATGTCAACGATCCAGTCAGCTGCCCTGATGGTGTCCTCGTCGTGCTCCACCACAATGAGGGTGTTGCCCAGATCACGCAGCCGCACCAGGGTGTCTATGAGTCGACGGTTGTCGCGCTGGTGAAGGCCGATACTCGGCTCGTCGAGCACATAGAGCACGCCCGTGAGCCCTGACCCGATCTGGGTTGACAGCCGAATCCGTTGGGCCTCGCCACCGGACAGCGAACCGGCCGGACGCGACAGGCTCAGATATTCCAGGCCCACATCGAGCAGGAACCGCAGCCGTTCCCGGATCTCCTTGACCACTCGCTCGGCAATCTGGGCCTCACGCTCGCTGAGACCCACCTGGTCGATGAATGCCGTGACCTCGCGGATCGACATGTCCGACAGGGTCGAGATGTTCGCATCACCGATCGTGACCGCCAGCGATGACGGCTTGAGACGGGCCCCGCCACAGGTGGAGCAGGGAATCTCGCGCAGATAGGCACCCCAGCGTTCCCTGGCCGAATCGGTTTCTGCCTCATCGAAACGACGACGGGCATAGGGCAATACGCCCTCATATTTCTGTGTGTACGTGCGGTTGCGTCCGAAGCGGTTGCGGAAGTGCACATAGATCGGGTCTGAATAGCCCTTGAGGATGAAGTTCTTCGCCTCGTCGGGCAGGTCCTGCCAGGGGGTGTCGACATCGAAACCCTCCTTCTCGCCCAGGCTCGCAAACACCTTCGTGTAGTGATTGCGCAGACTCGGTGTTGACCAAGGAGCAATGGCACCTTCAGCGAGCGTCAGGGTCTCGTCGGGCACCATCAGGCTGGGATCGACCTCGAGCTGGGTTCCCAGCCCTGTGCAGGCCGGGCAGGCACCCCAGGGGGAATTGAACGAGAACTGGCGGGGCTCCAATTCATCCATCTCGATGTCATGACCATTGGGGCAGGCCATCTTCTCCGAATATGTCCGCAGCCGCTTGGGATCATCAGCCCCACGATCAACGAAATCAACCGTGACAATGCCATTGGCCAGCTGCAGTGCCGTCTCGATGGAATCGGTGATGCGCTGTTTGGCACTGGCCTTCACCACCACCCGGTCCACGACAACAGCAATGTCATGCTTGCGCTTCTTGTCCAGCGCTGGCACGGCATCCAATGGATGCGTCTCACCGTCGACGCGCACGCGTGCATAACCGTCGGACGCCAGCTGGCGGAACATCTCTGCATATTCGCCCTTGCGGCCCCTCACCACGGGCCCGAGGATCTGGAAGCGCGTGCCCTCATCGAGGGCCATCAATCGATCGACGATCTGCTGGGGTGTCTGACGGCTGATCAGGGCATTGCAGATCGGGCAGTGCGGACGGCCGATCCGGGCATAGAGCAACCGAAGATAGTCATAGACCTCTGTGATCGTGCCGACAGTCGAACGAGGGTTGCGGCTGGTGGACTTCTGGTCGATCGACACTGCCGGCGACAGACCCTCGATGAAATCGACATCGGGCTTGTCCATCTGACCCAGGAATTGGCGCGCATATGAACTGAGCGATTCCACATAGCGGCGCTGCCCCTCGGCGAAGATGGTGTCGAAGGCCAGGGACGACTTGCCGGAGCCGGAAAGCCCCGTGAACACCACCATCTTGTCCCGCGGCAGGTCCAGACTGACATTGCGCAGATTGTGCTCACGGGCCCCGCGGATAACAAGTCGATCGTTCACGGCCCCCATGGTACGTAGCCGCACTGACATTTTCGCAAAACCATGGTTCGGACGCTCCGGTATGCCTGTGCACCGGAGGTACAGGTAGGTTTGTGGGGGTTTGGACGAAGGAGGTGACGATGCCATCAGTTGAGGAACAGGCAAATCTTCCCGGCGCAGGCGATATGCGGCCGGTACGGTTGCGCAAGCTGGAAGCCACCCAAAGACTGCTCGGCGACACCATCGCCATCGACGAGCGCAGCTGGCAGGAACCCGGTGGTCTGCCCGGTTGGACTCGCGCCCACGTGGCCACTCATCTTTCCCGCAACGCAGATGCCTTCACCCGCGTTGCAGCTGGCATGGTGACGGGAATCTCCACCCCGCTGTACATCTCCGAGCGGGAGCGCTTCAACGACATCGAACGCGGATCCGAACGGCGTGCCCTCGATCTGCAGGTCGATCTCGATACTTCCGCGGGGCGTCTCGACCGCGGGCTCGACGAGATGGTGAACCTGGATGGTTCCCTGCTGGTGGAGATCTCACCGGGACGCAAATTGCGCCTCGATCTTTTACCGCTTGCCCGTCTGCGGGAAGTCGCCCTGCACCATGTCGATCTGGATTGTGGCTTCACGGTGCTGGACATCGACGACGACATCGCCCGGTGGATCCTGGAATGGACCTGCTATTGGATCGGGGACGATCCCCGTCTGGCGCCGCTGCAGGTGGAGTCCACCTCCGGCTTCCACACCAGGCTGGGTGGCGCCGGACGTCCAACAGCGGTGGGTGGCTCGGATGCGTTGCTCGTGGGCTGGCTCACGAACCGCCTGCCCGATACGGCAGCGGGCACCTCACTGCCCTCCCTGCCCGATGGCTGGTGGGCCTGAGTTGCGGTGTCAGTCCCGCAGCGTGGGCCCGATGGACAACAACGCCTATCTGCTGTCTTGCGACAATGGCCATCATGTGCTGGTCGATGCAGCCGCTGAACCCGAGGTTCTGCTCGAATGGATCGGTGACCGGCGCGTGGATGCGGTGATCACCACCCATTCCCACCCCGACCACATCGGTGCGCTGGCAGCGGTGGTGGAAGCCACCGGAGCCCCGGCATGGTGTGGCACGCCTGACCTTGCGTCGATCGTCGACCAGACCGGCGTCCACCAGCACGGGGTCTGGTCCGGTGACCACATTGCCGTGGGTGATGAACAGCTGGAGGTCATCGGTCTGGTGGGCCATACGCCCGGATCGATTGCGCTCGTGGTGACGGGTGATCCCGCCATTCTGCTCACCGGTGATTCCCTGTTTCCCGGCGGGCTCGGGAAAACCCGGACTCCGGACGACTTCAACTCACTGTTTGCCGATGTGAGCAGCAAGATCTTTGACCGCTTCGGCGATGACACACAGATTCTGCCCGGCCATGGCGCGGCAACCACCCTGGGAGCGGAACGCCCTCAACTAGGCGCTTGGCGGGCCCGCGGTTGGTGAACTGCGGCGGGCATGCAGCATCTGGATCACCGAGGCAATGGCCGTGACAAGCAGAATGCCGACAATCACCAACAGGGAGACCCCGGTGGAGATCTCGAAATTGAAGCCGAGCGCCGCGTCCCAGCCGTAGTGGTGCATGGCATGCGCCACGAGCTTCACTCCGATGAAGGTCAGCAGCACCGATAGTCCGATCGGCAGGTACACCAATTTCTTGAGCATGCCGCCAAGCAGGAAATAGAGCTGTCGCAGGCCCATGAGCGCAAAAACATTGGCAGTGAAGACGATATAGGGCTCCTGGGTGAGCCCGTAGATGGCGGGGATCGAGTCGAGGGCGAACATCACATCGGTTGTGCCCAGGGCCACCACGACGAAGAACAGCGATGTGGCCAGCAGCTTGCCGTTCTCACGCACGAAGAGCTTGTCGCTGCGATAGTCGCCGGTGCTCGGAATGATCTTCTTGAGCCAGCGCACCAGACGCGAATCGCCGGCCTCTTCCTCCTCCGACGAATCCCCGGTGACGAAATCGCGCACCAGGCCGAAGGCCGTGTAGATGAGCCAGGCACCGAACAGGAAGAAGATCCACGCCAGACGTGAGATGAGGGCAGCCCCCAGTCCGATGAAGATGCCTCGGAACAGAAGGGCAAGCATGATGCCCACCAACAATGCGAACTGCTGTGCCTTCTTCGGCACATTCAGCTTGGTCATGATGATGAGGAAGATGAACAGATTGTCCATCGACAGGCTGTATTCCGTGAGCCAGCCTGCGAAGAACTCACCTGAATAGGCGGGACCCGCCCAGAAATGCATGGCCACGCCGAACAGGACTGCCAGACCGACGAACACTCCCACAGCAATGAGGCATTCGCGGATGCTGGGCACGTGGGGGTGACGGGAGAGCCTGACAGCATCGACCACCAGCACCGTCACCATGACGACGATCGTGATCAGCCAGACAAGGGCCGAGATGTGCACTCAAAACCTCCAAAGGAATGCGAGGTCTCTTCCCTGGGACCCGTTGGTCCGAGCGCAGTGCCGGGTCGTCATGGGACGGCCGTAATTGACGGTTACTGCGAGGATGGAGTACTCCCCTGCGCACGAACCATTCTTCCACCGCCCGGCCCACTGCCCAACTTGGTGGCCGGCTGCCGGGGTCAAATGACGTACCGGTCGCCGTGGGCCGACGCCGGCAACCAGATCAGCGCGCAGC
The DNA here is from genome assembly GCA_964293265.1 of uncultured Propionibacterium sp. GTDB lineage: Bacteria > Actinomycetota > Actinomycetes > Propionibacteriales > Propionibacteriaceae > Propionibacterium. Next base: position 7,004 of record CAXYYR010000005.1, read on the forward strand.
CTCGACCATGCCGCGCAGCTCCTTCTTGAGATCGCCGATCTCATCACGCAATCGCGCCGCGAGTTCGAACTGCAGCTCAGCAGCTGCTGAGTGCATCTGATCGGTCAACTCCTGGATGAGCCCTGCAAGCTCGGTTGCCGGCAGGTTCTCGCCACGCTTGTGTCGCTGGGCACCACCCGGCGTGGGACTCACCGGGCGGCACTCACCACGCGCATCGGCAAGCAGCTGATCGGTGTCCGCATCCTCGCGCACGAGCATGTCGGTGATGTCCGCGATCTTCTTTCGCAGTGGCTGGGGATCCACACCATGGGCGGCGTTGTAATCAACCTGGATCTGACGACGCCGGTTGGTCTCATCGATTGCCTTGGTCATGGAGGGCGTCATCCGGTCGGCATACATGTGCACTTGTCCGGAAACATTTCGTGCGGCGCGGCCGATGGTCTGGATGAGCGAACGGTCGGAGCGCAGGAAGCCTTCCTTGTCGGCATCCAGGATCGACACCAGGCTCACCTCCGGAAGGTCGAGGCCCTCACGCAGCAGATTGATGCCCACCAACACGTCATATTCACCCATCCGCAATTCACGCAACAGTTCGACGCGTCTGAGGGTGTCCACCTCACTGTGCAGATAGCGGGTGCGCACCCCGTGTTCCATCAGATAGTCGGTGAGGTCCTCGGCCATCTTCTTGGTCAGGGTGGTGACAAGGACGCGCTCGTCCTTCTTGGCGCGGGTCTTGATCTCCCCCATCAGATCATCGATCTGGCCATGCGTGGGCTTGACCACCACCTCGGGATCCACCAGGCCTGTCGGACGGATGATCTGCTCGACAACACCATTGCTGCGAGCCAATTCATAGGCTCCCGGGGTGGCCGATGAATAGACCGTCTGACCGATGCGTTCGGTGAATTCCTCGAAGCGCAGCGGCCTGTTGTCCATGGCACTGGGCAGCCGGAATCCATGATCGACGAGCGTGCGTTTGCGGCTCATGTCGCCCTCGTACATCCCGCCGATCTGGGAGACGGTGACATGGGACTCATCGATCACGAGCACGAAGTCCTCGGGAAAATAGTCGAGGAGGCAGTTGGGCGGTGAGCCGGGTGCGCGGCCGTCGATGTGCCGCGAATAGTTCTCGATGCCGGAACACGTGCCGATCTGACGCATCATCTCGATGTCGTAGTTGGTGCGCATGCGCAGACGCTGGGCCTCAAGCAGTTTGTTGTCACCCTCGAGCTCCGCCAGACGCCCGGTCAACTCGGCCTCGATATCGCGGATCGCCCGGGACATGCGCTCGGGACCCGCGCTGTAGTGCGAGGCCGGGAACACATAGACCTGCTCGTCATCATTGACGATCTCGCCGGTGAGGGGATTCAGGGTGGTGAGGGCCTCGATCTCGTCACCGAAGAATTCAACCCTGATGGCATATTCCTCATACATCGGGAAGATCTCCAGGGTGTCACCACGCACCCGGAAGGTGCCGCGCGTAGCGGCCATGTCATTGCGCACATATTGCACCTCGACGAGGCGCCTCAGCAGAGTGGATCGGTCCCATTCCTGGCCAACCTTGAGGTTGATCATTTGATCCACATATTCCTGTGGCGTTCCCAGACCGTAGATGGCGCTCACCGTTGCCACCACGATCACGTCCCGGCGGGTGAGCAGGGAGTTGGTGGCGGAATAGCGCAGCCGCTCCACCTCCTCATTGAGGCTGGAGTCCTTCTCGATGTAGGTGTCGGTTTGGGGCACATATGCCTCGGGCTGGTAATAGTCGTAATAGCTGACGAAGTATTCCACCGCGTTGTCGGGGAAAAAGCCCCGGAGCTCGGTTGCATACTGGGCCGCCAAGGTCTTGTTCGGCTGCATCACCAGCATGGGCCGTTGGATGCGCTCGGCCAACCACGCCACGGTCGCCGTCTTGCCGGTGCCGGTCGCGCCCAGCAGGACGACATCCTGCTCACCCGCCTCGATGCGTTGAGCGAGCTCCTCGATGGCCTGGGGCTGGTCACCGGAGGGTTCGAAATCGGCATGCACCTTGAACGGGGCCACGGTGCGGGTGATGGTGTCAACGGGGCGCATACCCGTAACTCTAGGTGTACGAGCAAGCTCGTACACCACGTGATATTCGGACGAGCAAGCTCGTCCAGGGAACTCTAGGCGGACGGAAAAGTTTTCAGCTTCTTCCACAGTGCGCTCACCTGGGCACGGGTATCAGCAGGGCTGCCGGAGTTGTCGATCACCACATCGGCGGCGGCCAGACGTTCCGCCCGGGTGGCCTGGGCCGCGATCCTGTCCCTCGCCTGCTGGCGGCTCAGCTGGTTTCGCGCCACAAGGCGCTCCAGTTGCAAGGCCTCCGGCAGATCAACAACCACGAGGACATCGAAATCGCCCTGCTGCCCCGTTTCGACGAGCAGGGGAATGTCGTGGACCACGATGGCATCGGCAGGGCTCGATTTCTCCATCTCGGCACACCGCGCCCTCACCAGTGGATGGATGATGCCATCCAGATCATTGCGCGCACCCACGTCATGAAAAATGATGCTCGCCAGACGCCCCCGGTCCAGCTCGCCCCGGTCGGTGATCACGTCATCACCAAAACGCTGCTGCACCATGGCCAGGCCCGGGGTGCCGGCCGCCACCACCTGCCGGGCAACCCGATCATGATCGATCACCACTGCCCCGAGATCGGCCAGCAGGCCTGAGACCAGGCTTTTCCCACTGGCAATGCCTCCTGTGAGACCTACTCTGATCCGCCGGGTCGGAGCTCCCGGGGCACCCGTGGACATGCCTAGGCCTCGGCCCGGTCGATGGCGTCGAGGGCCAGCCGCAGTGCCCGATCGCGCTGACTGTAGCCCCAATCACGGGCATCGTGGCCATCGGCTTCACCGAGGCTGTCAGCAGTGAAGAAGAGCTGGGCAAAATCGGCACCGCGCAGAATTGCCGACGCCGCCATTGCTGAGCACTCCATGTCGACGATGCGGCAACCCTGATCCATCCGATGGGCAAGCATCGCAGGGGTTTCCCGGTAGAAGGCATCATTGGTCCATACGGGTGCCTCGGAGACGCTGTGCCCGGCCGCCTGAACCGTCTCGATGATCAATTTCCGCATGCCCGGGTCCAGATCAACCCACGGTGCCGCGGGCAGATAGTGATAGCTCGTGCCCTCGTCGCGCAGAGCCTTGGAGGGAACGAAGAGCTCCCCCTCGGCAGCTGCCTCCAGCGCACCACATGAGCCCACTGCAATGGCACGCTTCACCCCGAAACGGAACAAATAGTCGGTGCACATCACGGCAGCCGGCGAGCCGAGGGGCATGCGCATGAGGGCCACATCACCGCTCGGCACATGAGCACGGAACACCGGATAGACATCGCCGATCATCTCAATGCGATCAAGCTCTTCCAGCGCATTCTCGGCAGCATATTCGTCGATGGCCGGCCCCAGAAAAGCGAATACGGCACGGCGTGGGAAGCGATCCGCCGGCACCAGGCGCGCCTCACCATCACCGATGAGATCATGCTGGTCGTCGTCAAGATCAAGCACCGGAAATTGGTCGATGTGCATCATGGCTGTCTCCTGTCGTGCCCGGCGCCGTGAACACTGGCCCTCCGGTGTGATGACTGAAAAGAGAAGAGCGGGTTCCGACCGTGATGGCCGGACCCCCTTCGTCAAGCGGCTCTACTCAGCGACTCAGTTGCCGGAGAGCTTGTCGCGCAGTGCCTGCAGGGCCTCATCAGAAGCGAGCGAACCGCCCTCTTCGACGGGTGCCTCGGGCGTTGCTGCGGTGTAGCTGGTCGCAGCCTCGACGGTGGCCTTCTCGTTGGCCTCCTCGGCGGCTTCGGCCTGCTTCTTGAGGGCCTGCCAGCGAGCCTGGGCTTCGGCGTACTGCGCCTCCCAAGCGGCCTGCTGCTCCTCGTAGTCGGGCTTCCACTCGTTGGTCTCGGGATCGAAACCTTCGGGGTAGATGTAGTTGCCGGAATCGTCGTAATTGGCAACCATGCCGTACAGCGAGGGATCGAACTCCTCGGCTGTCGAATCGACACCCTCGTTGGCCTGCTTCAGCGAGAGGCTGATGCGGCGACGCTCGAGATCGATATCGATGATCTTGACCAGCACCTCGTCGCCCACCGAGACAACCTGCTCGGGAATCTCGACATGACGCTCGGCCAGCTCGGAAACGTGCACCAGACCCTCGATGCCCTCTTCGACACGCACGAACGCACCGAAGGGAACGAGCTTGGTGACCTTGCCGGGCACGATTTCACCAATCTGGTGGGTGCGTGCGAACAGCTGCCAGGGATCTTCCTGGGTGGCCTTGAGCGACAGCGACACGCGCTCGCGCTCCATGTCCACATCGAGCACCTCGACGGTGACTTCCTGGCCGACCTCGACAACTTCGCTGGGATGGTCGATGTGCTTCCAGGAGAGCTCGGAAACGTGCACCAGACCGTCGACACCACCAAGGTCGACGAATGCGCCGAAGTTGACGATCGACGAGACGACACCCTTGCGGATCTGCCCCTTCTGCAGCTGCTGCAGGAAGTTGTGGCGGGTCTCCGACTGGGTCTGCTCAAGCCAGGCGCGACGCGACAGGACCACATTGTTGCGGTTCTTGTCGAGCTCGATGATCTTGGCTTCGAGTTCCTGGCCCACATAGGGCTGGAGATCGCGCACGCGGCGCATCTCGACCAGGGATGCGGGCAGGAAGCCACGCAGACCGATGTCGACGATCAGGCCGCCCTTGACCACCTCGATGACGGTGCCGGTGACAACGCCATCCTCTTCCTTGATCTTCTCGATGGTGCCCCAGGCGCGCTCGTACTGTGCGCGCTTCTTGGACAGGATCAGCCGGCCTTCCTTGTCCTCTTTCTGCTGGACAAGGGCCTCGATCTCATCACCCACGGTGACGACCTCTGAAGGGTCAACGTCGTGCTTGATGGAGAGTTCCTTGGACGGAATAACGCCTTCCGTCTTGTAGCCGATGTCGAGGAGGACCTCGTCGCGATCGACCTTGACGACAGTGCCTTTGACAATGTCGCCGTCGTTGAAGTACTTGATGGTGGAATCAACCGCTGCCTCAAAGGCTTCGGCACTCCCGATGTCGTCGACCGCGACCTGATTCGACGCCTCAGTGGAGGAGGTCATGTAGTAGGGCTCCGATGTTGGATGGATATGAGATTGTGACGTGTGCAAGCATGCTCCGAAAACCGGGGCAATGATTCAACGACGGAAATCCTTGCCCACCCGAGTTACGGATGGGCTGCTCAACCGTCGCCGACGCCACACACTAGGTCTGGAGTGGCGCACACAACGCCCACCAATTCTAGCTGCGCTGTGACCGCTGGGGCAAAAGGCCCCCATGCCAATGGCAGCCCACCTACACATCTGCCTCAGTGAGCCGCAGAATTCCAGCTGTCGCCGTAGCCGAAGGACACATCCAGGGGAACCGTGAGTTCCACAGCATGCCTCATCTTGTCGCCCACGATCTGCTCCACCCGTTCACGCTCCCCCGGCGCCACCTCGAGCACCAATTCGTCGTGGATCTGCAGGAGCATGCGGCTTTCCAGCCCCTTGTGGGCGAGTTCGGCTTCCACCTGCAGCATTGCGGTCTTGATGATGTCGGCGGCGGTGCCCTGCATCGGCGCATTCAGCGCCATCCGCTCCGCCATTTCACGGCGCTGGCGGTTGGACGAATTGAGGTCGGGCAGATAACGACGTCTTCCCCGCATCGTTTCGGTGTATCCCTGCTTGCGGGCCTTGTCCACCAGATGCTCCAGATAGTCACGCACCTGGCCGAAGGTCTCGAAGTACTGGTCCATCAGCTCGCGAGCCTCGGGCACCGAGACATTGAGGCGACTTGAGAGGCCATAGGCCGAGAGACCATAGGCCAGACCGTAGTTCATCTGCTTGACACCGGACCGTTGGGCTCCGGTCACCTCGTCGATAGGCACCCCATACACATGGGAAGCGGTCATCGAATGAAAATCTGCACCGGAGGCGAAGGCATCGATCAATGTCTGGTCACCGGAGGCAGCAGCCATGACCCGCATCTCGATCTGGGAATAATCAGCGCTCATCAGGCCATCAAAACCCTCGCCCGGCACGAAGGCATCCCGGATGCGTCGGCCTTCTGCCGTGCGGATGGGGATGTTCTGCAGATTGGGGTCGGTGCTGGACAGCCGGCCCGTGCCGGCCACCGTCTGCGCATAGGTGGTGTGGATCCGCCCGTCGCCGGCAGTTGATTTGATGAGGGTGTCGATGATCTGGCGCAGCTTGATGGTGTCGCGGAAAACCAACAGATGTTCCAGGAAGGGATGCCCGGTCTTGGCATAGAGCTTCTCCAGCGCGTCCGCATCGGTTGTGTAACCCGATTTCGTGCGCTTGGTCTTGGGCATCCCCAGCTGGTCGAACAGCACCGCCTGCAGCTGTTTGGGTGATCCCAGGTTGATCTCGGAATCGATGGTGCTCCACGCCGCCTGCTGGGCCTGGGTCACCCGGTCGTCATATTCCTGTCGCAGTTCGTCGAGAACATCTGTCTTGATGGCCACTCCCCGGCGCTCCATGCGCGCCAGCACACGCTGCAGAGGCATTTCCAGTTCATGCAACAGGGGCAACTGACAGGTCTTGTCCAGCTCAACGTCGAGAACATCCGACAACTGGGTCACCGCAAGAGCCCTAACTCCTGCCTGGGCGCCGCGCTGCTCACCACTGCTGAAGTCAAGGGCCCCCTGGGCGCCATCGTCCTGATCGTCACCACGAATGCTGCGGCCCAGGTGCCGCACCGACTGATCGTCCAGTTCATAGCTGCGCTGATCAGGATGCAGCAGATAGGCCGCAAGCTGGGTGTCACTCACCAACCCAGCCAGGTCGAGGTCACGGCTCCACATCGCCAGCAGGGGCCCTTTCGCCCCATGCATGGCCTTCGGCACATCCGGATCTTCCAACCATGTAGCCAGGGCACTCTCATCATCGGGTGTGAGCTCGGCAACATCGACCCAAGCTGCTTGCCCCTCAACGGTGGCGAAGGCCAGGGTGTCGATGTCACCGACACCTGCTGCCCAACTGCCGGTGACATCCACACCGATGGCATGCTCACTGCGATGTGCAGCAAACCATGCGGCCAGCTCGCCTGCACCGGGATGGTCCGCAGTCACCTCGAAGGCCTCCTCGGCCTCAGGCTCGCCGGCCTCGGGAAATGCCGCGAACAATCTGTCACGCAGGGTGCGGAACTGCAGGGCATCGAAGATCTCGTGCACTGCCTCACGGTTGATTTCACCGCGAGCCAGATCTTCCACACCGAGCGGTGTCGCCACATCGGTGAGCTCGTGGTTCAGTTCACGATTGCGTTTCACATCATCAATGTGCTCGCGAAGACTGTCGCCGACCTTGCCCTTGATCTCATCGACATGGTCAAGCAAGGTCGCCAGATCACCATATTTTTTCAGCCATTTGGCAGCAGTCTTGGGCCCGACGCCCGGAACACCGATCAGATTGTCGCTGGTGTCGCCCACCAAGGCAGCCAACTCGGGATAGTGCTCCGGGGTGACCCCATATTTGGCTTCCACGGCATCCGGCGTCATATGAGCCAGCTCGGAGACACCTTTCTTGGGATAGAGCACGGTGGTGTTGTCATCAACCAGCTGGAACCTGTCCCGGTCCCCGGTGACGATGAGGTTTTCCCAGCCCAGCTGATCGGCCTGGAACGACCAGGTGGCAACGATGTCGTCACCCTCGAAACCATCCAGCTCGGCATGGGCGATGCCCATGGCATCAAGCACCTGTTTGATCAGACCGATCTGGCCCTTGAATTCCTCGGGCGTCTTCGCCCGCGTGCCCTTGTAGTCGCCATAGACCCCATTGCGGAAGGTGTGACGCGAGACATCGAAGGCCACCCCCACGTATTCGGGGTCCTCATTGCGCAACAGATTGATCAGCATCGAGGTGAAGCCATAGACCGCATTGGTGTATTGCCCCGTGGAGGTGGAGAAGTTCTCAGCAGGAAGGGCATAGAACGCCCGGAAAGCCATGGAATGGCCATCAATCATGAGTACGCGCGGGGTCTGGGTCACCCCTCGAGCCTATGGCGTCGGTGACAGCAGCGCATCCGGGCAGCCACAACAGCATGACCCGGGCGGTGCGCCGATTACTCCTCGGAGCTGTCGGTCTTTTCGTGCTGCACAACGCCCTCAGCCACTTCACGCATCGACTTGCGCAGGTCCATGGCGGTCTTCTGAATCCAGCGGAACGCCTCGGGCTCATTCATGCCCAGGGTCTCCTGGAGAATCCCCTTTGCCTGGTCAACAGCCTTGCGCGAGGCGAGACGCTCCTCAAGCGTGCCGACCTCGGCATCCAGGGCAACGATCTCGGCGAATCGGGCACGGGCAATCTCGACTGCGGGAACAACATCAGATGAGTCGAAAGGCTTGATCACATAGGCCATTGCACCGGCCTCGCGGGCCTTCTCAACCAGATCACGCTGGCTGAAGGCTGTCAGCATGACCACCGCAGCCAGCCGCTCGCCCGCGATCTGTTCGGCAGCCGTGATGCCATCCATGACGGGCATCTTCACGTCGAGGATCACGACATCTGGCTCGAGCTCGGTGGCCAGCTTCACCGCAGCAGCGCCGTCACCCACCTGCCCCACGACCTCATAGCCCTCATCGGTGAGCAATTCGACCAGGTCGAGGCGGATCAACGCCTCGTCTTCGGCGACGAGCACGCGCGTCGGCTTGTGCGCGGCCTGAATGTCGGACTTCTTCGTCACCATGTGCCTATCCTGTCTCACGTCTGCGGGCCACCGGCCACACGCTCACATGAGTCTATAGCCTTGCGAGCCCTTACACCGTCATCGGCACAGCCGGTCACCGGCACCGAGCTTGCCGCGGCCGGACAGACACAGACCGTGCACGACCGGTGCGATGGTCGCCGATCAAATTTTTGTGCCAGAATGGTGGGGCTCGCCCGAGTGGCGGAATGGCAGACGCGGCGCACTCAAAATGCGCTGTCCGAAAGGGCATGGGGGTTCGACTCCCCCCTCGGGCACACATACGAATGGCGGTGCTGCAACCAAAGTCACAGCACCGCCATCACGGACGATCAATCAGACCATTCAGCGGCGATCGTTGGCCACCACAGTGCCGTCCAGCGGACCGCTTTCACCCTGCCGGTAATTGGGCAGCTCCACCTTCTCGACCCAGTCAAGTGACTTGAGCCGATGAATGCGCATGGTGTTGGTCTTGCCGATCATGCCGATCGGGGAACCGAAGACGATCACCACAACATCGTTCTGGCTGGCCAGCCCCACGTTCTGGAGGGTGCTGTTGACAGCGGTGACCATCTCTTCGTTGCTGTGGTAGTTCGGCGTGTGGAAAACCTGGGCTCCCCAACACAGCGTGAGCCAGTGAGCGGTCTTCTTCTCCGGTGTGAACACCACCAAGGGAATATCGGCCCGCAGACGAGACATCCGGCGAGCGGTGTCACCGGACTGGGTGAAAGCCACCAGATATTTGGCATTCAGCTGGCCACCCGCAGTGGCCGCAGCCATGGCGATCACGCCGCCGGTGGTGTGCGGATCCCACTGGATCTTGGAGATGTCGGTGAGCCCCTGGGTTTCGGTGGTGGCCACGATATTGGCCATCGTCTCCACGGTGACCACGGGGAATGCACCAACGGAGGTCTCTCCGGAGAGCATCACTGCATCAGCGCCGTCGAGCACTGCGTTGGCCACATCGGAGGCCTCGGCGCGGGTGGGGCGCGGGTTGCTGATCATGGAATCAAGCATCTGGGTGGCAACGATCACCGGCTTGGCCCACTTGCGAGCCTTGCGGATGATGGTCTTCTGCACCAGCGGCACCTGTTCCAGGGGCATCTCCACGCCGAGATCACCACGGGCCACCATGAAGCCGTCGAAGGCATCGATGATGCCGTCAAGGTTTTCAATGGCCTGGGGCTTTTCCAGCTTGGCGATCACCGGCAGGTGAACGTCTTCCTCATCCATGATCTCGTGAACGCGATCGATGTCGGAGGCATGCCGCACGAATGACAGCGCGATCATGTCGAAGTCATTGCGCAGGGCCCAGCGAAGATCGTTCTCGTCCTTCTCGGACAGCGCGGGCACATTGACGGCCACGCCGGGAAGGTTGATGCCCTTGTGATTGCTCACGGGGCCGGCAACAGTCACCTTGGTGATCACATCGGTATCAGTGACCTCGGTGGCCTCGAGCTGGATGTTGCCGTCGTCGATGAGGATGGCATCGCCGGGTGTGACATCAGCCGGCAGGCCCTTGTAGGTGGTGGATGCCCGGTTGGCGTCACCCGAGACGTCGTCAATCGTGATGACGAACTTCTGGCCAAGCGTCAGCTCGGCCTTGCCCTCGGCGAAAACCCCCAACCTGATCTTGGGCCCCTGGAGATCAGCCAGCAGACCAACGGTCTTGCCCACCGCGTCTGCCGCGGCTCGCGTCTCCTCCAGGCGGCGCAGGTGCTCGGAGTGGTCACCATGGCTCATATTGAACCGGGCAACATCGAGTCCCGCGCGAATCATCTCTTCCATACGCTCCTGGGTCGACGTTGCCGGCCCGAGCGTGCACACAATCTTGGCTCTACGCACGACACAAACCCTACCCGGAGCAGATCCGATGGTTCGCGTCGAGGTGTCCGGTTGGGAGAACGTTCAGTCCGACGAGCCGATCATGGTCAATCGCCCCGCCTGCCCGGATCGGGCTTTCGGGGCGTCAATCCCGTGTCCCGCGCATCAATCCTGTGTGCCGCGCAACAGTTCCAGCGCATGGCGCAGATCCTGGGGGGGCTCCGAGAAGAACTCCACCCGCTCACCGGTGCCCGGGTGGGTGAATGCCAATTCAGCGGCATGCAACCACTGGCGCTCCAGTCCGAGTTCGGCCGCCAACACCGGATCTGCCCCATAGAGCGGGTCACCGACACAGGGATGGTGGAGGGCAGCAAAGTGCACCCGGATCTGGTGTGTGCGTCCGGTTTCCAGGTGAACCCTGAGCAAAGAGCTCGATCGCATCATTTCCACGGTCTCGAAGTGGGTGATGCTCGGGCGTCCATCGGAGGTCACCGCAAATTTCCACTCAGAACCGGGATGTCGACCAATGGGCGCATCGATGGTGCCCTCGGTGGAATCAAGATGTCCCTGGACCAGTGCCAGATAGAACTTGTCCACCGTTCGATCAGGAAAGGCCCGTTTGAGCAGGGTGTAGGCACGTTCTGATTTCGCCACCACCATGAGGCCCGAGGTGCCCACATCGAGGCGGTGGACAATCCCCTGCCGCTCAGCCGCACCGGATGTGGAGATGCGAAAACCTGCGCCGGCCAAGCCACTCACGACATCAGGCCCGTCCCAGCCCACAGAAGGATGCGCCGCGACACCAGCAGGTTTGTCGACCACCACTATGTCGGCGTCATCATGGACAATGCGCATGCCCTCAACGATTGTGGGCGTGACATGAGCGGTGCGGGTGGGCTCCGAGATGTCGATGTCGAGCACCTGACCGCCCCTCACACGCACCGACGACTTGGTGACGGTGACGCCGGCAAGGACCACCAAGCCCTGGTCGATGAGTTCGGCCACCCGTGATCGGGATAGACCTGTCATGCGGGCGGCGGCAGCATCGATCCGCTGGCCCTCCAGACCATCGGGAATCATGAGCACACTCATGGGGCATCCGTGCTTTCCGTGTCGTCCGTGGCCGAACCGGCAGAGGGGCGCTCACTCCGCTCGGCGCGCAGCAGGTGGATCGCCAGCCCAATCGCAGCACAGGTGATGAAAATGTCTGCAACATTGAACACGGCAAAGTGCTGCACCGAGATGAAGTCGACCACCTCACCACGCAGCACACCGGGTGGGCGGATCAGTCTGTCAGTCAGATTGCCGGCAATTCCGCAGACAACTGCGCCACCGACGAAGGCTGTGAGCCAGCTGTTGACCCGCGGCCAGCCCCAGATGAACACGGCCACCAGGGCGATGGAGGACAGGACCGTGAACACGATCGTCACCGAACTGCCCATGGAGAATGCTGCGCCGGGGTTGAGCACCAGCTGCAGGCGCAGCCACCCGTTGAGCCAGCTCTCGCCGGGGCCGCCGGACAGATTGTCCAATGCCCAGGCCTTTGTCCATCGGTCGAGCACATAGCCCACAACTGCAACGGCAACCATGACGACGCGCATCACGGCTAGTTTGCGCCTGGCAGCGTGGGGCAAGGATGCGATGCTCAGCGTCGTTCCATGCGCGTCTTGCATTTCACGCACATGGTTGCCTTGGGGAAGGCTTCGAGACGGGCCTTGCCGATGGGATTTCCGCAGTTCTGGCACAGTCCGAACTGGCCTTCATCGAGACGACGCAGGGCCGACTCGTTCTGCTCGAGAAGCTCCCGCGCATTGGCGTTGAGGCTCATCTCCTGGTCGCGCTCGAAATTGGACGAACCAACATCGCCCGGATCCTTGCCGGCGCCGTCGGAACCCTCGCCCATCAGCGATTCCAGTTCGGCATCGGAGGTCTCGACCGCCTTGCGCATGCGCGCCACTTCGGAGACGAGCTCCTCGCGCACCTCGGCCACTTCGTCTGCAGTCCACGGGTCTTCACCCGGAAGGACTGGCAGATCGATTGTGGAACGGGACGCTGTCTTGCCCTTCGGTGCCATCGGTTCCCACTCTTTCGTTTCGCGAATGTCCAACTGATGGCAGAGGCTACACCCGCCGTCAACCCTCGGACTTATTCGCCCTTGCGGTCCTCAAGAAGAGCATGCAGCCTCGGGGTGCCATTCTCAGACTCCTCCGGGGAAAGACTCAACTTGGAGAAGCGGCTCATGGTGCTCTCGAGCTCAGCCTTGATCGAGCTGCGGTAATCCGACTCGAAGCTTCGCAGGGCCTTGATGCGCTCTGCCAGGGCATCACGCTTGGTCTCCAGACCGGAGAACAGCTCGCTTCGCTTGGCTGCAACCTCGGAATCGAGATTGTTGGCGCGCCGCTGGGCATCACCTGTGATTCGCTCGGCATTGTTGCGGGACTCGTAATCGAGACGGGCAGCCTTCTGGGTTGCCTCCTCGACCATGGCTTCCGCCTTGGTCTTCGCCTCGGAACGCATGCGCTCCGAATCAGCGGTGCCCTGGGCCAGCAGACTGTCTGCCTGTGCGCGGGCCTCGGCAACGAGCTGATCGGCCTGCTGCGTCGACATTTCAAGCAGGCGGGCCGCCCACGCACCGGCCTCGGCGGAGGCGGTGACAGTGATGTGCTGCTCACCATCTGCAGAAACGACGGGGGCGGCAACCGGGGCAGCAGGAGCCTGGTTGGCCTTCGCGGCCTGCTCCTGCGCTTCGGCAAGCTGGGTGCGCAGACCCTCAAGCTCATTGCGCAGATGCTCGTTCTCGGTGGTCAGCTGCTGATTGGCAGCCGAATCGCGGCCACCCGAGGTGCGCAACTCGTTGAGCTGGCCACGCAGCTGCTCATTGTCTGCGGTGATGCGCTGCAGATCAGCATTGAGCTTCTCGTTGTTGCCGGTGAGATCGTCGATCTGCCCGGAAAGTTCTTTCAGCTTGGTGTCATCGGCGCCGGCAGCGGAACTGTCGTCGCCACCCTTTTCGGCCTGCTCGGTCAGTGCCGCATAGCTCACCTCAAGTTCATCCATGAACTTGTCGACGGAACTGGCGCGGTAACCATCCTCGTTGGGCTTTCGGGCCAACGGGAAACGAATACTGCGGACCTCGTCAAGGGACAGCGTCATTGTGCGCTCCAAACCTCGCTGCTGTGATTCTCTAGCCCGCAACTGCGGGGACATCGCAAGAGGCTACCCTCCCGAGGCCTTTCAGGTCTTGTGCAGCAGGCCAAATCTCGACCCGTGGTTGAGACTCGATCAGCTGTTCACACGAGGAACCACAAGGCCCTTTGCAAAATGATGATGGCCAGCACCACGACCAGGAAACCCACGTCCAGGCCAACCGTTCCGATCCGGACCGGCTTGATGATCCGGCGCACCAGATTCAGTGGTGGATCGGTGAGCGTGTAGATCGCCTCGAAGAGCACCAGAAGCACACCTCGCGGTCGCCAGCGTGGCGCCACCAGGGGAACCCATGACATCAGGGCGCGCACGAACAGCAGGCCCATGTAGATGTTCAGGGCGAACAGCAGAATGCGTGCAATGGTGGATACGAGCACGAGTCAGCTTTGGTTGAAGAAGCTCGACGTGGCCAGACGCTGCTTGTCCTCAGCGGTGACATTCACATTTGCCGGGCTGAGCAGAAAGACCTTGGAGGTCACACGCTCGATGTCGCCGTGCAGACCGAAGATGAGTCCCGCGGCAAAATCCACCAGTCGCTTGGCATCCGAGTCATCCATATCGGTGAGGTTCATGATCACCGGGGTGCCATCGCGGAAGGCATCGCCCACCGTGCGGGCCTCGTTGTAGGTGCGGGGGCGAACCGAGATGATGCGCGCCAGATCAGCAGTCTCGATTGCCTGGGCAGGAGTCCTGGTTGCCGTGGCAGTGCCACCACGAACTGGTGCAGCCGAGCCGGTGCCGGCATCGATGTGACCGCCATCGACCTGGCCACCCTCGATGTACACCGATTCGGAGTATTCCTCTTCGCCCGCCTCATCGTCGTAGCGGTCGTCGGTCACCAGTCCCAGCCATACTGCGGCCTTCTTGACTATCTGCGGCATGACGAGCCCCTTCTCCTTGCGTCGCACCCTGGTGGGTCTACGGCATCAAAAAGGTTACCCGGTTGCAAGCCGTGAGCCAGCATGGCTCGCGGCACGGCACGGCGAATCGCAGAAACTGCCCCGCCGCGCGAAGCCGCTGGTCACAGCAGCATTCAGCATGATGGCACTTTGGCTCGGCGGCTCTGCGGCACGACGACGCTGTGGCGCAATGGTGGCTACTGTGTCGGCAAACATCAGCTCGGGTGCCTAATAGCGCCAGATCAACCCCAGCTGTCGTCCTGCACGGCCATTGCTGCCCCGATGGCTGAACAAGCGTGCATCATGTTCAAGCGTGCAGGGGTCCTCACGCTGGACCACCACGTCCAGTGACTCCAGCACAGCCTGGCAGCCCGCGCCCAGATCAAGAGCCGCTGTGCCCCATCGCGTCCAACCGTGCAGCCTGGGATCGGAATGCCGGGCCTGCTCAGCCATGCCATCGGGAACTTCGTAGCACCCGCCGCAGATGTGCGGTCCGATCCATGCCGTGATCCGTGACGCACCACGATCACGCATGACTGTCACAGTGGCCTGCAGCACACCACCGAGGAGCCCTGCCCGCCCTGCATGGGCCGCGGCGATAACGCCGGCGTTGGCATCTGCCAACAGCACTGGCACACAGTCCGCCACCCGGATGGCCAGTGGCACGCCCGACAAGGTGGTGACAAGTGCATCGGCCACCGGGATGGCGGGTTGACCGGCAATCCGGTCACCGAGCCAGCTGTCAGCACGAAGCTCCTCGGTTCCATCAATCACATGGACATGACTGCCATGGACCTGATGGACCATGACAACCGGTCCTATTGCCAGCTCGGCACGCAGCAACGCCATATTGGTGCGCAGGGCAGGCAGATCGTCGGCATCCGTGCGGCCGAAATTGAAACCCGAGAAACCGCCGGTCGACACTCCCCCGGCACGATCGGTGAAGGCAATACCGAGCCCACCGTCGGCTGCGGCGTCCAGAAAACTGAACATGGCCCCGGCCGACTACTTCATGAAATCGGGCACATCAAGATCATCATCGTCATCCGCCGGTGACAGCGGATTCGCCTGCTGCTCATTCAGTCCGGCCTGCGTACGACGCGTGGGCTCATCGAGCTCCTGCCCATCGTCCTCACCGATCGGAGTGCGTGACACCCCTGTCGACGACGCTGACTTCTCCGTTTCCTGAGCAGGCTGGGGCGCACGATTCTTGAGAGCATCGAGTGTGGGCTGCGGCGCAGGCTTGCGCACCGTATTGGACTTGATGCCGCGACCATCCTGGGGGCCATGGGCAGCATCGAAACCGGCAGCGATCACCGTGACCCGCACTTCATCGCCGAGTGAATCGTCGATGACGGTGCCGAAGATGATGTTGGCGTCGTCAGCAGCAGCTTCCTCGATGAGATTGGCGGCCTCGCTGACTTCGAACAGGCCGAGGTCGGAACCTCCGGCGATGGAGAGCAGCACGCCCTTGGCGCCGTCGATCGTGGCCTCCAGCAGCGGGCTGTTGATGGCCTGCTCGGCTGCTGTCTTGGCACGATCTTCGCCGCGCGCCGAACCGATTCCCATGAGGGCCGAGCCAGCGCCACTCATGACCGACTTCACATCGGCGAAATCAAGGTTGATGAGGCCCGGTGTGGTGATCAGATCGGTGATGCCGGAAACACCTTGCATCAGCACCTGATCGGCTTGTTTGAAGGCATCGAGGATGGCGACCTGACGGTCGGTCATCTCGAGCAATTTGTCATTGGGAATGACGATGAGGGTGTCGACTTCTTCGCGAAGATGCTGAATGCCCTCTTCGGCCTGGTTGGCGCGACGTTTGCCCTCGAAGCTGAAGGGGCGTGTCACCACGCCGATGGTCAGGGCGCCCAGGGAACGGGCAATTTTGGCCACCACTGGGGCACCACCGGTTCCGGTGCCACCGCCCTCGCCTGCCGTGACGAAGACCATGTCGGCCTCCTTGAGGGTGGCCTCGATCTCATCGGAGTGGTCTTCGGCTGCCTGGCGCCCCTTGTCGGGGTCCGCTCCGGCGCCGAGCCCGCGGGTGAGCTCCCGACCGATGTCGAGTTTCACATCGGCATCGCTGAGGAGCAGGGCCTGCGCGTCGGTATTGACCGCCACGAATTCAACGCCCTTGAGTTCTTCCTCGATCATGCGATTGACCGCATTGACGCCACCGCCGCCAACGCCCACCACTTTGATGACCGCCAAATATTTTTGCGACGCTGCTGTCACGAGTGTCCGCCTCTTTCTTGCTGATCATGTTTCTTGCTGATCGTGCCGATTCAACAACCATGCCGAAATGCCCGGAACGCACTTCGTTCCACCGGCACGGGCGGCCCGCTGCGCACCGTCAGGTTATGAAAGGCGGGGTAGGAGTGTCCACTACCGGGGCGGCCCCCGCGTGAGAGCCTCAACCATGGGTCGAGACATTCGGCGCCCACAGCTGCTCGGCGGCAGCTGCCGGTTATTTCACGGCTGGATGCGAGACCGACGAAATATCGAAGGTGCTGCCACCACGAGCAAGCAAAACCGGTAGTAGAGCTGCCTTTTCTGCTGATTGGTCGGCACTACCCCAGAACACGGCCTGATCATTGTCGAGCTGCACAAGAATATTGTCGCGGCTTCCAGCCGAAATCGATTGGACTCGCGATCTCACATCGCTGCTCAATGAATTCAACATGGTGGCTATATCTGCCCGCAATTGCTGATCTGCATTGGCTGGCAGGTGGGCCGTCGGCACTTTCTGGGTTTCGGTGGTGACATGGAAGACCACACCAGTGGCATCGGTCCAGTGGAAACCGGTGTCGTCCTGGGCCTGATACACCAGCGTGCGTTCAGTGATCTCAAGGGTGATCGTATGCGGCCACGTTCGCGTCACATTGCAGGAGGCAACTTCCGGTAATGCCTCGACACGCTGTTCGATTGTCTGGGCATCGATCCGCGCCATGGGGGTGCCGAGAGCCACCTGCGCCGCCTGACGCACCTCGTCCTCACCGACCAGAGCGGTTCCCTGCACCCTCACCTCTGAGGCTCTGAGAACCGGAGAGAACAGCAGGAGCCATCCCGCGACGAGTGCCAGCAGGACCACCAGGCTGAGGACACCAAGGCGCCGCCGCCGCCGCTTGAGTTGTGCCTGTCTGCGCACCTGCAGTGCCGGGTCCGCAACCCCACTTCTGGACTCCCGGGAGCTCATTCTGCGTGCTCCCGAGGAGCAGCTGATGGCCCCTGGTGACCATGAGCGCCATCTGCGCGGGAATCATCGACATTCAACTGGGGGTTCATGGCACGCAAGGTCCGCAGCAATATGGGCCCCACCAGGGTCACATCACCGGCGCCCAGCGTCAGCACACAATCACCACCACGAACCCGCCCGGCCAGGACTTCCGGCAGATTGGCCTTGTCGGGCACATAGAGGGTGTCGGCGCCGGCTGCGATCGCCGCGTCCGCCACAAGTTTGCCGGTGACGCCCGGCACAGGCTCTTCCCTCGAGGCATAGACATCAGTGATCACCACCACATCTGCCAAGGCCAGCGCCTGACCGAATTCCTGCGCAAACTCCTCGGTGCGGCTGTACAGATGGGGTTGGAAGCAGGCGACCAATCGGTTGTCACCGGCAACACGACGCCCGGCCTCCAATGCAGCGCGTATCTCGGTCGGATGGTGGGCATAGTCGTCGAAGACCGAGACCGGACCGCCCTGGACATTCGCATGTCCAAGAGGCTGGAAACGCCTCAGGGTGCCGGAGAAGTCATGCGCGCCCTGCACCAGCTCGGCTGCCTCCATGCCCATCACACGGCAGGCGACGAAGGCCGCCGCGGCATTCCACAGATTGTGTCGACCCGGCACTGCCAGACTCAGCTGGTAGCGCTCACCCTCGAAGTGCAGGCTCGCCTCGGAATGCATGCCTTCACAGGTGATGTCCGTCAGACGTGCATCGGCATCGGGCGCCTCACCATAGGTGGTCACCTCGGGGGCCCGGGGGTCTGCTGCCAGACGCCCGGTGAGCTCGCGCGCACCAGCGTCGTCTGCATCGATCACCAGCTTGCGCACGCTGGATCCGGTGGCAAACCGGGCAAATCCTTGGGCATAGTTCTCGGGAGTGCCCCAATTGTCGAGGTGATCGGCCTCGATGTTGGTGATCACCGCCAGAGTCGTGGGGTATTGGAGGAAGGAACCATCGGATTCATCGGCTTCAACGATGAAGGGATGCCCGATGTCGATCTTGGCGTTCTTCCCCGTCGACGCCAGGGGCGAGCCGATCACATAACT
This sequence comes from uncultured Propionibacterium sp., assembly GCA_964293265.1. GTDB lineage: Bacteria > Actinomycetota > Actinomycetes > Propionibacteriales > Propionibacteriaceae > Propionibacterium. The sequence continues at coordinate 25,965 of CAXYYR010000005.1, forward strand.
GGGCCGTGAACCTGCAGCCGCCGCCATGGCAGCGATCATGGCGGACGTGGTGGTCTTGCCATGCGTGCCGGCCACCGAAACAGCCTCATGTCCGAGCATGAGTGAGGCCAGTGCAGCACTGCGATGCCAGATCCGCAGGCCGCTGTCCCAGGCAGCCAAGAGCTCCACATTGTCGGGGTGTATTGCGCTGGAGACCACCACCGTGTCCACACCGTCCAACTGCGCTGGATCATGCCCCACCCAGGCGGTTATTCCGTCGGCGCGCAGTTGTTCCAGGATCGGGGAATCAACCTGGTCACAGCCGCTGACCGGCACGCCCAGCTCGTGGAAGGCCAGTGCGATGCCACTCATGCCTGAGCCCCCCATGGCAATGAAATGGACCGCGCCGAGCTGGTCGGGCGGCATCAATGGGATTGGTTCGCGAAGGCTCATCGACGGCCTTTCTCGAGAACGACGGTGGCAATCGTGGCAGCCGCATCGGTTGGCATGATGCCTTCTGCCGCGTGCCCCATGGCGCTGAGTCGTTCCGGCTGGGTGATCAGCGGTAGGACTTCATTCACCAGCCGATCGGCATTCAGGGCATCATCGGGCACAAGTACGCCGGCATCCGCTGCCACGAGCGGCGCCGCATTGCGTGCCTGCTCGCCATTGCCGATCGTCAACGGCACCATGATCGCGGGCAAACCCACGACTGCCGTTTCCACCACCGTGCCGGCACCGCTTCGGGCAAGCATCAGGTCGGCTGCTGCGTAGGCGCTCGCCATGTCGTCCACATAGGCAAGCGGATGGTAGCCAGCGCCGGTTGCGGGATCGATGACGGACCGGTCGTCATGAAAATTCTTCAGGCCCAGCACGTGCATCACCTGGACACCGGCCGCCAGGAGCTTGTCGCGAGCTGCCACGGTGGCCTCATTGATGGAACGGGCACCCGATGAGCCGCCGCTCACCAGCAACACCGGCAGATCATCACGCAGACCGAAGTGGGCGCGAGCTGTGCTGCGGCGAACCGAACGGCCCTCTGCAGCAAGTTCAGCGATGGCTGCCCTCACCGGCAAGCCGACCTGTCTGGCACCGGCCAGGGGCGTGTCGGGGAAAGTCGTGAGCACAGCGGACGCGAAACGCGCGGCAACACGATTGGCCAAACCGGGCAGGGCATTCTGCTCGTGCACCACCACCGGAATATGTGCGCGGCGTGCCGCCAGATAGATCGGCATGGAGACATAACCACCGAAGCCGATCACCACATCGGCTGCGGCGTGGGAAAGGATCCCCGAGGCAGCGCGAACAGCCCCCGCCAATCTGAAGGGGACCTTGACCAGATCCATCCCAAGATGACGCGGCATGGGCACGGGCGGGATCAGCTCCAGCTCGAAGCCAGCCTTTGGGATGACGCGGGTTTCGAGGCCTTTTGCGGTGCCGACGCAGACCAACGACCCCTGGGGATCGCGCACCCGCAGCTCCTCTGCCACAGCTATCAGCGGCGAGGTGTGCCCAGCCGTTCCGCCACCTGCCAAGACGACATTGACCATTACCGCGCCTGCCTCCCCACAACCGATGTCACCCGAACCGGGTCCGAAGTCGGCTCCCGAACGGCATCCAGAGCAGCCATGGCATCAGGTTCATGCCGAGTGGCAGCCAGGAGCACACCCACGCCCATCAGATTCGCCAGGAGCGACGAACCGCCATAACTGATGAATGGCAGGGGAACACCCATCACGGGCAACAGCTTCATTGCCACCGCAATGTTGACGCATGCCTGCACCAGGAACCAGGTCGTGATCCCGGCGGCAGCCAGCCGCCAGAAGGTGTCGGTGTTCCGCAGCGCGGTGCGTATCCCGGCCATCCCGAAGACGAGGAACAGCACAATGAGCGTCAAGGAGCCGATCAAGCCCATTTCCTCGCCCAGTACGGCGAACACATAGTCATTGAGCACACCGTCGTACAGTCCGCCCCATTTCATCCGCGAGCGTCCCAGACCGACACCCCACCAGCCACCGGTTGCCAGCGCATAGATCGAGTGGAGCGGCTGCTCGGATGAGGCGCCATCGCCTGACAGGAAGGCCCTCACTCGAGCCATCCGATTGGCGCTCGTGACGATGAGGCCTGCTGCTCCGGCCGCCGCCACGCCGATCATTCCCAGCAGGCTCCACACCGGGGCTCCGACGAACCACAGCATGGCGATCATGATTGCCATGATGATGACGGCCGTGCCGAGATCACCGCCGGCGAGCACCAGCCCCAGGACAAGTCCGAAACCCAACAGATAGGGGAAGAAGAGCTTCTTGGGTTCACGCAGACTGTTGCCACGATTGGCGAGCACCCCGGCCGCCCACAGGATGAGCCCCAATTTGGCGAATTCGGCGGGTTGCAGACTCAGTGGCCCCAGATACAACCAATTGCGGTTGCCCTTCGAACTGATCCCCGAGGGCGGCGTTCCGAGTGGTGTCAGCAACACCAGGGCCTGCGCAACCATCGAGCCCATGAGCACCAGCCATCCGAACAGCTTGAGCAGCTCCGGGCCCCGCCGTGACAACCAGCCGCACACCACGATCCCGACGATGACGAACGCCAGCTGCCGGATGAAGAAGTAATAGGAGTCGTCCATATTGGCGGCTGCATAGGCCGACGATGAGCTGAGCACCATGATGATGCCGATCGTCAGCAACAGTCCAGCGCAGGAAAGAACCAGATAGTAGTCGGTGAGCGGCAGGGCAAATGCCCTCGACAAAGAGGACTTCAACTCACGCCCGGCAGTGGCGGACTCCGTTGCGATGCGCCGGTTCTTCGGTGCACCCGCCTGCTTCGAGACTGCCATCTACCCTCCTCGGCATTCGTCAACCACTCCGGTGCCCCTATGCATGTCTGAGATCGCGCGTGCCACGCCTATCCATACCAAGACGTGGGACAGGCAGGGCATCGGATGACCTGAAGTCAGTCGCGGGCAACCAGCCCGTTGACGGCCTTCGCAAAATCATCGCCGCGAGCCGCATATCCGGACCACATGTCCTTGCTGGCCGCGCCGGGAGCCAACAATACGGTGTCCCCCGGCTGTGCCATCCGAGCAGCTTCATGCACTGCCCGATCCATCACACCAGTGTCCGACGAGTCCAGCACCACCACCGGCACCTGCGGCGCGTGTCGCGTCAACGCGTCAGCAATTATCTGACGATCCACGCCCAGGAGGACCACCCCGCGCAGTTTGGCGCCATGCCGGGTGAGCAAGTCATCGAAGCTGGTGCCCTTGGTCTGTCCCCCCGCAATCCACACGATGTGGTCGTAGGCGCGCATCGAAGAGTTCGCAGCATGGGGATTCGTGGCCTTGGAATCATCCACCCACATGACTCCCCCGTGCTCGGCAACGGTCTCGATGCGATGACCCCCGAGGTGCAGATCACGCAGACCCTGGGCCACTGCCCGAGGCGAGACACCGAAGCTGCGGGTCAGAGCCGCAGCAGCCAGGGCATTCTCCACATTGTGGGGTGCATAGGGACGAACATCGCTGAGCTGTGCCAGCGGCAGGGCGGATGTCTGACGCTCGGCAACGAAGGCCCGGTCAACCAACATGTCGTCCACCACACCGAGTTCCGCAACCTTGGGAATGCCCAGTGTGAAGCCAATGGCGCGTGCGCCCTCGGTGACTTCCGCATTCTCGACCATCGCGCGGGTTTCCGGCTCAGCGATGTTGTACACACATGCTGTCTGCGCCTGGTGGAAGATGCGTGCCTTGTCGGCCCCGTAGGCGCTCATCGCAGCCCCGGTGTCGCCCGCATAGGAATACCACTCCAGATGATCGGGATGCAGGTTCAGTGCAGCCGCCGAGTGCAGGCTCAGGGAACTCGACCAGTGCAGTTGGAAGCTGGACAGCTCCACGGCCAGGACGTCATAACCGGCGGGGTCATTGATGGCCTCGATGATGGGCCGACCGATGTTTCCCACCGCGGCACTGCGATGACCCTCGGCCCGCAGGATGGAATCGACCATCTGAGTGGTGGTGGTCTTGCCATTGGTGCCGGTGATGCCCAACCAGGGAATCACACGATCCGGATGCATGAGCCGCCAGGCAAGCTCGGGCTCCCCCCAGATGGGGATTCCCCGCGCTGCTGCACTGGCCAGCAGGGGTGCATCGGGGCGCCAGCCGGGTGAGGTGATCACCACATCGGTGCCACCGGGAAGAGTCGCGCTGGAGCCCGGCCCCAGACGCAGTTTGGCACCCAGGGTTTCAAGAATGGTCGCATGCTCGTGCATACGCTCGGCGTCGGCATCATCAATGACTGTGACGCGCGCCCCCAGCTCCAGCATTGCATCGGCGGCGGCATAACCCGAGGTCCCCAACCCAGCCACCACGACATGTGCCTGACCCCACGGTGACGTGCGATCCGCTTGTGCGATCCATTCGTTGACCTGACTCACCACACCCACACCCATGCGCCGTAGAAAAGACCGAGTGCCGCGGCAACCGCCACTCCGCAGATGATCCAGAACCGCACCACAACGGTCGGCTCGTCCCAACCCATCAGTTCGAAGTGATGATGCAGTGGCGCCATCTTGAACACGCGTTTGCCGTGCGAGAGCTTGAAATAGCCAACTTGAATCATCACTGACAGTGTCTCGATGACGAACAGCAGTCCAAGGATCACCAGCAACAGTTCGGTGCGGGTGAAGATCGCCAGGGCAGCCATTGCTGCACCGAGCGCCAACGAGCCGGTGTCACCAAGGAAGATCTTGGCCGGTTTGGCATTCCACCACAGGAAACCGAAACAGGCAGCCGCCAGGGCAATCGCGACCGCCGCCAGATCCAGTGGATCACGCACGTCGTAACAGGGCGTTGTTGCGCTCTTGCTGCACCACTGGTTGAACTGGAAGATCGACATGAGGCCGAAGGCCCCGAAGACCATGGTGGACGCCCCAGTGGCCAGGCCGTCGAGACCGACGGTGAGGTTCACCGCATTGGATGCCGCTGTGATGAGCAGGGTCATCCATACGATGGCAATGATGATCGGGAGCCGCAGCCAATCGATGTCGTGGATGAAGGAGATGTTCTGGCTGGCCGGATGGGCCCCGATATTTCCCGATCCGGCAGGGAACATGAGCGAGAGCACCCCGAAGACCACACCGATCAGCAGCTGGCCAATCAGCTTGCCCCGAGGTTTCAGGCCCAGTGAGCGCTGGTGGGAAATCTTTTTCCAGTCGTCCAGGAAACCCAGGAATCCGGTTGCCACCAGCACAGCCAGCACGAGCAATCCCGAGATCGTGGGTTGGGATCCGCCAATCAGATGGGCAAGAAAATATGCCAGCACAGCAGCGGCAATGACCACGACACCGCCCATTGTCGGGGTGCCACGCTTGGCGCTGTGCGTGCTCGGGCCATCATCGCGGATGAATTGGCCGTAGCCCCGGTGGACCAGGAAGACGATGAAACCCTTGGTGCCCACCAGGGTGAGCACCAATGCCAGGATTCCCGCCACGAGGATCGTTATCATCGCGGGAGTTCCTCCTTGTCGGCCGCCTCGGTCGAGGCGGAATCAAGCGCAAGCAGCTGCGCTGTGATGTGCTCCATGGCCATCGAACGGCTTGCTTTCACCAGCACAATATCGCCCTGACGCAGGTCAATGCTGCTTGCCACGTCGGCCTTGGCTAGCTGACGCGCATCAGCACCCGCCTGTTGGGCGCCCCGGCACACGGCACCGGCATGCTCGCCCACGGCTATCACCTGATCTATGCCGAGTTTCCCGGCCAGTTCACCGAGCTGCTCGTGCAAGTGCGTCGCCGTGTCTCCCAGCTCGCCCATGTCGCCGATCACAGCAATCGTGCGGGCATGTGGATTTTCTGTCCGACGCGCCTTTCCCATGGCCGCCAAGGAGCGCAGGGCGGCTGCCATGGAATCCGGGTTGGCATTGTAGGAATCATCGATCACTGCGGCGCCGACAGCAGTGTCGTGCAATTCCATGCGCAGAGCCGAACGAGTGGTGGCGGCATTGAGTGCGCGCGCCACCTCGGCAGGAGCAAGGCCGGCAGCAATCGCCATGGTGGCCGCGGCTGTGGCATTGAGCACCTGATGGGCGCCCATGATCCGCAGATTCACCGGTTCGGTGCTCTGCACATCACCATGCGAAACCACCAAATCGAAGCTGGCCCGTTGGAGCGCGTCGGTGGTGATCCGCGTTGCGGCAACGAAGAGCTCGGCATCACTGGCCTGTCCCGGGCGCGCCGTCCCCGCCTGTGCTTGGGCAGTTTGTGATTGCGCAGTCCAGCGGGCGACATGCGCCTGTGTGCGCGGAGCCATTGCAGCGACCCTGGGATCGTCGTCATTGAGCACAGCCCAACCATCCGGCGGCAACGCTTCGATGATCTCGCCCTTGGCCCGGGCGATGGCATCACGACTGCCGAACTCCCCGAGGTGGGCTGTGCCGACATTGAGAACTGTTGCGATGGTGGGCGGCACGATTCGGCAGAGTCTGGCAACATCACCGATCGCCCGAGCCCCCATCTCGCTCACCAGATAACGGGTCGTGTCATCCACCGCGCATGCCGCCAGGGGCACGCCGATCTCGTTGTTGTGGTTGCCAACCGGACTCACCGTGGACGCCTGGGACTCAAGAATCTGTGCCAGCAGGTCCTTCGTGGTGGTTTTCCCATTGGAACCGGTGATCGCAAAAGTCGTGAGTCCACGCTGTCGCTCAAGGGCCACCAACCCAGCTGCCAGAGCGCTGAGTCCCTCGACGGCATCATCCACCACCAGGCATGGCAGATCAGTGGCAACCTGATGGCCCACCAAGGCCGCTGCAGCTCCTGCTGCGGCGGCCTGATCAGCGAGTTCAGCACCATCATGACGGGCCCCGGGCAGGCCGACGAACAGCGCACCGGGACTCAGCTGACGGGTGTCCAGCGACACCTGTGGCCCCACCAGGGTCCGGGCATCACCGTGCACCCGGCAGGTGACACCCTGTTCGGTGATCATTTCGGCTAACTCACCGCAGCTGGTGACACGCACGTCAGATTCCTCTTGTTTCGCCATGGTCGCCATCAGGGGACATCTGATGCGAGCCTCGAGCATCCCACTGCTGACGCACCACTGTGACATCACTGAACGGATGCAACACCCCGTTGATCTCCTGGGTGGTCTCATGTCCCTTGCCCAGAATCGCCACAGCGCCGTCGGAGCGGGACTCGTCGAGCGCCACCCCTATGGCATGACGCCGATCACCGCCATCAATCACCCTGGTGCCGGGAACCGTTCTTGCCCCAGCCAGCACCTCGGCCCGGATCGCGGCAGGATCCTCGGTTCGCGGATTGTCATCGGTGACCACCACGACATCGGCATGTTGCGCTGCCGCCACACCCATGGGCCCCCGCTTGGCGGCATCCCGGTCGCCACCGGCACCCACCACAGCAACGATGTGGCCGGGCAGTGCAGACAATGCCGAATTCACCGCCTGCGGGGTGTGGGCGAAGTCAACATAGACATGTGGTGCATCGGCACCCAATTCGACTTTTTGCATGCGTCCGGGAACCAAGGCCTTTGCCAGACCCCCGACAGCCTTTGCACGATCGATTCCCAGCTGCTCGCAGACGGCAACCGTGGTTGCCGCATTGGCCACGTTGTAGCGGCCCGGCAGGGCGATGTCGAAGTCGAGGTGGTCGGAGGGGGTATCCAGGGAAATGTGCTCGCCCCCCTCAGGGGTCGGATCGCAGGACAGCACCCGATAGTCACGGCCAGCATCAAAACCTGTGGTGACCACATGTGGGGCACCCGCCGCGTCAGCGCGCTCAACAAGCAGCTTCCCCCAGGGATCATCACCGTTGATCACGGCGCGGGCGGCCATTTCGGGGCGGAACAGCTTTGCCTTGGCCTCGAAATAGGCTTCCTGGGTCTTGTGGAAGTCCAGATGGTCACGGCCCAGATTGGTGAAGGCAGCCACATCGAAGTGCACACCCTCCACACGGTCAAGTGCCAGCGCGTGGGAGCTCACCTCCATCACGATGGCATCGGCGCCACGTTCACGCATCAGCGCAAAGAGTGCCTGCAGATCGCATGACTCGGGCGTGGTGATGGTGCTCCGAGCACTGTCCAGGGCCTGCCCCTCGAGGCGGAAACCAATGGTTCCGATCGTGCCGACCCGATGACCGGCCGCCATGAGCGCGCTCTCGATGAGGAATGCACTGGTTGTCTTGCCATTGGTGCCGGTAATGCCGATCATGAGCAGATCGCGTGTGGGGTCACCGAAGACCTTTGCTGCCAGGTGCGCCATCGCCACGCGGGGCTCATTCGCCACCAATATCGGCATGGCAACATCCTGCGCCAGCTTCGCCCCCTGCGGATCAGTGAGAAGAGCAACCGCTCCGAGCTCGCGGGCCTGGGCTGCAAAGCCTGCACCATGGGTCTTGGTGCCGAGCAGGCCGACGTAGAGACAGCCGGGGGTCACCGCACGTGAGTCCAGCTGGACATCACTCACCAGCAGTTCGGCAGCACCTAGGGGCAATGTCACATCCACGCCCTGACTCGCGTCGCCCAGTGACATGGGGTGCACAGTGTTCGGCCGCGCCGCGCGCGGTCGATTCGGGTCATTCGTCTGGTGCATCATCACGGTGTGTAACTAAGAGGATCGTCATCTTTTCGGACTTCCGCCTGTGGCAGAACACCATAGCGGGGTAGGGCAATTCGCATGATGTCGCGGGAGGTGGGCATCGCCACTGTGTCACCGTACTGGCCATGGGTCTGCATCACTGTGTAGACGAGGATCTGCGGATCATCGAGTGGTGCCACCGTCACATAGGACGACATGTACACATCGGAGTCATAGGTTCCGGTCTCGGTGTTGATCGTCTGTGCAGTTCCTGATTTGGCGCCCATGACATAGCCGTCGATCATGGTCTGCTCAGGGTATTTGCCGCCCGAAACCACCGACTCCATCATATTTCGCAGCTGGGCGCTGGCCTCGGTCGAGATCACCCGGTGGCTTTCGAGCTCGGGCAGCTCCACGGCATTGCCCGAGGCATCGGTGGCGCTCTTGATCAGCGTCGGCTGATGGTAGATGCCCCCATTGGTGACAGCAGCCAGACCAGCAGCCATCTGAATGGCAGTCACCGATACGCCCTGACCGAAAGCCATCTGGTCCTTCGTGGCCTCTGCCATGTCCGCACCCGGAAGATAGCCCTCCGATTCACCGGGCTGTTCAATACCGGTGGTCTCCCCCAGCCCGAAACTTGCCATGTACGACGAGAAAGTGCCGGTGTCCATGAGCCGGGACAGAAGTGTTGAGCCGACATTCGAGGAGTTGTAGATCACACCACGTGCGGTCATGTATTTCGTGTCATCGTGCAGATCGGCATCCCGGATGACGCTGCCACCCGATTCAACCCCGGCGGGCACTTCCACCTGGGTGTCTGGAGTGATCAACCCCGCATCGAGCAGGGCAGCCATGGTGAACACCTTCTGCACCGATCCGGGCTCATAGGCATCGCTCACTGCCCGGTTGCCGAGCGTGCCGGCATCCGTCACCTGGCCGGGGTCGTTGGAATCGAAGCTCGGCGTGGTGGCCATGGCCAATACCTCACCGGTCTTGACGTTCATCGCAATGGTGGTGCCGGTCATGGCTTTGAACTTCGACACCTGGGAGTTCAACAGCTGCTGCGCCTGGTACTGCAACTCGGAGTCCAGCGTGAGTTCATAGCTCGTGCCATCAGTGGCCTCTTCCAGAGTGGAACTGCCGAGCGGAATCCGACCATATTGGCTGGTCTGGTATTGCTCGAAGCCCTCTGTTCCGGCCAGCTGGTCATCGGCATAGGCCTCCAGCCCTGCCGCACCATCACCCTCGGCGTTGACGAAGCCGACCACATTCGATGCCAGTGTGCCCGAAGGATAGACGCGCTGCGGATCGTCCTCCTTGGTGATGCCATTGAGCCCGGAGTTGCCCAATACATCGGTCTTGGTGGCCAGATCATCAAGGATCTGTTGATAGAGATCGGCAGGCACCTTGGTGGCAAGAACCTCATAACGATCCGCCTCACCGGAGTCATCGGTGGTGTGGGTCAGTTGTGGCACATAGTCATCCACCGTGCCGCCGAGATGGGAAACAAGCACCTCGGCCACCTGGCGTGGGGTGTCCTGCGCCAGCTGCGCAGCCTCATCGTCCGACAAGGAATCTTCGTTGTAACCGTTCAATGAGATGGCCCAGGGATCGGCAATCACCTTCACCGCAGGCAGGGTGTTGGCCAAGACCTCGCCGTCCCTGCTGGTGATGGTGCCACGCACCGGCTTCAGCACACGTGTCTGGTCCAGTGACACCTTCATGGCAGCGGCAGCATCCTGGGCCACGCCCTGGGAATTGATGCCCTGCACCACCAGGGCACGACCTGCCAGCAAGGTTATGACGATGGTCATCACGACGAAAAAGATTCTGATCCGAGCGGCCGAATCGGCAATGTTCAATCGCCATGGTGCTGCCTGCCCATGGCCAGTGCCAGCGGAATGCGAGCGGCTCCGCTGGTTCTGCTGAGCCGTCGAGCGGCGTCCGGATGACTGCTGCGTCGAGCGCTTGCCCGACGAGCCACCCACCGATGCGCGCCCGGAGTTCCGGCGATGGGCATCACCGGATGATCTGCGGCTGTTGCCGTCATTGCTCCGACTGGGGGGACGGACCGCCATCAGCGCCCCTCCGTCGACGAGGGGCTGGGAGTGGCAGCAGAAGAAGTGGCAGAACCACTCGGAGTCGGTGACGCCGAGCTGGGCCGGTATGTGGGTGTTGCACTGGTGATCTGGGAGGGCACGGAAATACCGGGGATCTCATTCGACTCGGCCGCACGTGGCGTGCCGTAGACCGAACCATCAGGCATGCGGATAATCACCGGATTGGGATTGGGTACCATGCCCAGATTGGCTGCCTTGGCACCCAGCGTGTTGGTAGTGCCTTCGTTGTCCACGCTCTGTTCCAGCGCAGCCTCATGGTTCTGCAGACTTTGGGCGGAGGCCTGCAGGTCATCGAGCTGGCGCTGCTGATCCTGGATGCGGGTATTGAACAGCAGCACTCCCACCATTCCGATGCTCAGTACGAGCACCAGACTGAGGATGAAGGGAATGCCCGAGACCCGCTCACCCGAGACCAGGGACACAAGCTTTGCCGCCCGGGGATGCCCACGACCGTGTGTGCGGCGCAGTGGATTCCTCATCGCTGCCCTCCTGTGTACCCTGACGGCATGTCAGTGTGCGTGGCGGCCATGGCCCTGCGCTCATTGGCCCCGGGCGCATCGGCATCGGCACGGGTGCGTTCGATGGCCCGCAACCTCGCCGAGGCGGACCGCGGATTGATGTCTTGCTCAGCAGCGTCGGGTTTCTCGGCGCCCCTGGTCAATTCCCTGAAACGGGCCGCCATGGAATCGGGCACGACGGGCAAGCCGGAAGGCGCCGAATCATGGCTGGCAGTGCCGAAGGTTTGCTTGACAATCCGGTCTTCGAGGGAGTGATAGGCCAGCACTGCTGCGCGCGCTCCCACTGCCATGCGGTCCAGCATGACAGGCAGCACGCGGCGTAACGCTTCCAACTCACCGTTGACCTCGATGCGCAGGGCCTGGAAAGTGCGTTTGGCGGGATTTCCCTTGGACTTCGCCCGCACAGCAGCAGGTAGTGCCCCGAGAATGACATCGACCAAGCGACCGGAGTTGGTGAAGGGCTCACGCTCACGCTCTGCAACCAGCGCCCGCACGATGCGTGAAGCCTGACGTTCCTCGCCATAGTCACGAAGCACCCGAACAAGCTCACCGGGAGCATATTCATTGAGCACCCGGGCCGCTGTGAGCTCGCCGCGGGTGTCCATTCGCATATCGAGGGGCGCATCAACCCGGTAGGCGAAACCACGCTGGGTGCGATCTATCTGCAGGCTCGACAGCCCGAGATCGAACAGGGCAGCATCAAGATGGGTGATGTTGGCACGGTCGAGGACCTCGCCGAGGTCATCGAAGCGGGCGCGCGCCAGATGCACTCGCTCGCCGAATGGCGCAAGCCGCTCAGCAGCCAGCTCAAGGGCGTCATGGTCACGGTCTATGCCGACCAGTCGGGCTTGAGGATTGGTCCTGAGGATGAGTTCAGCATGCCCCGCCATGCCCAGGGTGCCATCAACATAGACGGCTCCGGGATGACTCAACGCAGGACTGAGGAGTTCCACAACTCTGCCCGCCATCACAGGAATGTGGATGGCCGCGGCATCCATCGTGGACTCGGGTGCCGAATTGGCTTCGGGGGTCTTGGGCTCATCGGTCATGATGTCCCCCTCCCCCGTTGCGAGTCGTGGTCTGTGACATGGACATACGGGTCGCTGCATCATCGCCACCCACGAGACTCTACGCAAGACTGCGGCATCCGGTCTCAACCCGAGTCACTCGCCACCTGGCACCGGGGAAGTGGAGCCAGGGAGCTGTACTCGGGCTGATGCCGCATACCGCAGTCAGCGTTCAGCCTCACCCGTTCGGATGTCCTCATTCATCTCCGCGAAGACGTCCTCCTGGGCAGTGGAGTATTCCTGCCATGCGGCCGTGTCCCACACCTCAACCCGGTTGATGGCGCCCACAACGACGATTTCCTTGTCCAACCCGGCATAACCACGAAGGGCTGGCGGAACGGTGACTCGTCCTTGCTTGTCCGGAATCTCGTCACTGGCACCCGCTGCCAACATGCGCTGGAAGTCGCGGACCTGCTTGAGAGTTGCCGGAGCGGCACTCACCGGCTGGGTCATTTCGGCGAAGGTTGCCATCGGGTAAACAGCCAGACAGCGGTCCTGGGACCGCGTGATGACCAGACCCGGGGCAAGTTCGTCGCGGAACTTGGCCGGCAGAAAGAATCGCCCCTTGTCATCAAGCTTGGGGGTGTACGTACCCAGAAACATCGGGACGCCCCCTTACTCGGTGATCAGACCAACTCCTCCACTGCGCTCCACATTACTCCACTTTCCACCACTTTGATAGCCAAATACACCACTTCGGGCCAGACCTTTCCCACTCCAGGGCTGGGCAGACATGCAGAAGGCCCCCGGACAACAGTCCGAGGGCCTTGAAAAACAATCAGAGGGATGAAGAGTGCGTCACCGACGACGCCCAATTACAGACGACCGTCGTCCTCCCGACGACGCCAGCGACTCTCCATCTTCCCCATGAAATCGGTTGATGGATGTGGCGCATTCTTCGGCGCATGACTCTTCACCGCAGTCTCGTGCGACATCCGACGCCACGAGCCGAGAGCCAGAATGGCGCAGCCGAACATCACCACGAAACCAAGCACACTGAGGGGCCACAAGGTCTGCATGCCCACCAGCAACAGGGCCACACCAACGACGAACCCAAGCCCGGCCAGACCGGCGCGGCGACGGTGCACGCGTTTGGTCGTCCTGGAGGTGCCCATGGCGTGGGCCAGGCGCGGGTCCTCCGCGAGGAGCGATGCTTCAAGTTCCTCAAGCGTCTTTTGCTCTTCGTTCGATAGGGGCATCACATGCCTCCTTCTCAAGGAGTAACAGTTGAGTTCAGTCTAGGCGGTCCACTCCACAGAAGTAACGCCGGGGTTCACAGGTCCAAAATTATCGTCCCCCATGGGCAAACAAGGCTCCGGGGAAATCGAGAGTTGACAGCATTCTGACAATCTGCGGACAAACCATGTCGTCGTTCCTGCATCCGGAGTAAAGTTGATCGACCCGTGGACAGGACTTGAACACCGTGACTGAATCCTCACCGCATGATGACGCCAATATTCTCAATCACGAGCTGGAACTCGAGCAGCAACACGTCGACCATGTCTATGAACGCCTCGACGCCGCCATGGCAGAGGCACGCAATGTGGAAGCCGAAAGCCGAGCCCGCTTCACCAGCGATCGTTCGGACTGGCTGCGCGAAGAGAACAGCACAGCGCTGTTCGAACGCGACGCCTTCGCCTACCAGGCAGCCCGACGTCTGGCAGTTCTCGACGAGGAACACGAGGGCCTGGTCTTCGGACGCCTCGACCTGAAATCGGACGCCGAGACCCGCTACATCGGTCGGCTGGGTGTTCGCGATGAGGACTACGAACCACTGGTCATCGACTGGCGGGCCCCCGCCGCGGAGGCCTTCTACCGCGCCACCCCGAACAATCCCATGGGAGTGGTCCGGCGCAGGGTACTGCGTTGCCGTGATGACAAGGTGATCGGCATCGAGGATGATCTGCTCGACACCGAGACCGACACCGATCTGGTGATCATCGGCGAGGGGGCCCTGATGGCCGCCCTGGGACGTGCCCGTGGCCAACACATGCGCAGCATCGTGGCCACGATCCAGGCCGAACAGGACGAGGCCATCCGTGCTCCCTATCAGGGCGTAACAACCATTGCCGGCGGGCCCGGCACCGGAAAGACGGTGGTTGCCCTGCATCGGGCCGCCTATCTGCTCTACACCCACCGCAAGCGTCTGGAACGTGGTGGGGTGCTGGTTGTGGGCCCCTCGGATGTCTTCATGAACTACATCGAGCGCGTCCTCCCCGGTTTGGGCGAGGATGCCGTGGCACTGCGCAGCATGGGGAGGGTTGCCGACGACGTGCTGGGTCTGGGATCAGACCGTCAGGACAGCGCCGATGCCACGATCATCAAGGGCTCACTGGCCATGAGCAGGCTGCTCCGCCGCCTGGTGAACGAGCCCTTGGTCGCTGCGGCTGCACAACGGTTGAGGGTCACCTTTGCCGGCGAGGTGCTCACCCTTGGTGCAGACGAGCTGACTGAGCTGCGCGACCGAATCCTGGCCCACAACAAACTCAACGAGGCCCGCGACATCGCCGAGAAGGCACTGCTCACAGCCTTGTTCGACAAGCTGCCGGCATCAGCGAGCAGTGACGTTGAGCCCGAAGAATTCAACGACAAGGTGACCACCCAGGCCAGCTGGCAGATGTTCACCAATGCATGGTGGCCGGCTCTGGACCCGGAACAGGTGTTGGCCAGATTGGCAGAGCCGGCCCTGGCCGCCAAGGTTTCGCACGGCCTCTTCGATGCCGACCAGCAGGCGGTGCTGTCGGAATCGCTGGCACATGCCCGTGGCTACATGCCCGATGCCGGATTCCCCCGTCCGCAGTGGTCGGTCAGCGATATTCCTCTGCTCGATGAATTGGCCATGGTCCTCGGCCCCCTGCCCCAGCCGCCGGGAAATGAACCCGAGCTGTTCCTGGAATCGACGAAGGAAGAGCTCGTCACCACGGCAGATCTGTTGTCCGATGCCCGCCAGGACGACGACGAGGATCCGTTGAGGAGCTATTCCCATGTGCTGGTTGACGAGGCACAGGATGTCACGCCGATGCAGTGGCGCATGATTCGGCGGCGCGGCCCGCAGGCCAGCTGGACGATCGTGGGCGATCCGGCGCAGAGTTCCTATCCGGAAGCCGGACAGACCGACCGGGCGATGCGTGAGCTCATCGGCCATGCGCCCCATCGCACCTTCCGGCTGGCCACCAATTATCGTTCACCCGCCGAAGTGATGAACCTTGCCGGACGCTTCATCCGCAACTATCTGCCGCAGGCCGATCTGCCCAATGCGGTGCGTTCGACAGGCATCGAACCCGAGCTGCTGGCAACCACCCCCGAAGACCTGGACACCCGGGTGACAACGCTCATCGAGCGACTGTTGACCCAGGTGGAGGGCACCATCGGAGTGATCGTGCCCCCGTCAGCCATCGATGAGATCAGTGGGCTGCATCCCACGTCATCACGGGTATTGGTGGTCACAGCACTGGCGGCCAAGGGTTTGGAATATGACGCCGCGCTGGTGGTCGATCCTGATCGGATCATTGCCGAGGCACCCGGCGGCCCCAGGGTGCTCTATGTGGCACTGACGCGGCCGACCCAGCGTCTGGTCACGCTTGATGTCACCAAGGACGGCGCGCCAGGAGAATGGCGAGAATCTCTCGGGTAGCTGCTGAACGGTTGCGGGTGAAGAACTGCAGTCCAGGAGCGCCCCGCTGCAACAGATCGGAGGCCAGCTCGGCGCACGCCTGGGCGCCGGTGGCGCGCACTGCCAGCGGATCATTGGCCACTGCCATGAGTCGCTCCGTGATGCTCTCGGGCAGCGGCACTCCCGACAGCTCGGCAAATTTGTCGAGCTGGGTGATGCTGGTCACCGGCATCATTCCGGCAATCACCGGAATGGTGCAGCCGTCGGCACGCATCCGATCAACCAGGTCGTAATAGGCCGAGGGACGGAAGAACAGCTGGGTAATGGCGAATTCGGCGCCGGCGTCCTGCTTGTCCCGCAGCACCCGGGCATCCTGCTCGGCGTTCGATCCGGGGTGGATGTCGGGAAATGCCCCCACACCCACGCAGTAGTCGCCCCGGCTCTTGACCAATTCCACCAGCTCAGTGGCATTGCGCAGACCTGCCGGATGGGCTTCCCAGGGTTGACTGGGGCCACCGGGCATGTCGCCGCGGATCGCCAGGATGTGGTGCACGCCGAGATCGCCGTAGGCATCGATCACCGACTTGATCTCGTCAACGCTCTGCCCCGTGCATGTGAGATGACCCACCACCCGCAGCGATGTGGAGCTGACGATGTCACGCACCGCATCAAGTGTGCGATCGCGCAGCGAACCGTTCGCGCCATAGGTCACCGATACGAAGTCCGGGTTCCAGGGCTCCAATTTCTCGATTGCCTCGTGCAGGATCGTGGCGCCGTCATCAGTTTTGGGTGGAAAGAATTCAACGCTGAAAGTGGGACGCTGGGCGCGCGCCAACAACTGGGCGATCGTCTCGTCGTTGTGGGTATCGGTGCGTCGCGCAGGGGCGAGGTCAGCGGGTCGGTACTTGTCCAGCACGCAGGTCAGCGTATCTGCACTGTGCAAGGCATCCACCACGGTGTCCATACGATGACAAGCACGGTGGCCAGAACGCCGCCGGTAGGCTTCCCGGCGTGACGACAGCTGCCTTTGATCCCACTGATCCCGCCGGCCCTGCGTTCCGCAGCGCAGTGGGAACCCGCACTCGGCTGTTCCTGGAACAGATCGATCAGGATCTCACCGGGGTGTCCGAGCTCATGCATGAGCTGGTGGCGCTGGCGCAGCGCTTCACCAGCGGAGGAAAGCGACTGCGGCCGGCATTCTGCTATTGGGGATATGCCGCCATCGATGGCCAGCCCATTGACCGGGATGCCCTGTTGGACGCCACCGTTGGCTTCGAGTTGCTGCATGTGTCGGCACTCGTGCACGACGATCTGATCGACGACTCCGACACCCGGCGTGGCATGCCGGCTGCCCACCGCCAGTTGGAGGAGCTGCATCGCACACGCCACGGCATCGGCGATCCGGAAGCCTTCGGACGCGCCGGGGCCATCATTCTGGGCGATCTCCTGGCGGCATGGTCCACCCAGCGATTCGCCACGGCTGGTCTGGAGCCACAAGCTTTTGCCCGGGCACGCGATGTTCTCGACCGGGTGCGCACCGACGTCAATGTGGGGCAATTCCTGGACATTGCTGCCGAAGCCGGGCTTGGCACTGCTGACCCGGTCGCCGACGCAGCGCAGGTGGTGGAGTTCAAGACGGCGCGCTACACCATGATCCGTCCGCTCCAGTTCGGGGCTGCCCTGGCCGGCGCTGATGAGGCAGTGCTCGCAGGGCTGGAACGCGTGGGATCAGCGGTTGGCAGGGCCTTCCAGTTCCGTGACGATCTGCTGGGGGTTTTTGGCGCGGAGGCTGTCACTGGAAAGCCCGCCGGTGACGACCTTCGCGAGAACAAGCGCACGGTGCTGGTGCTGGATGCCCTGGACCACGAACCCTCACTGGGTGAATTTCTCGGTCATCCCTTGGAGACCTCAGCCCTTGCCGACGCCCAAGCACTGCTGCAACGCAGCGGCGCAGTGCGCCGACTCAATGAGCGCATTGATGCCGATGCTGCCACCGCCCGCCGGGAGCTGGACTCCCTGGGGCTCACCCCCGAGGGACAGATTGCCCTGGAAGCCCTCATCCATGCCGCGGTGGACCGGCAGTTTTAATCCAGCTCTGACGGAATCATGAATCCTCCTGCGACAAGGGATTACACATGCCCCACGACGCGCCGCCCGATCACTGTGCATGATCGAAGCAGGTGCGCCTAGTATGTAACCGGGCTGACACGGCCTACTTCCCCGACCGTGTTTGGAGCATTGCTGTGACTAGAGACAGCACGAGTGACCCTTTGGTGGGTGACGTGCTAGCTGGTCGCTACGAGATCGTGAGAAAACTCGCGCGTGGCGGCATGGCTACCGTTTACCGCGCCCATGATCAGCGTCTGGGCCGCGTTGTGGCAGTCAAGGTGATGCATGAGGGCCTCGGCGATGACGCTGATTTCGCCCGTAAATTCGATCGCGAGGCACGAGCAGTGGCTCGCCTCTCCGATCCCCATGTGGTGGGGGTCTTCGACCAGGGACGCGACCATGGCCGCCCCTACATCGTGATGGAATTTGTTGAGGGTTGCACGCTGCGCAGTCTCATTACACGGGAAGCGCCCTTCAGTCCATCCCGCGCCCTGGAACTCATCGAACCCGTGGTGGCCGCCCTTGCTGCTGCCCACGAGTGTGGTCTGGTGCATCGTGATGTGAAGCCGGAGAATGTGCTCATCGGCACCCACGGTGAGGTGAAGGTTGCCGACTTCGGTCTGGCCCGCGGCATCACTGCACAAACCGTGACCGCGGCGCATGGTCTGGTGATCGGCACAGTCAGCTATCTGCCCCCTGAATTGGTCACCAGCGGGCATGCTGATGCGCGTTCCGACATCTATTCCACCGGTGTGGTGCTCTACGAGCTACTCACCGGTGAGAAGCCCTACAGCGGCGATACGCCCATCCAGGTGGCCTATGCGCATGTCAACAAGTCCATGCCCATGCCCTCGAACACGCTGCGTCGCAGCAGTCACGCACCGCTGCCTGATTACATCGATGCGCTGACAGTTGCCTGCACACGTCGTGATGCCGAGCAGCGGCCCCGCGATGGTGCTGATCTGCTGGCCCGCGTGCGCCGCGCACGAATGGCGCTCGCGGCTGGTGTGGGCAATGACGAATCACTGTCGGCACTCATGAATCCCCCGGCCTTCCGCTCCAGTCGTCCCGGGGCGCTGTCACCCACCACACGCATCGATCTGGTGCGTACCGAACCTGTGCCAGCACAACAGCACACCGCCACGCAGCACAGCGTCACTTCAGCGATGACCAGCAGTGCTCCTGCCCGTACAAGCATCAACGCCTCAAGCGGGCATACACGCGGCACTACCGCCCTCGCAGCACACACAGCAGCATCACACACCACGAACACTGCTGCATCTCCGCACGCTGGTGCCTCTCGAAACACAGCTGGCCCCAGAAACATTGCAACCCCAGCGGGCACGACACCCGGGCACGCAGCTGACAGCGCAACCTCGCGCGCGGTGCGTCCCACATCAACACGTTGGCAGAGCCTCACCGGAAACGGCGGCCCACGGACTCCCATCAGCCCCGTGGACTTCGCCGCTCACCGGGCAGCCGCTCGAGAGGCAGCACGCCGGGGGTCAGATGGGCGAGCACATGGTGCTGCGACGCCGCACAGCGGCCGCACCCCACGTTTCCCCGAGCTGGTCAACGATCCGATCCATCGTCGTCGTCGCGGCGTTGTTGCCACGGTGCTGGTGATGGCCATCGCATTGGGAATCGGTTGTCTGTCCTGGTGGCTTGCTGCCGGACGCTATGTTGACGCACCACAGGTTGTCGGCATGGATCGGGGCACCGCCCAGAGCACTGCCCTCGATGCCGGAGTCACCATCACCTTCGCCGAGCAATATGACGATTCGGTGCCCTCGGGACAGGTCATCTCCACAACACCTGCTGCCGGCGAACGCATGCAACACTCCGACGAGCTGCAGGCCACGCTCTCGCAGGGGCCGCGCAGCTATCCGATGCCAGTCGTGATCGGGCTTGATCGCGCATCGGCAACATCAGCTCTGCACGACGCCGGCCTCAATGTGGGCAACATCACCGAGAGCTACGACGCAGACCATCCGGCAGGCACCGTGACGGCCGCAAGCTCACAGGCCGGCAGCCAAGTGCGCCATGACACGGCCGTTGATCTCACGCTGTCCAAGGGCCCCGCCCCCGTGACTGTGCCCGATTTCACGGGGAAGTCTGCCGATGAGGCAAACAAGGCCCTGGGTGATCTCGGGTTCAAGGTGACCGTGGAGAAGCAACACTCCGACACCGTGGCGGCCGGCACCGTGATCTCACAGAGCCCTGCAAGCACCGAACAGCAGCCGGGCAATGAGGTGAAGCTGGTGGTCTCCGACGGTGGAACCCCCACTGCAGTGCCCGATGTGCGTGCCCGCTCCACGGCAGAGGCCCGCAGCATGCTGGAACAGGCAGGTTTCACCGTCACCGAGTCCTCCGTTGATCCCGGCGCAGCCATCCGTCTGGACCGTGTGCAGCGCACCGATCCCGACCCGGGCAGCCAGGCGCCCAAGGGTTCCACCGTGACGATCTACGTCATCTGAGCAGCACAGCCCAGCCAAGCAGATTCAGGGCAGGCGAATCGGGGCTCCGCGTTGTCGTGGCATCGGGTCACAACAGCAACGGGCTTCAGCGCATCGGACTACAGGGTCACTGCCGTGGTCACCGTCCACGGGCGCTGATCACGCACCGGCACAAACCGCCCCGAAGTCCGCTCGATCAGATGCCCGGCGATGAGCTCAAAGCCGTCGTCGTTGAGCAGACCGTCATGGATCGGAATGGTGTAACGCGGCGTCACGGCCCGCACGAAGTCGATGGTTTGCGAGACCTTTGCCCATGGCGCGTACATCGGCACGCACAACACATCAACACCCTGGGGCGTGACATCGAGCGCATCACCCGGGTGGAAGACACTCGGCTCACCCGGGGCCCGGACAAGCAGACCCACATTGCCCACCTGGGGAATATCGGGATGGATCAGCGCATGCGCTCCACCCACCACATCAACGCTGAGCTGTCCGAACTGGAGCCGATCCCCCGGAACCATCGCAGTCGAAGTGGGCAGGATCAGTTCCTCGAGAACACCGGGCTCCACATGGGCGGCCAGCTCGGGTTGTGCCGTCAGCCGCGCCGGTAACAACACGGGGTCGACATGGTCCCGATGGCGGTGGGTGACCAGGATGGCATCCAGATCGTCAAGCCCGGCCCAGCCCTGCGAATAGCAGCCCGGATCGATGAGAATACGGGCTCCGCCAGCCTGGATGAGTAGGCAGGAGTGTCCGAAATGGGTGATCTGCATGTCACCACTATGCCCGTCAGGCATTCCAATCAGGAGTGATGGGCTCGGCTGCATGACGAGTGCGGTAGCCGTTGAGACGCTCCGCCACCATGAATGCGAGCTCCAGGCTCTGATTGCGGTTCAGTCGTGGATCGCAGGTGGTTTCATAACGGCTGGCAAGGTCTTCCTCGCTGAGCTGGAAGGCCCCGCCCAGGCACTCGGTGACATCATCGCCGGTGAGTTCCACGTGGATGCCACCCGGCCAGCTGCCCAACTTCTCATGGACATCGAAGAAGCCGTTCAATTCATCAACCACTGCTGCGTATTCGCGGGTCTTGTAGCCCTTGGCCGTTTCGAAGGTATTGCCATGCATGGGGTCGCAGACCCATGCAACCTTGCGGCCCGAGGCCTCCACCCCTTCCACCAGCGATGGCAGGAGTTCGCGCACCTTGCTCGCACCCATCCGGGTGATGAAGGTGATCCTGCCGGGGATGCGGTCAGGGTCAAGTTGATCAGCGATCTCCAATGCATCGGCAGCTGTCGCAGTGGGGCCGAGCTTGATGCCCAACGGATTGCGCACCGCGCGCAGTAGCGCCACATGGGCACCATCGGGCTGACGAGTGCGTTCTCCTATCCACACCATGTGTCCCGATGTGTCGTAGGGAGCCTGGGAGCGCGAATCGATACGCGTCATGGCGCTCTCGTAATCGAGCAGCAGGGCCTCATGGCTGGCATAGAAGTCAACAGTGCGCATGGTTTCGGCGTCGACCCCGCAGGCCTCCATGAAGCCCAGGGCACGCTCGATCTCACCAGCCATTTCCTCGTAGCGCTTCTCCACATGGGAATCCCGCACGAAGCTGGCATTCCAGGCATGCAGCTGACGCAGATCCGCGAAGCCGCCCTTGACGAACGCCCGGATCAGGTTGAGCGTGGCTGCCGAGGCGTTGTACATCTGCAGCAGACGTTCAGGATCCTGCTTGCGGGCCTTGGCCGTGAAATCGAAGCCATTGACTGCATCGCCACGGTAGGCGGGCAGGGTGACACCCTCACGGGTTTCGGTGTCCTTGGAGCGGGGTTTGGCATATTGGCCGGCAAGCCGACCCAGCTTCACCACTGGCACCTGGCCTGCATAGGTGAGCACCACGCTCATCGCCAGCAATACCCGCAGCTTGGCCTTGATGGGATTGGCCCGGACGCCATCGAAGGTCTCGGCGCAGTCACCGCCCTGGAGGAGGAAGGCCTTGCCATTCGCTACTTGGGCGAGATTATTGCGCAGATCATCGCATTCACCGGCAAAGACCAGTGGCGGCAGGGTGCGCAGTTTGTCCACCACACGCTTTTCATCCGAGCTGTCAGAATAGTGCGGCTGCTGGACCTGGGGCAGGGCATGCAGGCTCAACAGGGACGGAAAAGTTTCGGACACGCGCCAAGGATAATGCGCAACACCACCGAAGCCCGCTTCGTCCGTCGCCGGGGTGTCCCCCAGTGTTCCTGCACACTGCCGGAGCCAGGCATT
>CAXYYR010000006.1:0-48660 GCA_964293265.1 uncultured Propionibacterium sp.
TCGGCGTCATCATCGGCGCGGGTGAGCACACCGAGTGTCACCAGCCTGTCGAGCATGAACGCCTCCGAGACCGCATAGGCTGTGGCAAAAGCCTGCACAGCTTCTTGCACCGACGGCATCTGCTCGCGCAGATTCTGCCACTGCTCCACCACCGTTCCGGCGGGCACCAGCAGCTCACCAACGAAGGCATGACTCCATGCCACGGCGTCATCGTCCACCGGAGTGGCAAGCCGCTGTTCGATGGTCTTCGACTCGTCCTCGGGCATCACAATGAGCGCAGCCATGGCACTGGCGATCTTGGGCGTCTGCTCACCATGCGGCTCGGCTGCCGACACGAAGATGGCCACCGACTCACTGCCGTCATTGGCCACCCCGATCTGCGGCGACTGCTCAGGGGTGAGATCCTCGCGGGCGAACACCTCATAGCCCAGCGGCTTGGCCACTTTTTCCAGATCGACGGGCAGGCTCAGCGTGCCATCGGTCACCACCGACTCTGACAGCAGCTGGTCGGCATATGCATTGGGTTCGGAGAGCACGCAGGATTCCTCACGTCGACAACAGGTGCGTCGATTCTCGCACGGCTGCACCGCTGGCCCCAGCCGGGCATCCAGCCACGCCGGACACCACCCTCTGAGAACAGGGCACCGTCCTCAGGAAACAGCAATCGGACGCGTGCCACGAGCCCTGGTGAGCAGCGCATCGGCAACGAACAGCACCGCCAGCCAGATGGGGCCGATGATCAGCGCGATGCGATAGCTGGGCATGAATGCCATGAGCACCACCACCAGCGCCAGGAAGGCCAACACCACATAGCCGCTCACGGGATGGCCGGGCATCTTGAAGTCCAGCTTCGACACCGCATCAGCGCCGATGTGACGCCGGAATTTCAGATTGGTGACGATGATCATCGTCCAATTGATAATGCCCGAGATGAGCGCAATCGAGATGATGTAGAGAAACACCGTGTCGGGGAACGCAAAGGTCAACACCACGGCAACAACGGTGACGGCCGACGACGCAAGCACGCCCACATGGGGCGCCCCAAAACGATTGACCTTGGCCAACACCTTGGGCGCATTGCCCTGACGGGCCAGGCTGTAAAGCATGCGCCCATTGGAATAGAGCCCCGAGTTGTAGGCCGAGATCGCCGCCGTGAGCACCACGATATTGAGGATCGTGGCTGCCGCCGGAATGCCGATCTTGTTGAAGATCGTGACAAAGGGGCTCTCGCCGGTGCCCAGCTGGTCCCAGGGGAACAGCGCCAGCATCACGAACACTGCACCCACATAGAAGATGAGAATGCGGAAGACCACCTGGTTGATCGCCTTGGGAATCGTCTTCCTGGGATTGTCGGCCTCACCAGCGGCGATACCGATGAGCTCAACACCACCGAAGCTGAACATCACCACCACCAGGCCCATCAACATGCCGTAGAGGCCGGTGGGGAAGAAGCCGCCATGGCTCCACAGATTGCTCAGCCCCATGGGTGTGCCGGCATTTCCCCAACCGGTGACGATGATCACCAACCCGAACACGATCATGGCAATGATTGCGATGACCTTGACAATGGCAAACCAGAATTCAGACTCACCATAGGCTTTCACGCTGATGAGATTCAGCGCAGTAATGATCACCAGACATGCAGCGGCAGTGATCCATTCGGGAACTGAGGGCAACCAGAATTGAATGTATTTGCCCACCACCGTGAGTTCCGCCATGGAGACGGCAATGTAGTTGAACCAGTAATTCCAGCCGGAAATGAATCCGGCGCGGGGGCTCCAGTATTTGTAGGCATAGAAGCTGAAGGCGCCCGATGTGGGGGTGTCAACACTCATTTCGCCCAATGCGCGCATCACCATGTAGATCACTGCGCCGCCAACGATGTAGCAGAGCAGAATCGCTGGCCCGGCCTGACTGATCGACTCCCCCGAGCCATAGAACAGCCCTGTGCCGATCGCACCACCAAGCGCGATCATCTGGATGTGACGGTTTTTCAGGCTTCGACGCAACCCGGTGGTCACCGTCACCCCATCACGAGTGCCCTGACTTCCGGCAACGGGCACAGCAGCCTGCCCAGCTGCAGGCGTTCTGACACCGGCCGGTTCGTTGGTGTTGCTCACTGATTGACCATCTTTCTGCGCTGGGCCGTCTTACCGCGCTGCCCTGTCTTCTGCACCCGCTGACGGGTCCCTCTTCTGTGGGTGTGCATCACATGGCTTCATCCATATCGACGCACCTCACAGCCTATTGACTCTGCGTTGAACTATTCAACTCATTGTGTAATCTGGGCTTTGAACCACTGGCAGCGCCACGCGAGCAGCACACGATGAGGCAGGAGTTGAGGGCATGGCAACTCGATCTAGCACCACCCATTCGCCGCTCTTCTCGCAGCTCGCTGCGCTTTTGGAACCACTGAACCAGACACTCATCGGCCCCAGCGAGGTGGTGTTGCATGACTTCTCCAAGCTGCCCAACACAGTGATCGCCGTTGCTGGCACTCTCACCGGACGCGCAATCGGTGACCCGCTGCCCGCCGACGCGCAGAAATCCCTGGCGGCTGGCACTCTGCGCACGCGCGTGGGCTATCGCAAGGCACTGCCCGATGGGCGCACCATCAGGGTAACCACGATCATCCTGCGAGCCGATACTGAGCCCACGAACACAGCTCTCCACCACGCTGGCAGCGATATCCAGCCCCTACCCAAACCCATCGGTGCGCTCTGCCTCAACGGCGATCTCTCGATGTGGGAGGCACTCAATGCCGTGACCGCACGCGTAATGGGCGACATCTTCTCGGGCGAACAGCCAGCCCGCGACATGGACGAGATGGCCACCCACCTGCTTGCCGACGCCATCGGCACCATCGGCGTGCCGGTGAACCTCATGCACAAGGAACACAAGCTTGCCGTGGTGGCGCGCCTGAAGGCCGGCGGTTTCTTCCAGCTCAAGGACGCCGTGGAGCAGGTGGCCGGTGCGCTTCAGGTGACACGCTTCACGGTCTACAACTACCTCAACGCCCTGGACGACAACACCTGAGCTTTTGTTGCAGGACCAAAACCCCTAGCGAGAACGCATTTAACGGGCAACAAAACGAATTGATGCGGCCATCTTGATTAATTAACACTATCTTTTGACTACCCAATTAGGCACTTCTCACTTGTTATCGCGCCGATGGATCGGCATAATTCACAGCGTGCTCCAAGGTGATTAACAGTTGTCACATCATTCTTGCCACACACAACTTCATACCCTCCAACCCACAGGAATGTGAACCCCTCATGCCCCTCAATCTTTCCTTTCACAAGGGACGAACGGCGCTTGCCGCGTTTTCCACAGCGGCACTCATTGGCTCCGCCTTTATCGCTCCCACAACGGCTTTTGCAGATTCTTCCGATGCCCCGTTGATGTACAACGGGCTCACCCCACAGACCTCACTGCATGTCGACCAGATCAACGGCGGCAGCTACGAGCATGGCGTGCGGATGCGCGCCACCGATGCCCAGGGCAACAGCGCACTGAGCAACATCTCGGTCGACCACCGCTATGACGCCAACCCGTGGTCGATCATCGATGCCGACCAGGTGGCCTCGCTCGACCTCGTCTACACCTTCACCAACAAGACCGCCGCCGATCTGCCACTGAACAACTGGCTGGTGCTGCCCAAGTGGGATCCCCAGCTGGCACTCAGCGTTGACCCCACAGCCTTCGACGACAACGGCCTCAAGGCCGCGCAGGTGACCGGCGGGCTCGATATGAGCACCCTCACCTATGGCGGCGTGGGGGGCATGGACACCTCGTGGGACGACTTCGCTGCCGACTTCGAGGTCACCGACCTGTTGGAGGTGCACGCCGGAGGATCACTGACACCCGGGCAGAGCGTCACCATCACCGTGCCCATGCAACTGCCCGATATGGCCACTGTGAACAAGTGGACCACTGATTTCAGCGCCCAGGCCACGTTCGGTGAGGTCACCACCACAGCCGGCTATGAATATCGTCTCAGCTCTGGGGTTCGCTTCGCTGATCTGGTGACATCTGCCGACGGAAGCTCCGCGGTGCCCTTCAGCGGCGCCTACCTGCCCACCGTGCATGATGCCGCCACCGACACCTACACAGTGGTGCCGGAGCTGCAGTCATCCATGCCCGACGCCGAGCTGGGCACCAACTATTGGGTGAACAATTCCGGCACGGCCAAGGCCAACGAGCCATCAGAAACCACGCTCTACACCGGCGGCACCTACCGCGTTGCCACCGCTCCCATTGCTGCGGCTGTTACCGACCAGGGATATGACGTGGAACTGGCAGACCACGCCCCCATGCAGAGCTACATCTATCGGGCAGGTCAGAACTCCGCCACAGTGGTGAACCCCGATGGCTCAGCTGCTGCCAGCCACACCGCCCCCTATGTGGGTCTGCGTCAGGTGATTGCCGCCAATGACGCAGCGATTGACACAAACACCACTTTCGACCCGGTCACCAACACAGATCTGGACCTTGAGGTGTTTGACCATGAGGGCAATGAGGTGCCGCTGACCAGCTCCGATATCTCCATTGACATGAGCGGACTCAACACCATGGCCCCCGGCAACTACCCGCTGACCATCAGCTATCTGCCCGATGCTGTGAGCAAGACGGTGACCGTCGCGGTTGAGGGACCCATCGAAGTGACACCTGTGCAGCCGTCCATCAACAACAACAAGATCGTGATCCCCACCATTGAGGGCATCGACTACCAGGTTGACAGCAAGACGGTGACCGGTGAGATCGAGGTTGCCCTTGATGAGACTGTCACCGTGACCGCCGTGCCGCAGGCCGGCTACGCCTTCCCCAATGGCGCCATCAACAGCTGGACCTTCGGCTGGACCGGTTTGAATGATCAGTCGGTCGGCGTTGCGGACAGCAACTCCGGTGTGGGCATTGACACCGGTGGCGACGCAGCCGGTATCGGCGCCCTGCTGGGTCTGGGTATGGCCCTGGCAGTGGTCGGCACCGGCGCACTGGCAGCCATTGAAGGCCGCCGACGCAAGTAGCGCCCAACGCGAGCTGAGTCGACGAGCCCCGCCCGCAACACAATGACAGTGGGCCCCGCATCTGTTGAGTCGGATGTGGGGCCCACTGCCTTACCTAGGGCATTCACAGCGCTGCACACAGAACCCCGGAGGCAGCCAGACATTCACTGAACTACCCCGCCAATTCTGGTTGCGCTCCAATGGCAGCAAATTACCTAGTGGGTGCAATAGTGGGGGCTGAAGCGCCACCCCCCTGAATGCTTGGATCCCCCCTTGCCCACCGACCATTCCCCCACCGGGACGCCGCCACGGCGGGCAGCGCCAGCCCCGGCCGAGACAAGCCCGCAGCCCCAACCGCCCCTCGCTGCGGAGTATCCAGCGCCGCCCACACCGCAAATAGGATCGCCTGAAACACCGCAGACTGGCTACCGGCCTTCTGCTGCGCAGGATTCCTACCGGCCGCCTTCATCACCGAGCTATCCAGTGGCCCAGGACTATGTGGTGGCCGATGGTTACGTCCCGCCAACGCCGGCCAGATCAGCGCAGGGCGTGCAGGCGCCCATGCCCGTTGCCCAGGCGCGGCAGCAATCAAACAAGTCCACGTCACGCAAACAGCCACGGCAGTCGAGCTCAGCCACACCCGAGGCCCCACGCTTCGGTGCGCAGCCCTCACTGCGTGAGCCCATCCGGCGCGCCACACCCGCAACTGACAAGGCAACAGACAGCGGTGGTCTGGCCTCGGGCGCGCGTGATTTCGTTGACGAGCATCTCAGCGGCAGCACCCCCGAGATGCCCCGCTGGGCACACATCGCTTACTGGACGATCCCTGCAGCAGCCCTGCTTGCCGCCATCTCGTTGTTCCTTCCGGCCTATGTGTCATCGGGCAATGGCATTCCCCACGGGGTGAGCCAATTCACCACCGGCGCCGGTGGCTCCGGAGCATGGTTCCTCACGCTCCTGTTGCTCGTGCTGGCCCTGTCGGTCGTGGGGCTGTTCGTGCGCCATGTGGCGGTTCATGTGGCCTCGTCGATTGTCGGCATCGTGATGGGGCTCTATCTGCTGATCGCCGCGATTCGGGAGTTCAACCGCATTCGCCTGCTGCAGAATATTTCCACCAGCGTGACACTCGGACCCTCGGTAATCATGCTGGGAGCCTTCTGCCTCATTCTGTTGATCACCTCTGCAGTCGCGCTGATCCCGGTGATCCAGACCATTGCCCGGCAGGCGAAGGCCGACGCCCCAGCCACGGCCGCCAAGGCTAGGACCGCCCGAGCCTGACCGGGCTCAGCCAACACAACCGGTTATGTGCAGCAGGCCCGGACAACCAATCGGTCATCCGGGCCTGCTGCGCACTCAAGTAACTGCGTCAGCGACGCATCACCTTGCGCGCCAGGGTGTTGCCGGTGAACTGGGCAATCTGCACCAGCACGATGATCGTGACCACAGCCAGGCCGGTGATGGCCCAGTTGAAGCGCTGGTATCCGTAGCTGATGGCGAACTGACCCAGACCGCCACCGGCCACTGCACCCGCCACGGCCGTCATGTCGACGACTGCCACGAAGACGAAGGTGTAGCCCAGGATCAGCGGCCCGAGTGCCTCGGGAATCACCACTGTGAACAGGATGCGCCATGGGCCTGCACCCATCGCGCGTGCAGCCTCCACCACACCGGGATCAACACCCACCAGATTCTGCTCAACGATGCGTGAGATGCCGAAGGTGGCAGCCAGGCACAACGCGAAAGTTGCAGCCGGGGTGCCGATCGTGGTGCCCATCACCAGTAGCGTCAGCGGGCCAACAGCCGTGACGAAGATGATGAACGGAATGGGCCGCACAATATTCACCACCACATTGAGCACGGTGTGCAACGGCGAATTCGACATCACACCGCCACGGCGGGTGGCGTAGAGCCCGAGACCCAGCATGAGGCCGGCGAAGCCACCCACGATCAGGGTGATCACCACCATGATCAGCGTCTCGACGATCGCTTTTCCGTAAACCGGACCGATCACATCCCAGTTCATGCGCGCACCTCCCTGTTCTCTGATGGCCTGTTTTCTGCTGCCTCTGCCGGGCTGTCCTGTGTGGTGCCACTGCTGGCTCGTGCATCACCAGCTGGATTGATGGCAGCCTGCACCTGGGCTGCCGTCTCGCCGGTATTGAGCCCTGCTGCGCCGGGTGCGCTGTTGATCAGCACATCGGGCACATCGGCCCCAGTCACGTGCGCCGGGGATGCAGGCTCGTGGTCGTCGGGCTGATGCGAGATCTTGCCCAGTTCGCCGCGTGCCGCCTCAACGGCCGCCGGCTCGCCGCGCAGGGCCAGGGTGAAACTGCCGATGGAGCGGGTTTTCACCTGCACCACGCCGCCCTGCACAATCGCAAAGTTCACCCGGCCTGCCTCGGTGATGCGCGCCAGCGCCGCACCGAATTCGGCCGGATCAACCGATTTGACGCTCACCAGGGCGGCATCAGGATTCTCGCGTTCCAGACGTTCCCATTCCTCGGAGCTGGGGTTGTGACGCATGATCGTGTTGACGAAGCGCTTCGAGGTTTCGGTGGCCGGCACCTCGAAGATCTTGTCCACGGGGCCCTGCTCGATCAGCTTGCCGGTGTCCAACACCGCAACCCGATCGGCAATCGCCCGCACCACTTCCATCTCGTGGGTGATCACCACGATCGTGACGCCCAGCTTTTCGTTGACGCGTCGCAGCAGGCCCAGCACGTCCTGGGTTGTCTCAGGATCGAGTGCGCTCGTGCTTTCGTCAGCAAGCAACACCGAGGGCTTGGTGGCCAGTGCGCGGGCAATGCCCACCCGCTGTTTCTGCCCGCCGCTCAGCTCGTCGGGATGCACCCACGCCTTCTCTGTGAGCCCGACGAAGCTGAGCAGCTCGGTGATGCGTTTCTTGATGTCGGTCTTCGACCACTTCGCCAGCCGCAGCGGGTAGGCGATGTTGTCGTAGACCGTTTTGGCAGACATGAGATTGAACTGCTGGAAGATCATCCCGATTTCGGGACGCACCGTGCGCAGCTCGTGTTCGCTCATGTTGGTCACGTCGAAGCCATTGACCACGACGTGACCATCAGTGACCTTCTCCAGGCCATTGATGAGGCGCACCAGAGTGCTTTTGCCCGCGCCGGAATAGCCGATCACCGCGAAGATCTCGCCGGGCTTGACGTCCAGGTTGATGTGCTGCAGTGCCGTCACCGGCCCTGAGGCGGTTTGGTAGACCTTCGAGACGTCGCGGAACGATATCTGGGTGGTCAACTCGGCACCCGATTGCGGAGCGCTCTGGGTCACTTCTTCTCCTTGATCTCATTCTCGAGCCGGTCGAGGATCGCTTGCAGATCAGACTGCGACTTGTTGTCCACAATCACGGCCGTGCCATTGGAGCCTTCCACAACAAGGTCAGCAACAGCCTTCTCATGGTAGAGCTCGGCAACGCGCTTGTAGGCAGGATTGTCGAGGTCTGCGCGACGCACGGCGAAGATGTTGATGTACGGCTCGGCGGCGGTGCTGTTCGGATCATCCTTGAACAGGGCCTTCGACGGGTCGAGATTTGCATCGGCAGCGAACGAATTGTTCACGATCGAGGCATCAACACTTGCCAGCGAGGCAGCAGTCTGGGCGGCGTCCACCGGAGTGACGGTGGCCTTGGAATTGGCGGCATCGATCTCAGCGGGGGTCGACAGGGCCGAACCACCATTGGTGAGCGAGATCAGACCGGCAGACTGCAGCACCAGCAGGGCACGCGCCTGGTTGGTGGGATCGTTCGGGATGGCGATATTGGCGCCGTCAGGAATCTGGTCCAGGCTGTCGTACTTCTGCGAATAGAGGCACAGCGGCACGATCATGGAGCCGGCAAGCGGCACGAGATCGTCGTTGTTCTCAACGTTGTAATTGGCCAGGTACAGCAGGTGCTGGAACTGGTTCAGATCAAGCTGCTTCTGGCGCAGCGCCGGGTTCACTTCGGTGTATGAGGCGAAGTTCTTGGTCTCGACGGTGATGTTTTCGTCAGCAGCGAGTTCCTTCAGCTTTGCCCAATAGGGCCAGGACTCGTCGGTGACGCCAATCACCACTGTGGTGTTGTCAGAATCATCATCGCCACCGCGGGTGGTGAAGAAGATGATGGCGCCGGCAATGATGGCCAGCACCAGCACGAGGATGACTATGTTGCGGCCGCGATGCCCCCCACCGGCCGGTTTTTCGGGAGGGGCCTGGGGGGCGTCGGAGCCCGAGTCGCCTGCGTTGGCCCCATTGTCTGCATGGGTGGGTGTGCTCATGGATTCTTTCCTTCGGTGATGTGCGTCCCTGTGAACGCTCGTCTGTGGTGATGGCTCGGCGATGGTCGTCGTATCGACGGCGCGGCCAGATGGCTCGAGCTGGTTTGGATTGCGCCTTGTCACGGAGGATGAGTCCTGTGGCGAGAAGTCCTGTCCCGCCTTGGCGGTCGCTGGTCAGCGAGTCGAACAGGTCTTGCTCAGCAGGCGCAGAGCATTCGCCCACAACACAGCATGGGCATCATGAGGGCACGTGAGCACGCGGCATCATCGCGCAGGGCGACGGTTGCGTGGTTCATGGTCATCCTCATGGCTGACGAGCTTGTCACCGGGTGAATTGTTCATTCACAGGTGCGGGACAGGTGCCCCGGCTCGCCCACAAATCTAGGACGGT
Organism: uncultured Propionibacterium sp.; assembly: GCA_964293265.1. Lineage (GTDB taxonomy): Bacteria > Actinomycetota > Actinomycetes > Propionibacteriales > Propionibacteriaceae > Propionibacterium. The sequence continues at coordinate 9,681 of CAXYYR010000006.1, forward strand.
GTCCAAATGGTGTCAACGCAAGCTCATTCCATGAGACGACTGGGCGCGGCCTGTCACTCACAGCAAGCACACAGACTTCATACAGCTCCGAGCGCATAATCCCTGCCACACTTGATGTCATGGCTGGACCAAATGCTCCTGAACTGCTCACCCGTCCCGACGGCACACCCATCCGCGTGCTTGCGGTTGACGACGAGAGCAGCCTGACCGAATTGTTGTCGATGGCCATGCGCTACGAAGGCTGGGAGCCCACCACCGCGGGCACCGGTTCCGACGCCGTACGCGCAGCCCGCGACACCAACCCCGATGCCATCGTGCTTGACATGATGCTGCCCGATTTTGATGGCCTGGAAGTGATGCGCAGGGTGCGCGCCGAGCAGCCTGATGTGCCGGTGATCTTCCTCACCGCCAAGGACGCCGTCAATGATCGCGTGGTCGGACTCACTGCCGGGGGCGACGATTATGTGACCAAGCCCCTCAGCGTGGAGGAATTGATGGCCCGGCTGCGCAGTCTGCTGCGCCGCAGTGGCGCCACCTCGAAGCGCTCGGAATCGGAGCTGATCGTGGGTGATCTGGTGCTCGACGAGGACTCCCATGAGGTGACCCGCGCCGGGGAGGAAATCCATCTCACCGCCACCGAATTCGAATTGCTGCGCTATTTGATGCGCAATCCCAAGCGCGTGCTGTCAAAAGCGCAGATACTTGATCGCGTGTGGGACTACGACTTCGGCGGCCAGGTGAACGTGGTGGAGCTGTACATCAGCTATCTGCGCAAGAAGATCGACGCCGACCGCGAACCCATGATTCACACCATGCGCGGCGCGGGATATGTCCTCAAGCCCGCCTTCTGAGGGCAGGCCGACACCCGGGAAGGTGTCGAACACTCCCCCGGACTCCCAGCAGCCCTCGGACAACATGGGTGCGGGCCCTGCCCGCAGGGCGAAGCGGCCCCCCGTCCTGGCGAAGGGCACCCTGAGCCGCCATCTGGTGGCGCGCATTTCTGCCCTGGTGGCGGTGATTGCCCTGCTGCTGGGGGCCTTTTCCACCCTGGTGGTGCGCCAGATCCTCATCAATGAAGTGGACCGCGAGCTGTCCCAGTCAGTGGGAGCGGAGGCCCGCAATTCGTCTGCAAAGACCGGCTCCGGCTTGTCACTCGGCGGCCTGCCGGTGGGTGCAGTGGTGGTGATCCGTCAGACCGATGGCACCACCATCGGCACCGTCGAAACGCTGGATCGCACCCAGACATCCCGCACCTCAGCAGCAGTCAATGACGCCATCACTGCCGCGCCGCTCGATTCGTCGAAAGCAACCACCATCCGGCTTGCCGATCTGGGCAGCTACCGGGTGGTGGCCTCGCATGTGCGCCTCGGCGTCACCAATGCCGACGGCACCGAGGCCACCGTGAGTGGCGAGCTCTATGTGGGCATGCCCCTGGCCTCGTCGAACAGCATCATCCAACGACTTCTGGTGTTCGAATCAGTGCTGGCAATCTGCGCCATTGCAGCTGCTGCCGTAACTGCCCGCAGCGTTGTCTCCCGCTCACTCGGTCCCCTGAATCGCCTTGCCAACACGGCATCCGAGGTTTCCCGCATGGACCTGGATCGCGGCGAGGTGAACCTTCCGGCACGCATTCCTGACAGCGAGACCGACCCTGACAACGAGGTGGGGCGCGTGGGGTTGTCGTTCAACCACATGCTCGACAATGTGGAGGGCGCCCTCACCGCGCGCGAGGCCTCCGAGACGAAGGTGAAGCAGTTCGTTGCTGATGCCTCGCACGAGCTGCGTAATCCTCTGGCATCCATCCGGGGATATGCCGAATTGGGACAGCGCCGCGCCGACCGGCTCGATCCCGACACCAATTTCGCCATGGCGCGGATCACCAGCGAATCGGAGCGCATGAGCGGGCTGGTGGAAGACATGCTGCTGCTGGCCCGGCTCGATACCCGTCCCGAAATGAATCTGACCGAAACCGATGTGGTGGAGGTGGTGCTCAATGCCGCCTCCGATGCACGTGTTGCCGGCCCCGATCATCACTGGACGCTTGATCTGCCGGGGGCTTCGATCACCGTGATGGCTGACGCCAATCAGTTGCATCAGGTGGTGGCCAATCTTTTGTCCAACGCCCGCAAGCACACTCCTGCTGGCACCAATGTAAACACCTCGGTGCGTGTGGAAGACGGCCAGGCAGTAATCCGCGTGCATGACGACGGGCCCGGCGTGCCGCCCGAGATCCGCGCCACCGTGTTCGAGCGTTTTGCCCGCGCCGACGTGGCCCGCACCCACGACAAGGAGGGCTCAACCGGTCTGGGTCTTGCCATCGTCGCGGCAGTGATGAGCGCCCTCAACGGCAGCGCCAGCCTGGACACCGACGACGGCCACACCACCTTTGTGTTGAAGCTTCCGTTGGTGCGTGAGGAATGCTTCGAGGCCGACGAGGATGCCGACGGCGCACTTGGGACCGACGGAACTTTTGGACCCGATGGGGCTTCAGCCGGCTCAACCACCCCGGGAGCTTCACCGTATGCGGGGAACCATCCGATCGAAGGCGACCAGTCCTGTCACCAGGACGACAAGAACTCACCCAGCTGATCTGCGCCGGGATACGACGCCTGGGCGCCGGGTCTGGTGGTGGCGATGGCCGCAAAGGCCGAAGCCAGCGCGGCACCCTCGGCGAGACCCACCCCGCTTGCCATGGCGGCCATGAGCGATCCCATGAAGGCATCACCTGCGCCGGTGGTGTCCACAACCTGCACCGGGAAGGCCGGCACTGCGGTCACCTGCCCGTTGTCCACCACCACTGCCCCGGTTGGGCCAAGTGTGACCACTGCACGGTGAATCCCCACTCCGACAACAGCTCTGGCAATTCCCTCGGGCGACAGATCAACCGACTCGCTGGAGGTTTCCCGGCCGCTGAAATCAGCATTCACAATGGCTTCCAGCTCATGCTCATTGACGATGAGCACATCAGCATTACTGCGCAGCTCGTCGGCATGCGGACGCAAGGGTGAGGTATTGAGCACACTCTTGCCACCAGTATCGGCGTCACGGGCAACAGCAGCACCGGCCACGATTTCCTGAGCAGCCAGCAATGCACCATCACCCACCTCAAGACAGAGCCCCAGCACGGCCGCCGCTTCAAGCAGCTCACGGTGGGCCACGACATCGCTGACACTCAGCTCACCGTTGGCTCCCGGTGACACCACAATGGTGTTTTCGCCGTGCCCGTCCACGGTGATCACCGCTGTTCCGGTGGCCACGGGTGCCGTGCGCACACCTGCTGCATTGACACCGGCAGCAGCCAAGGAATGCAGAAGCATCACGCCATTGGCGTCATCCCCGACGGCTCCCACCATGGAGGTCTCGGCGCCAGCAAGCGCTGCAGCAACAGCCTGGTTGGCCGACTTGCCACCCGCGCGCACGGCCAGCGGCTCACCGGGCACTGTCTCGCCGGGCGCGGGCAGACGCTCGGTGACCACAGTGAGATCGGCATTCAGCGAGCCGACGACAGCCACCCGGCCGGGGGCTGAAGCAATGGCATCGAGGGTTTCCCTCGCCGCCATGGCGGCAGTTGCCACATCAACTCTCGCCGCGTGAGCAGCAGTATCAGGCATCTGCCTGCTCGATGCGGATCTCCTCGCCGGTTGCCAGCTGCATCACCGTTCCTGCAGGCACCGTCATGGTGGCGCCGCTGCCAAGGTGCACCGGTTCCTGGTCGGGCTCCATTACGGTGGTGCCGTTCATGGAGTCCATGTCGGTCACCGTGACCAGCAGCTCGTGTTGCTCGATGTACAGATGGTTGCGGCTGATGTCGTGGGCGGGGCTGGAAACCTTCATGGTGCCCACCCGGGGATCGGTGACCCGCGGGGCACGTCCCACTACCAGCGGACGGTCGAGCAGCGCATTCGCGCCGTTCTCGGCGATCACGGTGAACGCCTGCGGCTGCGGAGGAATCTCGATGCCCAGTGAATGCTGCTCGGGCTCGGTGACGGGCAGATCAGGCATGGGTTCGCTGATCACCGACTCTGCTGCTGGGGCTGGCTCTGCATTGACGGCCTCGGCCGGGTCAGGCTCGGGGCCCACGGCGGCCGGATCATCCTCAGGGGAGCTGGCCCCGGAATCATCAGGCATTGAAGCATCAGGCACCGCATCGAAGGTCAGGGTGCCGGCGCTGGGACTCACCTGCGGCTGATCATCGCCGGACGCTGCACCTGTTGCAGCATCGGCGTCTGTTGCAGCGCCAGCGTCACTTGCAAAATCGGGAATGACATGGGGCTCGGACTCGCCAGCCGACAAGGACTCGGCCTCATCGACCGGTGTCTGCGGATCATCGGAGGTCGGCACCCCAGGAGCCTCAAATGGGTTCACCTCGGGCTCGGCAAAGGAATGGCGCACCGGCTCATCGGGCGTATGCGCGGCAACATCATCAGGCCCTTGAGCGGCGGGTGCAGCGGCTTCATCAGAAGGCGCGGAGTCGACGGACTCCTCGTTGGATGACGGCACCCCGGTTGACGGCACTGGGCGGGTTGAGGGCACCGCCTCCAGCGAGCCATCCTGCAGGCCAACGCCGTCTGCGTCCACACCGGGAGTTGCTGCCGGGGTTTCAGCAGACATGTCTGCGCCGCCGGTGACGGGCGCGCTGCCAGAAACGGATGCAGCATCGGCGGGCTCGGGCTCATCCATCGGAGGATTCACTACCGGCATGGCCTGCTTGTCGGCAAGCACCTCGGTCTCTTCGAACATGAACGACTCAGCAGGTGTGGGCATGCCCACCGCAAAGCCGGTGCTCTCCTCGAACCATGGCTTCGGCATGGGCGGGGCGTCCCACAGACCGGCAGCCGACTCAGGATCGGCGGCTGCATTCGGGGAATCCTTCTGGCCGCCATCAGCAGGCGCGACAACCGGCTCCGGTTCGCCGGGCAACACCGGAAGGGGATTTCCATCGGGCGCCAGACCCATTTCGCGCATTGCCTCGGGCGAGGCCATGCCCCAATCACGGCCCTCGCTGGGCTGCGCGTCAGCTGCCTGCCCAGCAGCGGCTCGGTCGTCAGCAGGCTGGCCACCCAAAGCCTGATCGCCGGCCGCAATGTCACCGTCATTCAGCTCATCGTGGGCTGCATCGGAATGTGCATCGCCGGCCTGCCCATCGTCAGCAAGCACAGCCCCTGCAAGTCCCTCGCCAGCCAATGCAGTGCCAGCCAGCACAGCGCCAGCAGTGCCGGAACCACCGACAACAGCACCGTTGCCTGCCGGGGCAGCCAACGCCACCGGAGTCACCGGAGGCACGCGCAGCGGGCGCGCCAGGCTCTCGGGACGAATATCGATGGCAACACGGCTTGCATGCGCCACGCCCGCAACGAGTGGCAGAACGATCTCATCGGAGGCCATCAGCTCGGCCTCATCCGACCCATCGGGCGATGCAGGGTCATCTGACAACGCAAGGTCATCGGACAACGCCGGATCATCCGGCGATGCAGGATCAACCGCAGACACAAGATCATCGGTGGACAAGAGGCACAGATGCGACGAGCTGGGCAGCACATCGCACCAGGCTGACGTGCTGCCGCCGCTGGCAAATTCCTGGCCGCTGTCCACGTCGACAACCTGCACGGCGCCGCGCAGCAGACAGCGCACACCATCGGCGGTGGTCTCGGCCACAGCAATATCGTTCACACCATCCAGGCCTCGGGCATCCAGACCGTCGATGAGCTCATCGAGCAACACATCGGCCAGAACATCGGCCCACAGACCGTCAAGCTGCTCGGCGCGTGTGTTGGCCGCAGGACGCAGCATCACCACGATGTGCGGACCGGCCGCAAGCAGCCATTCACCGGGGATGTAATTCACACGCCACAGGGCAAGGAAGGGCGCAACGCCCTGACTCCAGAGATCCACCGACGCCTCGTCGGCATTGTCATGCTCGTGTGCCATTGCTCAAATCCTCCCGGAATTGCTGTGCTGCAGGGCCATGCACCGCTCGCAAGCACCGCATCGATGGGCGTGGTCAGTCTAAGGCAGAGGCCTGACCGCCGAGGAGCCCGCACACGGCAAAACCCCTGACCACACAACAGCTCCGGTGGTGGCCGTCACCGACCACGCACCGGAGCTGATTTCAAGCTGCCAACCATTTCACCTAGTCAGCACAACTTTCGCTGTGTCCCTATCGCTGGGCGCGCCTACTCCTGTGCAGCATCCTGGGCCAACTTGACCTTTGCTGCCGCAAAGCGGGCAACCGGCACCCGGAACGGCGAGCACGACACATAATCCAGCCCAACCGACTGGAAGAAGGCGATCGAATCGGGGTCGCCGCCATGCTCGCCACAGATGCCCACCGTCAGGCCGGGATTGGCGGCTCGACCCTTCTCGGTGCCCACCCGCACCAGCTCGCCCACACCATCAACATCGATGCTGGCGAAGGGATCGCGCTTCACCACGCCCTGCGCTTCGTACCACCCGAGGAAGCCGTTCTCCGCATCGTCGCGGCTGATACCAAGCGTGGTCTGGGTGAGGTCGTTGGTGCCGAAGCTGAAGAAATCGGCCTCCTGGGCAATCTGGTCGGCAACCAGCGCAGCACGCGGCAGCTCGATCATGGTGCCCACCTTGTAGTCCAGCGTCTTGCCGACGGCCGCAAGCTCCTCGTCCACAGCTGCCACCACGATCTCGCGCTGACGTGCCAATTCCTGACGCAGATGCACCAGCGGCACCATGATCTGCAGCTCAACGGTCTCGCCCTCACGGTCGAGCACCGCCAGCGCAGCACGGGCAATGGCGCGGGCCTGCATCTCGGGAATCTGCGGATAAAGCATGCCCAGACGGCAACCGCGCGTGCCGAGCATCGGATTCTGCTCGTGCAGCTTCTTCACCTGCGCCAGCAGTCGCTGCTCAGTCGCAAGGGCTGCCGGATCGGCGCCCTTGAGCTCCATCTCCTGCACCTTGAGCGCCTGGCTCACCAGATCGGGCATGAACTCATGCAGCGGCGGATCGAGCAGCCGCACAGTGACCGGAAGGCCCTTCATGGCGGCGAAGATGGACTCGAAATCGCTCTGCTGCATCGGCAGAATCTTGTCCAGCGCCAGCTGACGCTGCTCGTCGGTCTCGGCCAGGATCATCTCGTGCATGGCCGGCAGACGGTCCTCACCGAAGAACATGTGCTCGGTGCGGCACAGGCCGATGCCCTCGGCGCCCAACTCGCGGGCCTTGGCAGCATCCTTGCCATTGTCGGCATTGGCTTCCACACCCATGGTGCGGATCTCGTCGGCCCAGCTGACCACCTTGATGAAATCCTCATTCATGCGCGGCGGAATGAGCTTGAGCGCCTCGTCGAACACCTCGCCGGTGGAGCCGTTGAGCGTCATGATGTCGCCCTCGTGCACGGTGACGCCGCCCACGCTCATGGTCTTGGCCTCGGGGTCGATCTTGATGTCGGTGGCGCCGGCAACGCAGGGCTTCCCGAAGCCAGGGGCCACCACTGCCGCGTGACTGGTCATGCCCCCGTGAGCGGTGAGCACACCCTGGGCCTGCAGCACGCCGTGGATGTCGTCAGGCGTGGTCTCGAAGCGGATGAGCACCACCGCCTCGCCCTTCTCACCCAGTTCGGCAGCGGTGTCGGCGTCGAAAACTGCCTTGCCAACGGCTGCGCCGGGGCTGGCCGGCAGACCCTTGGTGATCGGCTTGGCGCTCTGACCGGGGTCGATGGCCGGATGCAACAGCTGATCAAGCTGGTCGGGCTCAATGCGGCGCACCGCCTCGGCCTTGTCGATCAGGCCTTCGCTCACCAGATCGGAGGCCACCTTCAGAGCAGCAGCTGCGGTGCGCTTTCCATTGCGCGTCTGCAGCATGTAGAGCTTGCCGTTCTCGATGGTGAACTCCATGTCCTGCATGTCGCGGTAATGGGTTTCCATCTTGTGCATCGTGTCGATCAGCTGCGCATAGGCCTCGGGCAACACCTGCTCCAGCTCATCCATCGGACGTGGGGTGCGGATGCCGGAGACAACATCCTCGCCCTGGGCATTGGTGAGGAATTCGCCGTACAGGGCGTTCTCACCGGTGGACGGATTGCGGGTGAAGCACACTCCGGTTGCCGAGGTCTCGCCGCGATTTCCGAACACCATCTGCATGATGTTCACCGCAGTGCCCAGATCGTCGGAGATGTGGTTTGCCTTGCGATAGACCTTGGCGCGCGGATTGCCCCACGACTTGAAGACGGCCTCCACGGCGCGCATCAGCTGCTCACGGGGATCGGCCGGCCAGTCGCCGCCGAGGGCCTCGTTGCTGATCTTCTTGAACTCGGCGGTGAGCTCCTTGAGGTCATCGGCGCTCAGATCGGTGTCCTGGGCAGCGCCCTTGCGCTGCTTCATTGCCGTGAGGGCGTCCTCGTAGATGTGTGAATCCAGGCCCTCGACCACCTCGCCGTACATCTGGATGAAGCGGCGGTAACAGTCCCAGGCGAAGCGCTCATTGTTGGCCTCGGCGGCAACCGCAGCCACCGACTCGTCGGAGATTCCCAGGTTCAGGATGGTGTCCATCATGCCGGGCATCGACACCACGGCACCCGAGCGCACCGAGACGAGCAGTGGCTTGTCGCTGGCCCCCAGCTTGCGTCCGGAACGTTCCTCGAAGCGGGCAAGGCCCTCGGCGATCTGGTCGCGCAGACCATCAGGCCAGGCGCCGCCGTTGTTCATGGTCTCAATGCAGGCTTGGGTGGTCACCGTGAAGCCGTCGGGCACGGGCACACCGAGGCGCGTCATTTCCGCAACGCCGGCACCCTTTCCGCCGAGCAGGGGCTTCATCGAGGCATCGCCCTCGGACAGATCGTAGATGTACTTCACGCTCACGGTTGAAATCTCCTTTGACAACACACACGGCAAGCCAACCAAGTTCAACGCCAGGCCGAACTGGTCACTTCATTGACACCACTCGACTGCTATTGCGGCCGGCCCGATGGGCCGGGTTGTGCGCAACTACTGCTGGTTTCACTGTTACTGGTTCAACTACTTCGTTGTGTAACACGCCCCCTCATCGCTGAGCAAGCACCCTCATTCTTGACCAAGCACCTTCATTCTTGAACAAGTTGGGGAATCATGTGCGGTTCCGATTGTTCCGGGTTTGCGCTGCTAGCTCAAGCCCACCCCTCCGGGGTCGTAGCCCAAGCCCACCCGATCACGGCGTGAGTTTCATGCTGCCCGCCGGACGCCGCAGCTGGGCGCCGAACTGGTGAGCCCTGCGGTCCACGATGTCGATCACCCGGGCGGCTGCCTCTTCCAGGGCCAACCCGGTGGTGTCGAGGATGGGGCAGCCAAGGCTGCGCTGGAAGGCCTTCACCTCGTCGAGCTCGTCATAGATCTTGGCCAGATCGGAATAGCCGTCCTTGGTGCCGAAACCGCCCATTCCCTTGACGCGACGCTGACGAATCTGCAGCAGACGCTCGGCGTCGATGGTGAGGCCGACAATGCGCCAGCGGTCAATTTCACGCAGCTGGGCAGGCGGCTCGATGCCAGGCACGATCGGCACATTCACCGTCTTGTATCCGGCATATCCCAGATAGATCGACAACGGCGTTTTGCCCGAACGCGAGGCTCCGATGAGGCAGATATCGCATTCCCGCAGCGAATCGGGCATCACACCGTCGTCATTGCGCACGGCGAATTCCATGGCGCTGATCCGGTCGAAATAGTCGGCCTCCACAGCCACCGGGCGCATCGGCACTTCGTCGGCGGTGGTCTTGGCCACGGTGGATAGCGCCACCAGGGCGTCTCCCATGAGATCAGCGCGCGGAATGGCCTTGTCGGCACAATAGCGCTCGACCATGCCACGCATTTCGCCATTCACCAGCGTGTAGAACAGCACACGCCGGGCCTGTCCCACCTCGGGATCAGCGCTGCCCGATATGTCGTCGAAGACCTCGAGCAATTGTTCTGCATTTCGAATTCGGGCATGACGCACGATGGTGAAGCGCTGATTGGGGAATTGCATGCGGGCGGCGCGGGCCACCCGAGCCCCGGTTTCACCCGAGGAGTCGGCAATGACATGAATTTCGAGGGGCAGGCTCGTCATGGGCAAAGAGTCCCACCGCCAGACGATTGTGACAAGGGGCTGATCCACGGCATCGTCGCCAAGAGATGTCGCCAAGAAATATCTTGCCGATGCTCAGCGTGATGTGCGTTGCAGCGATCCAGGGGCCTGCTGAGGTGGCGGGGCGTCCCGAGCTGCAGATGCTGAACTAATGCACTGACTAGGGGTGTTGCCCAGGGCGAAGCGTGCATAAGCCCCGATTCCGGGAACAATCGTGGGCGCAGACAACTTTTCGTGGCACCATCGATGTGTGCCACCACGCGGCATCAATGAGACTTCGCAGCAGCCATCTCCCTTGATTGGATCTTCATGACATCCGGCTGGACCTATCCCCCGCAGAATCCGCAACAGGGCCCCGGTTATGACGCAGGCGGCCAGGCCCAAGGACCCGCGCAGCAGCCGGGCGCAGGCCCATCGCCCTATGGGCAACCTGCACAACAGCCGTACGGTCAGCCGATGCAGCAGCCGCAACCGCCGTATGGAGCACCACAGCAATTCGGCCAGCAGGCCCAGCCCTACGTGGGCCAGCCATATGGGAATCAGCAGGCCAACCCCGCGCAGCAGTCGCCGGGTGACCCCGCGGAAGCAGCTCGCAGACTTGCTTGGGACGCCGCTCGCGCGGCCAAGGGCGCCATCTATTCCGGACGCCCGCCAGCCACCGTGCAGCCCAATGGCCTGCCGCAGGCCCAAGGCGAAATGTTCTTTGCCTACGACCGGGTGATCTGGGCGCAATACAGCTCAGCGCACTTTGACCCCAGCACTGTGGCTCCGGCGCACGTCGCTCCGGCAACTGGCAATGCCAGCTCCACGGACAATGCCAGCGCCGCTGATTCAGCCGTCGCCACATCGAATGCAGCGCCGTCAACAACTGATGGCCCCGCAGCAGATCAGCCCGCAGCCGGAGCCGAGATGCCCGAGTTCACCGAAGCCAATGTCACTGCCGCTGCCGCTGCCGCTGCGAATAGCGAGGCAGACCCGCATGCCAACGAAGGAGCGATCTCGTTGGCGTCCGAGTTGTTGGCACCCAGGCCTGAGACCAGTCAACACAGCACTGACCAATACAGCCCCCAGCCCACACAGGGCACACCCCAGCCCGCTCCCAGCACACCTTCACCCGACCCTGCAGTTGCCGCTTATGAGGCACGGGTGGAACAGGCACGCGCCGAGGCCGCCGAAGTGAAATGGCGGCCGATGAACAATGTGCCGGTGGCGCTGAGCAATCAGCGCGTGCTGGCATTCCTCAACAACTCCTGGCAGTCATTCAGTTGGAACGCCATAGCCTCGGTTGAGCTGCATCTTGACACCTGGACGGTCACCATGGTGCGCAATGATGGCGCGCCGCCATTGCTTGTGCGCGGAAATCTGGCGCCGCTGCTCGGCGTGCTGGCAGTGGCATTCACCATGGGTGGGCCTGCAGTGGCGCAGCATCCGGGCTTGGCCATTCTGGGTTGGTAGCTCTGGGCTGGTGACGGTCAGGCCCCGGCGCGTGCCCATCGTCCCGATCGGGCGCGCAACACCAGCGTGATGCCACGCGCTGTGAGGAACCCGCCGTAGGCAATCCACAGCCACACAAGTCCACTCCAGAACTGCCCGCTCCCAGCTGCACCGGCCAAGCCCGCACCATCGCCACCCACAAGGTTCAACACCAATGCCAGCAGCGGCAGGTGCACCGCCACCACAGCCAGACCGGCAAGTGCGAGATAGCGGGTGTCGCCGGCGCCGATGAGCACTCCATCGAGCACGAAGACCACCGAGGCAAGCGGCTGCAACACGGCAATCACCACCAGGGCACCCATCAGCAGGTTCACGATGCTGGCATCGGTGGTGAACAGACGAATAATCAGTGGCCGCGCCGCCACCAGAATCACACCGACAACGCAGGCCTGCACCAAACCCCAACCAATGGCCCGGCGCATCACCTGATGGGCGCCGTCTGAATCACCCGCGCCGAGGCGTCGCCCGATGAGGGCCTGGCAGGCAATTGCCAGGGCATCGAGTGAGAACGACAGAAAGCTCCACAAGGAATTTGCCACCTGGTGCGCCGCCAGAATGAGTGAGCTCATGCGCGTGGCCACAACGGTGGTTGCGGTGAGCGAGATCCACAGGCCCAGACTGCGCACCACCAACCAGCCGCCGTGCGACATTGCCTCGATCATGCCGCGAACTGTGGGACGCAAAGAAATACCACGCACCTTGTGCACAATCACCGCCACCAACACCAGGCAGGACGCCGCCTGGGCCGTGGCGGTGGCAATCGCTGACCCGCGAATCCCCAAACCGAAGCCGTAGATCAGCAGCGCATCCAGGCCGATATTGGTGATGTTTACGCCAATGGCCACGGCCATCGGAGTGCGGGCGTCCTGCAGGCCACGCAGCAGCCCGGTGGATGCAAGCACCACAAGCTGGAATGGCAGGCCCCAGATGACGATGCGCAGATAGGCCACTGCTGCCTCAGCCACATCGGGTGTCGGGTGATACCAGCCGATGATGGTGGGCGCGAGTGCCCAGACCAGAGCCGCCAGCACCACGCCGAGCACTGCACCCAGGGCCATGCCATCACGTCCAGCCTCGAAGGCGCCGTGCTCATCACCGGCGCCGAGTTTTCTGGCGGTCACTCCGGTGGTGGCATAGGCCAGGAACACACACATGCCGGTGACCACGCCCAGCACATTGCCGCCCAGCCCCAACCCGGCAAGCGGCACGGCCCCCAGATGGCCGATGAAAGCGGTGTCGGCCAGCACCAGCAGCGGCTGCGAAACCAGCGAGGCGAAGGTTGGAACAGCCAGGGCGAACAGTGCCCTGTCGGTTTGTCTGCCCATCACCACGAGTCACGAGGCTAACGTGTCGCGAACGAATGGCAGGTGCGAGACAATCAGCCCATGGACCCCGTGGACCGCATGATCGTTGATGAATCTCCCGAGAGTGCCGCGCATTTGTTGGTGATCGACGCCCCCGGGCTTGCCGAGGCTGCCAACGACGCAGCCGGGCGGGTTTCCTTCTTCTGCGACGACCGGCGCGATGCCGATCAGGTGCCAGCAGCACAATTGATCACTGCCTTGGACGCCGAGAGTCTGGCCGGGGTCGATCTGGTGTGGTTGCGTCTGCCCAAGTCACTTGCCGGTTTGGACGACTATGCCGAGCACATTGCGGCCTTTGCTCTGCCCGGGGTGCATGTGGTGGCTGTTGCGCGCACGAAAAACATGAGCCGCGCCATGAATGATGTGTTGGGCAAGCATTTCAAGGCGGTGTCTGCGTCGCTGGGGCGCAACAAGAGCCGCGCGCTCCATGCCATCGGCGCACAGCAGGGTGAGATCACCTGGCCCCGAGAACGCGTGCATCCCGATCTGGGCGTCGGCGTGATTGCCCATGGAGCAGTGTTTGCCACCAACAAGGTTGACGACGGCACACGTCTGCTCGCCGAACGGCTGATTGCTGCGCAGGAAACCACCGGAGGTGATTTCCATGGCGACGATCTGCTTGATCTTGGTTGCGGTTCGGGTGTGTTGGCAACGCTGTTGGCCCGGGCCAATCCCGAGGCACAGGTGCATGCGGTGGACACCAGCCTGGCCGCAGTGGAATCGGCCCGGATCACTGCCGAGGCCAATGGCCGCCGGGTACAGACCCATTGGGCGGAGTCGCTGGCCGAGCTTCCGAGCAACAGCATTGACGTGATCGTCTGCAATCCGCCGTTTCATCGCGGTGTGGCCAAGGATTCCGAGCCGGCACTGGAGATGTTCGCCGAGGCCGGCCGTGTGCTGCGCGCTGGCGGCCAGATGTGGTGCGTGTACAACTCGCATCTGCCATGGAAGGGGCGTCTCAGCGCAGCAGTTGGGCCCACCACCGTGGAGTTCCAGAATCCCTTCTTCACCGTGACAAAATCAGCTGCGCGCTGAATCAGCTCAGGGTCACCAGCTGTGTTTTCTCTGAAAAGTTGGCGACACCCTTTTCTGCATTCACGTGGCGTTTCTCGCACCTGCCCCGTGTGCATTGATTGTTTAGTTTTCAGCTATCTCGACTAAAGGTCACCCATTCGTGACGACTAGGCACGATACTGATAGCTTCGGTTCCTGTGAAGCAGCTGTAACGCCATTTGCTTCGCCCTCTAACAACTCCCACAGGAAGCAACCCCTATGTCGTCACAGTCCTCTGCGCCCTGGCAGAAAATTGCCACCGCAACCATCTCTTCGGCAGCCCTGATCGGCTCTTCTGTGGTGGGCGCCAATGTTGCCCAAGCAGCAGACGCCACATCGGCAGATGCCGCCACCACCGCTGGTTCCACTGGCGTGGAGACCGCCGAATCAGCAGCGCAGGCTGCAGCCGACGCCCAAGCCGAAGCCGTCGTTGCTGACGGCGCTGCCGCCGATGCGGCTGAGGCGGCTGAAAAGGCCGACGCCACCGCCGAGAAGGCCCAGGAGACTGCCGACGCAACTGCCGACCAGGCCGCTGACGCCTCCGACGCTGCCGATACAGCTGCAGCCGATACAGCTGCAGCCCAGAAGGTGGTCGACGACAACGAGGCCGCGATCAATGCCGACGTCGCCGCTGCCCAGCAGGCCGCTGCAGACGCCGCAGCAGCTCAAGCACAGGCCGAAGCCGACGCCGCACAGGCCCAGGCCGACCAGGCCACCGCTGAGCAGGACGCCGCCGATGCAGCTCAGGCACAGATCGATGCTGCCTCAGCGCTGACAACTGCCGAGACCGAGCAGGCAGCCGCACAGGCCGCCGCCGATCAGGCAGCGATTGACCAGGCCGCCGCACAGGCTGCTGCCGACGCCGCCACCGGCGATGTGAACGCCGCCCAGGATGAGCTTGCAGCCGCCAATGCCGCACAGAGTATTGCCGATCAGGCCCTTGAAGACGCCAATGCTGCGGTTGACGCCGCCCATGCGGCATCTGCCAAGGCCGATGCTGATGTTGCTGCCGCACAGGCTGCCTATGACGCCGCTGTGGCCGCTCAGCAGCAGGCCGGAGCCGACTTCGCCGCTATTCAGGAGCAGATCGACGCCGCGCAGGAGAAGCTCGATGAGGCTCTGCAAATTCAGGATGTGGCAACGGAGACTCTCGCCAGCATGCAGGCCACCGCTGACGACGCAGCAGCCGCTGCTGCTCTCACAGCTGCGGATGTGGCCACAGCCGAGAACGTCCTGAACGACGCAAGCACCGCCCAGATCACGGCGCAGACAAAGCTGAACGACAGCATTTCCGGCTTGGCAGCCACCCAAGCTAATGCCGCCCAAGTGCAGGCACAGTTGGACGCTGCTCAAGTGACCTTGGACAATGCCACTGCTGCCAACACCACCGCGCAGGCCAATCTGACGGCCGCTAACACTGCCGTCACCACCACCAGCGGAGCCCTGGCCACCGCGAAGGCCAATGTTGCCACCGCCCAGACTGCTGCCGACAAGGCAGTTGCCGACCAGGCCGCGGCCAAGACCGCAGCCGACGCCGCAGACCAGAAGGTGAACGACGCGCAGGACGCCGCCGATCTGGCCCTGGCCGACCAGACCACAGCACACAATGAGCTGGCCACTGCCACCTCAGACGTGGAAGCCGCCCAGACAAAGGCTGATGACGCGGACGCCGCACTCGCACAGGCTGAGGCTGATCTTCAGGCGGCAAAGGATGAGCAGGCTGACGCCCAAGCTGACCTCGTGACCGCCACGGCAGACGTCGCCACAACCGCCGCCGCATTGACCACTGCAAACGATAATCAGGCGCTCGCACAGAAAGCCGCCGACGACGCAGTGGCGGCCCTGCCAGCCCTTGAGCAGGCCGCTGCCGACGCTGCACAGGACGTCATCGACACCGCAGCAGCCGTGACAACGGCCAATGATGCAGTCGACGCTGCCCAACTCGCCGTGGACAATGCCGCGGCGGAGGACCTGCCGACACTTGAGGCAGCCTTGCAGGAAGCGAAGGACAAGCTGACCGAAGCCCAGGCCGCGGCCGACCAGGCTGTTCTCGACCAGGCTGCTGCCGATAAGGCCGCTAATGACGCCGCAGAGGCTGTCACCGATACGGCAGCGACTTTGGCGTCTGCCAAGAAGGATGTTGCTGACGCCGGAACAGACGCTCCCCAGGCTCTCGCTGATCAGGCTGACGCCCAGAACCGGGTCGATGCCGCCCCTGATGCCATCACCGCTGCCGACACTGCAGTGACCCAGGCCACAACTGCCGCCGACACCGAGCACAAGGCGCTGGAAACGGCACAGGCAGTTCTTGACACCAAGCAGGACGCGTCTGACGCAGCCGACACTGCACTGTCCGATGCTCAGGCAGACGTCAGCGCTGCAGAGGCTGAACAGGCCGCAGCGGCCAGCACCTTGGACACCGCCAATACTGCGGTCACCACCACATCAACCGCCCTGACCCAGGCACAGGCCACGCAGGCAACTGCTCAGACGGCAGCCGACAAGGCTGTTGCCGACCAGGCAGCGGCCAAGACCGCAGCCGATGAGGCAGCGGCAGCGATCCAGCCTGCTGCCAACAAGGTCACAAGCCTCACAAACATGGTGAACATGTTGAATGAGTCCGCAGCGGACCAGCAGATCACCGTTGGTGATTACCAGAATGCACTTGCTGAGGCAAAGGATGCAGTGACTGCCGCCCAGAGCAATCTGGCGGCTGCGCAGGCAAAGGACGCAACGGCTCAGCAGGCCTCAGACGAGGCGGCGTCCACGCTCGCGCAGGCCCAGCAGATGGTTGATGATGCACTGGCGAGCATTGATCCCCTGACGGATCAGATCGCTGAACTCACTGCTTCCCAGACCGAGGCCGCAGACCGCTACAACGCCGCCGGGGCTGACCTCCAGAAGGCCTACGACGACAAGAACGCTGCACTCGCCAATCAGGCTGCAGCGCCGGGCGTCATTGCGCAGGCAGTGGCCGACCAGGCAGCCGCCCAGAAGGTGGCTGACGACGCCGCCGAGGTGGTGGCCAACGCCGAAGACAAGCTGGCCGCTGCCAAGGCAGTGCAGGCAACTGAAAATGCCGATCTGGCCGACGCCAACGCAGACCTTGCTGCAGCAAATGACGCAGCAAGCAAGGCCGATGAGGCGGTGGACAGGGCGCAGGCCGACCTCGACCAGGCTGATGCCGCGCTCATGGAAGCCACCGCCACCGTGGCCACAGCCATCGAGAATGTGGCCGCCGCCGAGGCAGCAGTTGTGGCAGCTCAGGCAGACACGGCAGCCGCTGACGCGGCCGTCACCCAGACCCTGTTCGATGGTCTGGTGACCCAGGCAGCTGCGGCTGGCGATCTGGCGCGTGCTCGTCTCGCCCAGGAAGCAGCCGAGAGCTACTTGGCCATGAAGCAGGATGTGGCCGCTTTCGCGCAGCGTCTTGCCGATTGGGCCGCCGAGCGCGCCGCAGCAGCCCATCAGTTTGCTGACGAGGCTGCAGAACTGGCAGCTCAGGCGCATCAGCGTGCAGACGAAGCAGCGATTCATGCTGCTGCGGTTGCCGCTGCACTTGCTGCTGCTGAGCAGGCTGCTGCCGACGCTGCCGCTGCCGAGGCACTGGCAGCCGGTGAAGGCGCTTCGGTGAACACCGGCGGCAGCGATGCAGCGTCCATTGCAGGTCTGGGCCTCATTGCTTCATTGGTGGGCGCGGCCGGTGTGCGCACCATCGTGCGCCGCAAGCACTGAGACAAGAATGATTGAGGGAACCGTTGTTGTGCCCCGTCTGACATAGCGGGACAGCAACTCAGAAGGGCCGTTGGTAGCGGTGTGGTGTGGGCCACATCAGTTACCGACGGCCCTTCTGTGCGCGTCACAAGCATCTTTGCGACTCGGGGTCGCGCTGCAAGCCCCGATAGCCTCAGCCATGTGAGCGCTGCCAAAACCTGGATTCCCAATCAGCACGGCGCCTGGGCCATGTTGGCGGTGCCCTTTGCTGCAGGCGCGATTCTGCGGGCCCGGGCTGCTGACTTGCCGGCCTGGCTGACTCCCCTGGCCGTGTTGTGGCTGTTCGGCTATCTGGCCTGGGACACATTCCTGCGCTGGCGCAAGATGGCCCCCAGACGCCGCAAAGCAGTGCAAACACCGCTGATCACCTACGCCGCAATCTGCACACTCGCCGGCATCGTCATCCTGGTCGCCGGCGGCATCGTGCTGGCGCCCTGGACCGTCGCCTTCGCGCCACTCGTGGCAGCGGCTCTGTATTTGGCGGCCCACAAGCAGGAACGCTCCGCAATCTCCGGTCTCATCACAGTGGGCGCAGCCTGCCTGATGTTCTTCGTGGTGCGCTGTGGCGGCTGGCCTCTGCTCTGGCCCGGCAACGATCTGTTCGCCGGTCTGGTGCTCTACGGCTATTTCGGCGGCACGGTGTTTCATGTGAAGTCACTCATCCGTGGCCGGGCAGACGCCTCGTCGGCACGTCCCGGATACATCTGGCATGGCGTCTGGTTGGTGGCAGTTGCGGCGAGTGCCGTTGCAGGCCTGGCCAGCTGGTGGTGGACGCCCTTCTTCGTGGCCCTCGTTGCGCGCACATGGTGGATGAAGCGCCTCGAAAATCGCGGCCAGGTGCTGCGCCCGGCAGTGATCGGAGTCACCGAGATCGTGCTGAGCATCATTGCGCTGCTCATCACTGTCAGTTAGATCAGCCCCGGCACTCCGGATCGACTCAGTTTCCCGGCCCCGACGTCACCCACGCCCAGCCCGCATGCCACAGTGGTGACATGACTCCAATCCCGTCACCGATGATTCCGCTCACCAATGGCACCCGCGGCGCCGTCAGCATTCCGCAAGTGGGTTTCGGCACCTACAAGGTGCCCGCCGATCAGACCCAGCAGGCCGTGGAGACGGCCCTGGAAGTGGGCTATCGCCACATCGACACCGCAGAGATGTATGGCAATGAGGCCGGCGTCGGCCAGGCCATCGCAGCATGCGGCATTCCGCGCAATGAGCTGTTCATCACCAGCAAGCTCAACAACATCCACCACGAGCCCGCAGCCGCCCACCGCGCCTTCGACGAGACCATGGATGCGCTGGGCCTCGACGTGCTCGACATGTTCCTGGTGCACTGGCCGATGGCCAAAACAACCAGCCTCGACGCCACCTGGGCAGCCATGGTCGACATTCTTGGCGGTGGACGCGTCCGCGCAGTGGGTGTCTCCAACTATCAGCCCGATCATCTGCGCGCCATCATTGCCGCCACCGGTGTGACACCGGCTGTGAACCAGGTGGAGATTCACCCGTACCTCACACAGGAGCCCCTGCGTGCGCTGCATCGCGAGCTGGGCATCGTCACCGAGGCATGGTCGCCGCTGACACGTGGCGTGATCCTTGACGACGCCACCATCGGCCGCATTGCCTCCGAGCTGGGCCGCAGCGCCTCACAGGTGGTGTTGCGCTGGCACATTCAGCGTGGCGATGTGGTGTTCCCCAAGTCGATGCACCGCGAGCGGATGATCGAGAACACCAAGCTGTTCGATTTCCAGCTGAACGACGCCCAGATGGCCGAGATCAGCGCGCTCAACCGCGACGAGCGTCAGGGAAGCCACCCCGACGAGGTGCAGGGCGCCAAGTAGCCGCTCAGCTTGATTTCGGCCAGCTTGCCGGGCGCGCGTCGGGCCGTGACGACATCCGTCGGGCACGGCGCACGTCGAGCTGGCGGTGCGTCCAATCACGTGCGGTGCGCGAGGTGAGGGCGTAGACCACCAGCACGTCCAGCGACATCTGGAAGATGTCGGTGGAGCCGGGCACCCGCACGATCGCCTGCGCAAGCCGCGAAACAAGCGTGCCGCTGGTCACCGCCAGCAGCACGATGCGGGCCCAGTTGTAGCCCTTGAACACCAGCCAGCTGAACACCAGATTAGCGATGATGGCCAGCCCGAGCACAGTGCTGCCCACTGTGATGGTGATCCACCGCGGAATGCCCGATTGATCGGCCAGGTCGGAAGCGTCATGGTAGGCGCCGACTGCCAGATCAATGGTTTCGAGCGCCAGACTCGCGATGATCATGGCGAAAGCGGCAATCAGCGACACCGGACGGCGCCCCACTGTGTCGGCAACGCTGTCGAGCATCTGGTGGGCGCTCACCGGGCCCTGTTGCCACAAGCCCTGTTGCCGCAGCCCCCGGCTCATCGGCAGCGCGGCAGTGGGCTCCGCCCCGGGAGTGAGCTCCAGGGTGTCCTCGTTCACCGGCATCTCGCTGAGGATCACCACCGGCAGCGCGCCGTCGGTCTGCAGACTGTCGCCGCCGCCATTGCGGGTGTGATAGCCGGTGGTGAAGTCCTTGAGCACGGCAACGGTGGTTTCAGGCACGGCCTCGCGCAGGGTTGCCACGATGTGGTCACGTTCGCGGTCGATGTGTGGCTCGATCTTGTGGGTCACCTGCAGCGTGAACAGCGACAACCCCACCGCGCGATCGAAGGTGCCGGCGGCAAGCCAGTCCACCTGGGCGCCGCCGGGCAGCAGCCAGCCGGGCGGGCATTGCCACAACCTCACATGGTGACGACGGGTGGGCGAGCCATCCACCTCCTGCTGGAAGGTGAGGTCTTGGGCTCGTCCGAAAAGCAGCAGGGCACTCACCGGGGCGGTGGGATAGCTGCGCCGCAACAGGGCAGAGCGGATCATGCGCCAGGCCGAGGTGAGATTGAGCGGATCGGCCTGCACCCAACCAGCGGCTTCCATGGCCTGCACAATCTGTTCGCGGGAGCCGCGCAGCGCCAGATTCACCGGATCGCCGAGCAGCCCATCGCTCGTGCGGGTGCGGCCGATGTAGTAGTCGGGCACATAGAGCGCGGTGAGAATGCGATGCATGCGTGGCAGCGCCAGATAGGCCAGCACAAGATAGAAACCGACCAGGAAGAGCACATCGCCGGGCTTGCTGACGCCCTTGCGCAAGACCACCGCGGCAAGCATCAACGAGAAAATGGCGGCGGCAATGAAGAACAGATTTTCCAGCAGACCGTACGAGGTCCAGCGGGCCCAGCGTTTGCGCCAGCCGGGCGGCTCGGTGGTCTCGGCCTGAATGGTCATCGTGCGGCTCCCGCCAGGGCGCGCGAAACCGCATGTGGGGACATGGGGTCCATTCTGCCAGCGGCAAGGCGCAGGCACCCAAACAGCTCGCGCCAGCAGCCTGTTTTGGGAAGCCCAATTGGCACCGCCAATGCAGGTGCAATTTCCCCCATTTCCTCGGTAGCCTTGGGCCATGCCACGCTTTGAGCCATTCGCCGCCCTCCGCTACGCGCCGTCGGTTGATCTCGACAAGGTGATTGCACCGCCCTACGACGTGCTGAGCAGCGCCGACATCGACGAGCTCGAAGCTCGCGATACCCACAACATTGCCTGGGTTGACGACCCCCGGGGCGGTGACGACCGTTACACCGTGGCCGCCACCCGTCTGCAGGAGTGGATCGACCAGGGCGTGATGGTTGCCGATGAGCAGCCGACATTCACCATCTATCGCATGTCCTTCACCGACGCCACCGGCGCAGCGCGCGTCATCTCTGGTGTGTTGGGCGGGCTCGAAGTGGTCGATGAGGGCGCCGGGGGCGTGCTGCCCCACGAGCACACCACCAAGAAGGCCGTCACCGACCGTCTTGATCTCACCCGTGCCACGAGTACAAATGGTTCGCCGGTGTGGGGGCTTTCGCTGGCCGGTGGTCTCACCGAGGCGCTTGCCGCGCCGGGCGAGCCGGTGGGCGAGATCACCGTTGATGGGGTGGCCCATTCGGTGGAGCGGGTTTCCGACCCGGCGCGCATCAACCAGATCAAGCAGATCCTGGCATCGGACGACGTGCTCATTGCCGACGGTCACCATCGCTATTCCATTTCACGCACCTACCGCGACGAGGTGCGGGCCGCCACGGGTCGCACCGACACTGCCGCCGAGCAGGTGCTCACCTTCGTCAACGAGCTTGTTGACGATCAGCTGGCCATCGAGGCAATTCACCGCCTCATCGACGGCATTTCGTGGAGCGATCTCACTGCCGCGCTGGCGCGCTATTTCGACATCGAGCTCATTTCCGACGAGCTGAGCCCCGCCACACTCACCGCAATGGTTGACCAGGGCCGGCTCGTGCTGCTGAATCCTGATGGCTCGGCCAGCTGGCTGATCGCCCATCCGGGCGCTTTCGACGATGTGCGCTCGCTGGACGGCGCGTGGCTTGAGAAGGCGCTCGGCGATACGGCTGCCCAGGTGAGCTATCAGCATGGTCTGGGTGAGATGCGCGAGATGGTGGCGGGTCATGCTGCCGGCATTCTGATTCGTCCGACAAGTCTTGCCGAGATCATGCGCACCGCCCGCGAGGGGCTGCTCATGCCGCCGAAGTCAACGTTCTTCATTCCCAAGCTGCGCACCGGTTTTGTGATGCGTCGCACCGGTGAATGATCGTCGCCATCGGTGAGTGCACGAACATCACACAAATATGGTGATGGACAGCTTTTCACCCAACATGTCAGTTCACTGGCCGGCACGGTAGCCTGAGCGAGTGACGGCGCTGCACGACCGACGATGGACGTAGTGCGCCAGGAATCAGGAGAGGAAATATGAACGAACGCATCTCCAATGAGAAGTTGCGCGGAAAGATCATGACCGCCGACGAGGCTGCTGCCCTCATTCCCAACGGCGCGCAGATCGGCTTCGGCGGGTTCACCGGCTCCGGTTATCCCAAGGAGCTGCCGCAGGCTCTGGCCAACCGCATCAAGGCTGCCCATGAGCGTGGCGACGAGTTCACCGTCAACGCTTTCACCGGTGCGTCCACCGCCCCTGAGCTCGACGGCGCGTTGTCCGAGGTGGACGGCATGCATTACCGCATGCCCTATCAGTCTGATCCGACGCTGCGCAAGAAGATCAATGACGGCACCACCCTTTACACCGACATTCACCTGTCGCATTCCGCGCAGCTGGTTGCCGAGGGTTTCATGGGCAAGCTCGATTTTGCCGTTGTCGAGGCAGTGCGTATTACTGCCGAGGGCAATATCGTTCCCACCTCGTCGGTGGGCAACAACAAGACCTACCTCGACATGGCCGAGAAGATCATCATCGAGGTGAATTCGTGGCAGTCCCCCGAGTTGGAGGGCATGCACGACATCTGGAACGGCTACCTGGTTCCTCCGAACCGTCCGGCCATCCCGATCAATTCCGTCGGTGACCGCATCGGTGACACCTTCCTCACGATCGACCCCGACAAGGTGGTTGCCGTGATCGAGACCACCGACCGCGATCGCAATTCGCCCTTCAAGCCGATTGACGACGATTCGCGCGCCATTGCCGGTTATCTGCTCGATTTCTACGACGCAGAGGTGAAGGCAGGCCGCCTGCCCAAGAATCTGTTGCCGCTGCAGTCGGGCGTGGGCAATATTCCCAACGCCGTGCTTGATGGTCTGCTGCATTCCGATCTGGAAAATCTCACCAGCTACACCGAGGTGATCCAGGACGGCATGGTCGATCTGATCGATGCCGGCAAGCTCACAGTTGCCTCGGCAACGGCGTTCTCGCTGAGCCCCGATTATGCACACACCATGAACGAGAAGGCCGGGGATTATCGCAAGCACATTGTGCTGCGTCCCCAGGAAATCTCGAATCATCCTGAGGTGATCCGTCGTCTCGGCGTGCTGAGCTGCAATGGCATGATCGAGGCCGACATGTACGGCAATGTGAACTCCACCCATGTGATGGGCACGCGCATGATGAATGGCATCGGTGGTTCTGGTGACTTCACCCGCAATGCCTACATTTCGGCGTTCGTGTCGCCGTCGACTGCCAAGGGCGGCGCCATTTCGGCGATCGTGCCGATGGTGAGCCATGTCGACCACACCGAGCATGACGTCATGGTGATCATCACCGAGCAGGGCATCGCCGATCTTCGTGGTCTGGCGCCGCGTCTGCGTGCACAGAAGATCATCGACAACTGTGTGCATCCCGACTACAAGGCCCAGCTGCAGGAGTACTACGACCACTCGCTGGCCACCTCCAAGGCGAAGCACACGCCTCACGATCTGCGCCATTCCTACGATTGGCACAACAACTTCAACGAGAACGGCACGATGAAGCTTTCGTGAGCTGACTGCTTGCTCCATCGGGGCAAATGAACACTGATCTGGCCGGGTTCCCAGAGATGGGGCCCGGTCGGATTGCTGTGTTGGCCTGGTTGTTGTGGAGTCAGTGCTGCGTCAGCGGGCGAGATATCCGCCATCCACCGGGATCACTGCGCCGTTCACATAGGCCGAGGCTTGCGAGGCCAGAAACACGGTGATGCCCTTCACGTCGTCGGGGGTGCCCCAGCGTCCGGCAGGAATGCGGGCGCTGATCTCACGATTGCGGGGTGTGTCGGGGTCTTGGAGCGAGGTGTTGAATTCGGTGGCCATGTATCCGGGCGCGATGGCGTTCACCCGAATGCCCCTGGGCCCCCAGTCGTTTGCCAGGGATTTGGTGAGCTGGGCGATGGCGCCCTTCGAGGTGGCATAGGCAAGAATGCCGACGCCGCCGTCGAAAGAAGTCATCGAGGCCATGTTGATGATCACTCCGTGACCCTGGGGCAGGAAGATGCGCGACGCCAGCTGGCTCAGCGCGAAGGGCGCCTCGGCATTCACGGTGAGCACCTGCCGGTATTCGGCTAGCGGGTATTCCTCGGCGGGGTGACGGGTGATGGTGCCGGCGGTGTTCACCAACACATCGAGGCCACCCAGCAGGTCCACTGCCCGCTCGAAAGCTCGGGCGCGTGAATCGGCGTCGGAAAGATCAGCGGTGACACCCCGGGCATGCAGGCCAGCGGCGTCCCAGCCCTGGATGGCTGCGTCGATCTTGGCCTGATTGCGGGCCATGATCACCACCCGGGCGCCGCCTTCGAGCAGTGCTTGCGCCTGGGCATGGCCCAATCCGGAATCACCGCCGGTGACGATCACTGTGAGACCGCTGACGTCGAACAGTGCTGTGCTTGTTGGTTGGCTGCTTCTTGGTTCGCTGGACATGCTTCGCCTCCTGCGTTCATCCAAGCAGGCTGTTTTTAGCCCAACAATCTGGCGCGCAGTTCGTCGGGGGTGTCGACAAATGCCAGGGCACGCTGTTGGCGCAGGGCTTCGGACTTGCCCGCGCCCCAGGTGACGCCGATGGCGGGGATGCCGGCAGCCTCGGCAGCTTGCAGGTCGTAGACGGCGTCGCCCACGTAGACGGCATCAGCAGCATGGGCGCCTTCGTGCGCCAAGGCTGCCAGCAGCGGGGCCGGATTGGGCTTGTGCTCGGCGGTGTCTTCCATCGCGGCGGCAATGTGCAGGGTTTCGGGATAGCCGGAGACCCGCAATCCGCGGTCGGCGAGTGTGCGGCCCTTTGCGGTGACCACTGCCGTGCCCAGGCCGGCAACAGCCAGATCGGTGACCAATTCGGGCATTCCGGCGAAGGCATTGACCATCCGGTCGTGATTGGTCTCTATCCGCGCGCTGTAGGCGGACTGCAGGGCGGCGGCCTTGTCGCCGCCCTGGTCGGCAGCGGTTTGGGTGAGCGGCAGGCCGATCCAACTGAGCACCTCGTCGCGCTCTGGGTGGCGGCCCACCACCGTCTCCACAGCGTGGGTCCACGCATCGGCCACCAGCTCAATGGAATTGATCAGGGTGCCGTCCAGATCGAACAACACAAGCTTCCATGGCAAGTCCTGGGTGGTCATGCGTCCAGCCTAGTGAGCAGCCGGGTGAGCGCTCGGCATGCGCTCGCCAGCCTCACCTGCCCGCTTGCGGACGCTAGGCTGGCCGGGCATGCAGCTGATCGGCAGCGCACTAGTTTTTGGAGGGGCGATGACGTCCGAAGACCACGGCCCTCACCGCGCGGCGGCTTCCGGGCCCGATGAGCCCACCGGCACTGCTGCTGCGTCCCGCGCGCAGACACCGGAGGCCAGCCAGACGCTCGATGCCAGTCAGACACTCAGAGCCAGTCAGGCGCTCGGCGACGAGCAGCCTGCCGCCGGGGTTTCTGGCCCGCAAGGCTTTGGCACGCCTCCTGCCACTGTGATTGAGACGCTGCCGCCGATTCCGCTGCAGAGCGCTGGCGTGGAGTTGTCGCCCAGAACGGGGGAGCCGGTGCGCAGGGCCAGTGTGTTCGTGGCGCAGGCCGCGCTGTGGGCGGCGGCAGCTGTGGCGGTTGTTGGTTATGCGATCTATTGGTTCGAGGCAATGCATCGCGGCCAGTTCAATACGGCCTCGTGGATCACCGGCTGGTTGGATCCACGGCCCGGTGGTCTATGGTCAATCCTTTTGGTTGTGGCCCTTGCTGCGGTGGTGGCCGCGATGTTCGCGCTGCCCTGCGTCACGGCATATCAGGCGTGGTGTGGACGGCGATATTCACGCGTGCTCGGTTGGTGGGCGCTGGGTGTGTCCGTGCTCGGAGTGCTGTTCAATTTTGTCAGTCTGGCTGCCATCCCGCTGACGGTGATCGGCGTGGTTGCGCTGTGGCTCAAGCCCACCGAGGCATATTTCGACGACTGGGAGCGCTTGAATCCGCCAGAAACGGCGCCCGAGCTGCCCACCGATGTGTATTACGGGCCGTTGCCGCGTTTTCAGTGACGCGGAGACCACGCAGATGGCGTGGAGTGCTGGCATAGCGTCACCCCAGGCGGGGAGAGCAAGCCACCGGCCGTTGCGCTAGGCTGCTGAGAGCCTTCTGGCACTGCGGGCGTAGCTCAGTGGTAGAGCGCTTGCTTCCCAAGCAAGATATGCGGGTTCGATTCCCGTCGCCCGCTCCAACGGTTTCAAGAGCAGTTGCCATCCACTGTCAGAACCTCTACCCATCCAGAGCTAGTCTGCGTGCGCATGCTGGGTTATGCTGAAGAGGTGCACCGCTCTAGTGGTGTGAAGTGAGCTCGGCAGCCTTCCGGACGGTCGGCGAGCCGAGCTTCGCGCTGTTACGGCTTAGTTAGCGCACCGCAATGATTAAAGGCGCTACCCGGGCACGCCACATTCCACCCTTTGCAGAGCTCCAAGCGATGCCATCCGCCACCCAAAGCAATGGTTCGTCCTGCGGCGCTTCAAGTCTGTACCTGAGTTGGCCAATCATCCCATGCCGCTTCACTTCTAGGTAGAGATGTTGCTTATCTGAAGCCCGAAGTGACTCATCACGTTCCAAAATGATTTCGTTGATCGCCTGCTCTTGCGCCAGGGAGACAATGCCCGCGAGACACTGTTGCCTTGCTACGGCTTGGTCTTTCGAGGTGCTGCGGAACACATAGGCCGTGAAACCCAACGCGGCAAACTCTGTCAGAAGAGTCTTTCGGCGGGCGTCCTGTTCTTTCGTGAAATGTATGCGCCGCTGCCCCTTGAGCCTGTGCGCCCCGACTTGGCGACGCAGATGAGTGCGGTTTCCAGAATTAACGAGGACAGCAACCATCAAGTACCCATTGGACTTTGATTCGTCCACAAACAGAGCTCTCATCGCAGCCTGCGAGAAGGGGAGGCATTCGTCCGGCGGCTCAGTGAGGCCGTCAGACTGTCATCAGTAGCTGTGGCCACACCATCAGTATGTGCGAAACATGCGAAAACTTTCACCACACACACCTCAACTCTCAGCCAGCCCAAAACTCCACCCGCCACCAACCCAGAACTGACAGTCCTCACGGCAACACTGAAACCATGAGGACACGACGACAGGCGCTGGGGCAGCGGATCCGCGCGGTGCTGTTCCGGCGGAAGCACACACCTCAAGCATTGTTTGCCCGCTTCATTCACGCAGACGACGACCAACCTGAATTGCGTTCGCTCGGCATGGATGTGCCTCTCGGAGACGTGGCAAGAATCACTCAGACAGCAAAGCAGGTCCAGATGGGCGGGCCAGGGGGGAAGGGCGCTACAGCCCTGACCATCGACCCCTCGGGTGTGATCCTGTCGTGGCCAGCAGGCGGAGATGACTGGTTCCTCCACGGCGCGCTGATGAACAAGGACATCCAGATGGCCTTTGCTCATCGGGTCGGAACGCACCATGCCGATGTCACGATGGTGGATGAGAACCTCACCGAGATCGCCCACTTCATTGCCCAGATCGACGACCCCGGTGCATTTTCCCCATCGCGCCCGGCAATGGGAGACGCAGCCGATCTCATAGGAGTACGGGTGAGTGCCGTCGCCCTGGACGCACTGATCGATCCCATCACCACGGATCCAGCCCAGTCAGGCACACCGGAAAGCCCTGATACTCCACGCCTGTGGACGTTGGAATCCCTTGGCACGAGCCGGGGAGGTGCTGCCCGTCCCTCGTATCGTCCCGCTGAGGCCCGCATCACCTGCCGCTGCCGAAGGGCTGATCCGAGGACCAATGAGCTCACCGGCCAACAGTTCTGGGCAATCGAGGCCGATGGCGTGATTCCCCTGCTTCTGGCACTACCGTCGGATATCTCGCCCATGCCCACGGCGGGTGACATGATCAGCGGGCGATTCATCATGACGGTGAGCACCATGGGGCTTCTCGACGCCTTCGATGCAGGGCTGGCGACCAAGCCGGGGGATGAGCAGCAGGAGGAGCCCGAGGAACCCGCCGAGCAGGAACCGCGCGGCACCACCGAGCGGCCCGTCCGCTACTTGTCCGACTTACATCCCAAGCTTCCACCGGAATCGACGCCGCCGAGAGCATTGGGGCCACGCCGGTGCCCGCAGGCTCTGTCACCCGATTATTGGAGCGATGCACAGCCGAATCAGAAAACCCTTGAGGCGCTCGATCTTCCCGCCGGTCACCAAGTGTTCAGCAACGCCTTCCGTTTCACAGGTTGGGTGTCCGACGAACCCCTCGACGCAGGCGAGCGGTGGTGGAAATTGGTACGGCTGTTCCCACAGACCGGTTTGTGGCCCATCTGTTCCAAGACGGCAACCCTGCGCGACCCCCGGGTGGCAACACTGCCCATCGATTGGGCACACGATGATCCGCGTATCGTTACCGATCCTTATGCATGGTTCCGCGAACGCAATCCGGAGAGTGCCGAGCCCGAGTCGCTCGAAGAATTGGACGTCAGAGATGACGTCGGCTGGGAATGGCAGACAGAGACAGCCCCACTACTGATCGACGTGCCTCCTTCTTCCACCAGACTGGAGAAGCCACAAGGCCCCTACCATCTGAACCTCGTGGCATGCCAACGCCCTTCAGACGCGGCGGCAGTCCTCTTGGATCCCTGGGAGGAACCGGGCGACCTCTCTATTGGGCTCATCGCCGGTTGCCTGCGCCAATGGGAGGAACGCTATGGTCTGGCGCCATCCGTTCTGGGCAACAACCACGCCGTATTTGCCCTATCAAGGATTCCTCTCGCCTTCCAGGGCGGGATTGGCCCGGACCCCGCCCGTGAGGCGGCCCAAGAGTTGGCTGCATTGGCGTCGATCCTGTGGCCATACGACTGGAAAATCCTCACATCCACCGGCGGTGCCACGGGACCGTACTCATTTGATCCACCACTGGACACCTTGGTTTCGAACAAGACATGGGAACTGCAGTGGGAGTGAGTACTTGCGGGGCAGCAGACGGCTCCCCGTACGGCCCTTGTATTTCAGCCGAGCACCCATTTCTGTCAGACCTGCCTGTCACAGTGTGTGGAACAAGCACTAGCGGAGGTGTGGCATGGGTTCTCGTTTGGGCGTGATCGTCCGCAGTGATGCGGGCTGGGAGATCTATTACGACCATCGGGCAGCGCAAACCATCGGGCACGACATCGCCCTTGATGGCTTCGAAGCAACGCTCAAACGAGTTCGGACAATGCGACCAGTGCCCGTTGATCACCCGCGCGATTGGTCTGAAACGGCCTGGTTGGAAGGCGGCCTGCTCATTGACCTGCCTTCGAAGACTGTGGTCTGGGCCGCGGAAGGCGAAGGCTCATACCTACCCAGGCTGATCAACGCGCTGCTGGAGAACACATGGCCGGGTTGGACAGCCATCTGGTCATCGGAAGCCACGCCCGGTGTGCTGCGCGTGGCAGGTGTTGAGCCTGATCCCTCCCCCACCGGGGCAACCCATGAAACACACGACTTTGACGAAACCTCGTGGCTTGCGCCTTGGAGCCCCTTTCATCCCACCGACGCCTTCAGTGCTGCGCTTGACAACGGCGACCACGTGGTGTGGCAGGGCTCAGCCGAACTCGACAAGGTTGCCGAAGCCGGGCCCTACGCCGTGCACCAGCTAGCCACCACAGTGCGGGAGCGCGTGCGCGCCAGCGAACCCTGGACGGGGGATGAGCAGGCCCACGATTCGCGGCCGGAGGCTGGCATCCATATCGACTTCACAACGCACACTCTTCGCTGGTGGTCGATCTATGAGGAGCCCCCGGAGCTTGCAGGTTTCGACGTCGCATGGGCCGATTGGACCATCAGCTCGATGGGCGACAACTTCGAGTGGCATGAGGGGCTCATCGGCCACAAGCTTCGGGACTGGACAGAAGATGTGCGCCAATGCCGCAAATGGATGCAACGCGTCATCGACGAGGGCGAGCACCCGAATCCACTGGGGACGGTTGAACACCTCTCAGATGTGGACATGGATGTTGATGCGAACGCGCCAGAGCCGCAATTCATCCCCGCACGGCGCAAGTATGGGGCTGTGGTGCTCGAACTACTGGATCGTCTGGCGAAGCAGCCCGCGTTACCACCGGCACGATTCATTGATCGGGATGGGCACGTGCACCCACCCGTGCGGTGACAAGGTTGCCTGGTGCGCGTAGCGGGCACCACAGCCGATCTACCAGAAGCGCAGCCCAAGCTCACGATAGATGGAGAACGGTTCGCGATATGGCACCTGCACAGCAGCACATGCGTCAGGGATCAGGACGCGCTTCTTTGAGTCTGGCGAAGGCAATTCAAACGTGACCACACTATGTCCTGCTGCGTGTGCTTGTGCCACCAACTTGTAGTCGGCGCTTCTGAAGAACTCATCTTTGGCAGCGTCCCAGTAGTTCCGGTCTGAGTCCCGGGCCCAGGTGGAAAGCTCCGCCATGGAAGCGGCCGTTTCGTTACTTGCCTTGAGCCAAAAAGAATCGGGCAAGGCAGCGGCCCAGCGCTTCAGGTGGCCCGGGCCGATCTTCGGATCGCCATCGTCCAATTCCTGGCGAACGGCGACTATCGAAGCCAGATTCCCTTTGTCATGTTCATCCCTCAACCAAGTCCAGAAGGTTGGCGCAATATCAGGCGAGTAGTACTGCCTCGCGGCAGCCACGAAAACATTGGTGTCAAGCAGAAACATCGGAACCGCCAAGCTTGGCCGCGTACTTATCAAACATGGGAATGCGCCCAAAGGACAGCAGCCGCAGGGCTTGAGTCATCGACGTTCTGCCGACTCGGGTATCCCTCACAATTGCGTGGCTCAAGGTCCTGCCTATGCGATAAGGCTGGAGTTGGTAGAACTGTCCGCCACCTGCGCGTGGGGCACCCTCAGCAAAGTTCACCAACCGGCTGACCTCTTGTTGGTATGCCCGTTCGAATCCGTCGCGTGGCATCAGCTTGGTATCCCGAAGCCGAATCAGCACAACCAGGCTGGAGCAGCGATATCTGGGGGCCAACCGATCCAGTTCCTCAGTCAGCTCAGCATCTGGTTGATAGTTGGCTTGCAGGTCGGCGGTTGGCACAGCGGTGTGGGCTGCCACGGCGTCACACCACCGCTCTTGGTCGCTATCTCGTTCACGCAGGGGGTCTCCCCCTTGACTCACACCAGATTCGCCTCGCCACACGTGGGCGAACTCGTGGAGCAGAGAAAATATTTGGCCACGCATGGTGTCATGGCTATTCACAAACACCAGCGGAGCCACATCGGAGTGCAAGGTGAAGCCGCGGAACTCATCTAGATTGAGCATGCGGTGAGAGTTGTTGGCCACCATGGAATTGGCAACGCTCAGACCACCAAGGTCCTCAAATGCCGCCATGAGATATGCCCGAGCTTCGGTGAACGTGCGAATTCCTGCGCGCCGGGCAACGGAATAGTCCAGTGCGTCGGTGATCGCCTGCGCCGCTTCGACCACATTCATGGTGCTGGCACTTCCCACGAACGGAAGAGCCTCTCGCGAGCCCAAATCGGCCAGATAGTCCTCGTACCAGGCTTGGCGCCGCTGATTCAGATAGATGGTCTCAAGCAGGTCGGCACTTGCCCGCAGCTGCCGTCCGCGCCCAACTCGGAAATCGGGGATGGGCAGGCGGTCATCCGGCGGTTCAGCGAGAAAGAAGTAACCGAGCGGAACCCGCGTGTATGCCGCGATGCGTTCAACCTCGCTGAACGTCGGATTGGCTTCGTCAGCAAGCCAACGGTCCCAGTCTGCGAACTTGGTGCGGATGTCGTCGGCATCACGCCCACTGCGCCGCCCAGCCCATGCAAGAACAGGAGCGCTGATGTCACTACCAGTCATCTTCCACTCCTCCGGTCTGCGCGACGACGATTTCGCCCATGCTATGCGGCCAGGCAGTCATCAGCGGCTGTGGCCACACCTGCAGTATGTGCGAAACACGCGAAAACGTTCACTACGCGCAGCATCAATCCCTAGAAGCCCAAGACTCCGACCGCCACCAACCCAGAATTGTCGGCCCCTCCTGCCATAATCGCCCTTGTGACCACCCACACCGCAGACAGCTCCAAAGAGGCCCAGCGCGCCGAGATCCATCGGACGATCTGGCGCATCGCCAATGACTTGCGGGGCAGCGTCGACGGCTGGGACTTCAAGGCCTATGTGCTGGGCATGTTGTTCTACCGCTTCATCTCTGAACACCTGGTCAATGTGGTCAACCGTGGCGAGGCTACCGACAACCCCGACTTTGACTACGCAACGCTGGCCGACGGTGAGGCCGACCAGGCGCGGGTCGATCTGGTCGACGAAGTCGGTTTCTTCATCTACCCTTCCGAGCTGTTCAGCAATGTGCGCGACAACGCCTCGAAGCGCACCGACGATCTCAACGAGGTGTTGGCCCGCATTTTCCGCAACATCGAATCATCGGCGGCAGGCACCAGCTCCGAGGCCGACCTGAAGGGCCTGTTCGACGATGTTGATGTGAACAGCCCCAAGCTGGGCAACACCGTAATCGAGCGCAACCAGAAACTGGTCAAACTGCTCGACGCCATCGGCGACCTTCCCTTGGGAAATTTTGAAGACCACACCATCGATCTGTTCGGCGACGCCTACGAATACCTCATGACGATGTATGCCTCGAGCGCCGGCAAATCAGGCGGCGAGTTCTATACGCCCCAAGAGGTCTCGGAGCTGCTGGCACGCATCACTGCCGCAGGGAAAACAGAGCTCAACAAGGTTTACGAAACTTTCCATGCGGAATGGATACAAATTAGCGACGGCTACGCCCTCGCGGCGTGAGTGGTGCAAATGAGGTGACGCTGGCGCATCAATTATCTTATAGGAGTTATAAATATGGCGAAAACACGACAGCCTTTGAAAGCCGCTGAAATTCCCCTTGGAAAGCTCTTCTCGAACGATTTCGATTTCGTAATTCCGGAGTATCAGCGCCCGTACACGTGGGGCACTGATGAGACGATGCAGTTGCTGTCAGACCTGCAGAGCGCGTTAGAACGTGACACCGATGAGCCTTACTTCTTGGGATCGGTAGTTTTGGTAAAGGAAGAAGGCGTCACGAAGTCAGAAGTTATCGACGGACAACAGCGCCTGACTACGATCTCTTTGATTCTTGGCGTCTTACGCGATCTGGTCGATAACCAAAACATGAGCCGGGCGATTCATGAGTTCCTAGAGAAGCCCGCTGTTGAGTGGGATGATGATCAGCCTGCTGCTCCCCGGTTGGCGTTACGCCCCCGCGATAAACGTTTCTTCAATCAATATGTCCAGACGGTAGGTGGCACTGAACACCTGGTTGAAATAAGCGAAAATATGACTGAAACGGATTCCCAACGCGCCATCCGAAACAACGCAAAGGCCCTACGCTCTGAGCTCGTTCGCTGGGACCAAGAACAACTGAAAGCCCTGTTCAAAATGATGGGTGCACGAACATTCATGGTCACAGTGTCCACCCCAGATCTGAACTCTGCGTACCGTATTTTCTCTGTGATGAACTCTCGCGGGATGCCACTAGCACCGTCAGATATATTCAAGTCACAAGTGATCGGCGCGATCCCTGACGTAGACAAACACTATTACGCTGACTTATGGGAGAAACTTGAAGAGGACCTTGGCCGTGATGAGTTTGCTAACCTCTTCCTGTACATTCGTGCAGTTTTTAGCCAAACGCGTGCTGTGCGGAGCCTCTTGACAGAATTCCCCGAGCAAGTGCTAAACAAGTACCTGCTGAAAAACAACGGTAAGGGCTTCATCAAAGAGGTGCTCGAACCTTACGCTCGTGCAGATATCCGACTGAATGCCCACGACTTCGCGGGAGACGAATGGGCTCATGTTAACGCTTGGTTAAAGCGCCTCAGCCAGCTGGATAACGACGACTGGCGACCAGTTGCACTATGGGCGTTAAAACACCACGGTGATGATGCTGTGTTCTTGGAGAATTTCTTACAGAAATTGGAACGCCTGGCAGCAAGCATGCTGTTGCGCCGTTTGTACGCTACCCCGCGTGCACAACGCTACATGGAGTTACTGGGCCAGCTTGTCGAAGGTAGCGGCATTGACTCACCAGCCTTTGAGCTGAGTGACCGCGAAAAAGAAGAAAGCATCCATACGCTCGACGGTGAGCTTTACACGTACACGCGTGTAAGAAAGTACGTGCTGCTGCGACTAGATTCGGCACTTGCTAATGACCCGGGCGCTTCGTACGACCACAATCTGATCACGGTCGAACATGTTCTCCCACAGTCCCCTCGAGACGGTAGTAACTGGCTTCAGAACTTCACAGAGGAAGAGCGAGAATACTGGACCCACCGCTTAGGAAATCTCCTCTTGCTAAACCGTCGTAAGAACTCACAAGCGCAGAACTACGACTTTCCAAAGAAGAAAGAAACCTACTTCAAATCCAGCTCTGGTGTGGCAGTCTTTGCGTTGACAACGCAGGTCCTACAAGAATCTGCTTGGACCCCAGAGGTAGTCGAACGCCGACAAAAGGAACTTAAAGAGGTGCTGATCACGGAGTGGCAGCTCGCTTAGCCTTGTCCCCACGAGGATAGTTCAGGGATTTCACGTGCTGTGCAGCTGCCGTCTCTGAGCACGATGGTGACAACACCTTCAACACTGACTTCGGCATGGTCTGTGAGGGTGTGCCAGAGGTAGGGCGTGAACTCGATTTCGTTTGGGCGTAACTCGGCGACGTTGGCTTTGTAATGGCGGTACGCATTGAGCCGGTTTTGCCGGTCAGTGATCTCAGCGAAAACCTTCTCGTGCTGCTCGAGCAGGCGCGTGTGTTCGGTTGAGAGTTCTTCGAAACGTTGCTGGTACACGTTTTGGTTTTGGGCTACACGCGCGTTGGTTGAGATGAGCTTCTCGATCGCTTCTCCAACAGCGGCAGCTCCGGCAGCGATCTGGTCTGCCTGGATGCGTAGGTCTGTGGTGTCGAGTTCCCTGAGCAGTTCAGCTTCAAGAACATCATCATGGTGGTCACGCTCGGTGAGTAGCTGATGCACAGCGGCGATGAACGCTTCTTCAATCTGCTTGTCTCTGAGGTGTGGTGTGCTGCACACTGTTTCGCCACGGTATTTGTGGTTGCACCGCCACACTCGTTTTTCGTATTTGGATCCGGAGTGCCAGGTCTTTGACCCGTACCAAGAGCCGCATTCCCCGCATTTGATTTTGCCTGAGAATGTGCGTTGACGAGAGGCTGAACGGCGGCCTTTACCAACGGCTGCGAGTTCTGCTTGTACGAAATCCCATACAGCGGGGTTGATGATTGCCTCATGGTTGCTAGTGACGTAGTACTGGGGCACTTCGCCCTGGTTTTCGACTTGCCGTTTAGTGAGGAAATCAGAGGTGTAGCTCTTTTGCAGGAGCGCATCACCTTTATATTTTTCGTTCGTGAGGATGCTACGAAGCGTTCCTTGCGCCCACTGTTTTTGCCCACCGGGTGTGGGGTGTTCTTCGTTGGTTAGTCTGGTTGCGATTGCACCCAGGGAGAGGCCTTCGATGAACATGGAGTAGATGTATCTGATGGTGACTGCTTCTTTCTCGTTGACCACAAGGTTGCCGTCGTCGCCTTTGTCGTAGCCGAGGAACCTACCAAATGGGATGGTCACTTTCCCGTCGGCGAAACGTTTACGGTGACCCCAGGTGACGTTCTCAGAAATTGAACGGGCTTCTTCTTGGGCGAGGGAGCTCATGATGGTGATGAGTAGTTCGCCTTTGGCGTCGAAGGTCCAGATGTTCTCTTTCTCGAAGTACACCTCAACCCCGTGTTCTTTGAGGCTGCGCACCGTGGTCAGTGAATCGACGGTGTTGCGGGCGAAGCGGGAGACACTCTTGGTGATGATGAGATCAATGTTCCCGGCCAGCGCGTCTGCGACCATCCTCTGGAATCCGGTGCGGTGTCTGGTTGAAGTGCCGGTGATGCCTTCATCGGTGTAGATCCCGGCCAACTTCCACCCTGCGTGCTCACGAATATAGCGGGTGTAGTAGTCGACTTGCGCCTCATACGAGGTGACCTGGTCTTCATGGTCAGTGGACACTCGGGCATATCCGGCGACCCTGCGCACGCTGGTTTGTGCCAATGGTGCACCGGTGTGTAGCCGCTTGGTGGCTGGGATCGCGGTTACTGTACGCGTCATGAGTTCTCCTGCCCCCGGCGTGCAGCAGCCTTTTCGACGTTTATGGGGTCAGCCCACCAAGCCTTCATCTTTTGCGATTGAGTTTGGCGCTGTTTGGGAGTTGCTCGTTCACGCATCCGTTCGGCAGCCTTCATACGACGTTCCTCATCCCAAAGAGTGGTTTGGAGCTTGCCCCATTCGGCCCGGCGCTCTGGGTCCCAGGCTTTCTCGCGCTGACGTGAAACCCACTGGCGATCAATGACCCGCCCATCACGCAGGTAGAAGAGGATCCGGTGGGGTTCGGGAATTTCAATGCGCTCGACCTGTTCGTCAAAAAGCTCACTGTCGAAGTGCTCGAGGCCTAATATTTCGCAGCAGACTTCGTGCAGTGTCGGTTCAGGGATTGACTTGTTCGTGCAGGTGCGCCCGCGTGTGCGTTTCTTGCCATCTCGTTTGGTACGACAAATCCAGATGTAGTTGATCCTGTCTGCGCTGGATCTCTTACCGGAGCGGGAATAGCTCATGTGGCACATGCCGCACTTGATGCGGGAGGTGAAGCAGCTGGTGGTGATGGACCAGTTTGCTGTTGCACCAGCTTCGCGACGACGGTGCTTCTCGGCTTGTACCTCGTCGAACAGGTCTTTGTTGATGATGGCGGGGATCGCGTTCTCCACCCGGTACATGGGTTCCTCGCCAGTGTTGAGGGTTGAGTGCTCACCAAGACTTGTTGCATGCCACCGCCCCAACGTTAGGGTGCCGGTAAAGGCTTCTCGGCTCAACCAAGACCGGGGTACTTCCGGTGAGAACGGCTGCCCCTCCCGTGTCAGGATACCTTCGACGTTCAGATCACGAACGAATTGCTCCATCGATTTCTTCGCCAGGTACGCATCAAAGGCGCGGCGAATAATCACGGCTTCGTGCTCGACGATGTGCACATCGGTTGCATCAGCTGAGTCGGTGTATCCGTACATGCGAAAACCATTCGAGAGTCCTTGCTCAAACTTCTTGCGCACCCGCCATTTCACATTGGCCGAAAGCTGTTCTGATTCTGCTTGCGCAAACGAGGCAAGCAGCGTCAGCGTGAACTCCCCGTCAGCGCTTGCCGATGAGATGTCTTCCTTCTCAAAACGCACCTCAACACCCAGGCCGTCGAGTTCACGCACAATCGTGAGGAGGTCCACGGTATTGCGTGCGAAGCGGGAGATTGATTTGGTCAAGATCAGGTCGATTTCACCGGCCCGTGCGGCGCTGAGCATCGCTTGGAACTGTGGGCGGTTCACGGTGGTACCCGAAACACCTGAGTCTGCATATACCCCCGCGTACGCCCAGCCCGGTGTTGATTGGATGCGGTCGGAGTAGTGAGAAACCTGCAGTGATAAAGATTTTGGGCTGCGATCGGTTTCCATCGAGATACGCGCATACGCCGCCACCTTGAGCGCTCGAGTTTCCTGCGCCGGGGGTTGGACCCTGTGTATTTCGGCCATACCGTTTCTCCTATTTCGCCTGTGCTGATCTGGGGCTTTGCATCCTTTGCATGTCTATACATCACTTGAAACCACGGATAAGTCAACAAGTACCCCAGCGTGGAGGCTGCCCAGGTGAGCACCAGTTTTCCGCGCAACCCGAACAGCGATCTGACTCGCTTGGGTTTCTGTGAGAACGTGTGCCGCAACCAACCGTTTGAGTCGGGTCAGATCGATGGCGAAGCATGCCTCAGCGGTGAGTTGATCGCGGTTCACGCCCTACCTCCGCGTGTCCCAAATCGGTGTTGGATATAACACGAATGAGAGCAATATTTACGTTCGGTGTTTCCGTAGGCTTCAAATTCTGTACCGCAGCGCTGACAAGCAAAATGGTAGAAAGCCCTACGCTCGATCAACTCTGGGTGTGTACTCCACCAGGACCGTCTGCACGTATCGGAGCAGAACTTTGCCCGAGCAGCCTGAGCAAGTTCGTCGCCGCACAAACGGCACCATGTCCCAAGGGGCTCTAAGCCCGGGCCGGTGTGTGATTCTGGTTCGATGCCGCTTCGTCGGCACCAGGACTTCACCGTGTTGGGGTTCACAGCAAGAAACTCACCAATTTTTGAGTACGCGACGCCAGCTCGGCGCATGGTGCGAATCTGGTCTTGTACTTCGATTGTCAAAGCCATGGACGGGCCTCCCTTCGATGGAAGGCCACGAACAACAGAAGAGTTAACCGGCCCTCACCGATACGCCCTTAAGCGCCACTCGAACCGGACAGGGCCAGGCTCGCGCTGTGGAAACACGAAAAGAAAGACACACCCGAACCCGCGCCCCGGGGACGGCCGCTTGCGCTTGGGGGGGCGAATATA